>DASRJX010000049.1:0-30867 GCA_035649235.1 Candidatus Cryosericum sp.
ACGGCGCCGAGCTGACGGCGGAGGACGTGGTGGACACCTACCGCTCTATCCTGGAGGACCGGGTCGCGTCGTTCCGCAAGTCCGACTTGGAAGCGCTCGCCTCGGTGGAGCCGGAAGGCCCGCGGACGGTCGTGTTCCGGCTGCGGCGGCCGTTCGAGCCGATCCTGACGAACCTCAACATCCCCATCCTGCGTGCCGGCGTCGGGCAGGAGGCACAGCGCCACGCGAATGGTACGGGGCCCTTCAAGCTGGCGCGCTATCGTAAGGACGAGGACCTACTGCTCGTGCGCTTCGACGGCTATCACGAGGGGCGCAGCCGCCTCGAGCGCATCCGCCTGCGGATCATCCCCTCCACGACGGCGCGCCTCCTGGAGCTCCTCAAGGGGACCGTGGATCTCGTCGTCAACGATCTCACTCCCGACGATCTGGCGCGAGTCCGCGGACGGCCGGGCTTCCGCACGGAGAGCCGCCCCGGCCGCAACGTGGTCTACATGGCGTTCAACCTGGCGGATCCGATCCTCGCCGATCGACGGGTGCGCCAGGCCATCGCGTGGAGCCTCGATCGACGGGAGATCGTGGAACACCTTCTGCACGGCGCGGCGGTCCTCGCGACGGGCCTTCTGCCCCCCGGCCACTGGGCCTACAACGCGGAGGTCACGGACTACCACCTGGATGCGGAGCGCGCGGCGCGTCTCCTCGATGCGGCGGGCTATCCGGATCCGGACGGGCCGGGGCCGCGCGTCCGGTTCCGGCTGGAGTACAAGGCCCCCTCCTCCGAGCTGGCACAGCAGCTGGCCTCCGTGGTGCAGGAACAGCTGGCGAGGAGCGGCATCGGAGTCGACGTCCGCACGTTCGAGTGGGCCACCTTCTACGACGACCTGCGGGCCGGCCGCTTTCAGGTCGTGGTGTCGAACTGGACCGAGATCTCCGACCCCGACATCTACCGCCTGCGATTCCATTCCGCGCACCGGCCCCCGAACGGGCTGAACCGCGGCGGCTACGCGCGCGAGGAGGTCGATCGCCTCATCGATGCGGGGGCCGCGGAGAGCGATCCGGAAGCGCGGCGCGCCGACTACGTCCGGATCCAGGCCCTTCTGTCCGAGGACGTCCCTTACATCTGCCTGTGGCACCGCGAAGTGAGCGCGGCCTTGCGCGAGCGCGTGCATGGCTTCCAGCTCGGCTCCGGCGCGGACTTCCGGGCGCTCTGGCGGGTCGCGCTCGCGGGCGGCGATAAGGAGCCGTCGGATGCCCGGGATGATTCAGCCGAGTCGCCGGCCGAGAACGGACTCGATGGCTCCGCGGGGCACCGCTCCGGAGCGGACCAGCCGCGGCGGATCGACCGTGAGATCGAGGACCGTGGAGGCGCTGCCACCCTGGGTCGGCCCCCCGTCGAGGATGAGGCTCACGACGTCGCCGAGCGCCTCCAGGGCCTCCTGAGCCGTCGAAGGGGGCGGTCCGCCCGATCGGTTGGCGCTGGTGGCGACGATCGGACCGCCAGCGGCGCGCGCCAGAGCCGAGGCGATGGGATGCGACGAGACGCGCACGCCGACGGTGTGGCCACCTCCGAGCAGGACCGCCGGGAGATCATCCGCCGCCGGGAACACGAGCGTCAGGGGGCCGGGCCAGAAGGCGTCCATCAGGCGGCCGGCAGGATCCGTGAGGGAGCGGACGCAGCCACGGACGGTCTCGCGGTCGGCGGCGATGAGCGGCAGGGCCATGCGGTCGGGCCGGCCTTTGGCCTCGAAGATGCGCTCGACCGCGGCGGGCTGGCGAGGGTCGCACGCCAGACCGTAGAACGTCTCGGTCGGGAAGACGACCAGGAGGCCGCGCCGCAGCAACTCGCCGCCCCGGGCCAGGACTCCCGGATCGGGCCGCTGCGGGTCCACGCGCTGCAGTGTCGGTGCCATCATCGCCCTGCTTGCCGGCGCGGCGGACAGGTCCCGACTATAGCGCAGGTACGCGCATGACGGGGCGATCGGATTCCGGGCCGGGTCCCCTGGTCTCCAGCCTGCAGAACCCGGCGGTCCGCCTCGCCCGTGGCCTGGAGCGCGATCGCGCCGCGCGCGAGAAGAGCGGCGCCTACGTGGTCTGGGGACTACACCTGGCCCAGGAGGCGCTCGCGGCGGCGGCGCCCATCGAGCGTGCCTTCGTCACGGACGTGGCCGGTGGCAGCGAGGAGGGCCGGGAGATCCTGGCCCGCCTGGCTCACGCCGTCCCCGTCGTGAAGACGAACCATCGCGTCCTGGAGTCGATCGCGGCCGGATCGGGCGATCAGGGTGTGGTGCTCGTCGTGCGCCGGTCCCCCATCGATCTCGCTTCCATCCTCTCGCGCTGGCCGACCCTCCTTCTCCTGGCCCATGGGGTCCAGGATCCGGGAAACCTCGGCTCGATGCTGAGGACCGCCCTGGCCCTGGGAGCGGACGCCTTGATCGCCCTCGAAGGGTGCGCCGACCCGTACTCCAGCCGCGCCGCGCGCGCCGCCATGGGGGCCTTGTTCCGGCTGCCCGTGCTGACAGGCGCGGCCGCTCCCGTGCTGGCGGCGCTGCGCGCCGCGGGGCTTTCGCTCGTCGCCGCCGACACCCGAGGAACGGCCCGGCCGGAAGCCGTCGACCTGCGTGCCCCCGTCGCCCTGGTGGTGGGGAGCGAGGGGCGCGGCCTGCCCGAGGCGATCGTGGCGGAGGCGACGTCCCGTGTGCGGATTCCGATGGCCACGGGGGCTGCCTCGCTCAACGTGCACGCTGCCGCGGCGGCGCTGCTCTACGAGGCGGGTCGGCAGCGGGGCTTCAAGGGCGCCCGCTGATCCCCGCGCCTGCGATCACTCGCGGGCCTGGCGGCGCCCCGCCTGGGGGCGGGCATCGGAGGGCTCCGCGCGGCGCCCCAGCGGCAGAGTGAAGGAGAAGGTCGACCCCTGGCCCGGAACGCTGGTGACGCGGATCGAGCAGCCGTGCAGGCGGAGGATGTCGCGCACGATCGACAGCCCGATTCCGGTCCCTTCGTAGCGACGCCTCGAGCCCGAATCGACCTGGTAGAAGCGCTCGAAGATCCGCTCGTGCTCCTCGGGTGGGATGCCGATCCCGGAATCCGCGACCTCGACGTCCAGGAAGCCGCCCGTCCCGCGCCGCGCCGCAATGGCGATGTTTCCCCCCTCGCGGTTGAACTTGACCGCGTTGGTGAGCAGGTTCGTGAACACCTGCCCCAGCTTGACGCGATCCCCGCGCGCCACCAGGTCGTCGCTCTCGTATTGCGTGGTCACGGAGAGATTGCGCCTCTTGATCCGCTCGCCGACCAGGTCGACCGCCTCGTCGACGAGCTGCCAGATCGGGATGTCCTCGAGGGTGAGCTGGGTCTCCCCCGTCTCCATGCGGGCGAAGGAGAGGAGGTTGTCGATCAGCTCGATCAACCGGTCGATGTTCTTGAGGGCGACCTCGAGCCCGCGCTCCTGCTCCGGGGTCAGGGGACCGAGCTTGCGCTTCAGGATCATCTCGGTGTACCCCTTGATCGAGACGAGTGGCGTGTGCAGCTCGTGCGAGACGTTCGCCAGGAGATTCGACTTCATCTCGTCGAGGGAGCGCAGCTCGGTGTTGAGACGCTCCAGCTGCGCGTTGCGATCCTGGAGCGCCGTGCGGGCCTCGCCGAGCTCGCCGAGCGACGCCTCGAGCGCGCGGCGGGCGGCGGTCATGTCGTCCAGGCTGTACCGTTGCGCCCGCTCCGACTCGACCCTCTGGGTCACGTCCCGGGCCGTCAGGATGATCCCGACGGCCTCTCCGGACCGGGCGCGCACGGAACCGGCGAAGACGTCGACGATGCGGCGGGGGGGCCCGGCCAGATCGACCCCCTCGAGACGCGCCTCCGAGCCGCCTCCGGCGGCGCGCAGCAGATCGTCGAGGGCCTTGGCGTCGACCCCCCGCTCGACGAGAAGACGCCTCAGGGACTCGGCCGGGGATCCAGCCAGCGCCTGCTCCCCCACCCCGAACAGGGCGCCGAACGCGCGGTTCGCGAGCAGGACGTGCGGTCCGCGGCCGGCATCCGAGAACACCAGGATGCCGTCGCCTGCGGCTTCCAGGGCGGACCGCAGGCGGGCCTCGCTCTCGGCGATCGAGCGCTCGTAGCGCGCTCGTTCCGTCAGGTCCGCCACGGTGCAGAAGACGGCCTTGCGTCCCTGGAACTCGGTCGCCGACCAGGTCAGCCGCGCCTCGATGGGGGGACGGCCAGGCGCGGCCAGCCGGCAGACCGTCTCGCCGGGGCCGGTCTCCCCCTTCTCCGCCCGCGCGATGAGATCGAGGACGCGCAGCAGGTCGCGCGTGTCGATCAGCCCTTTGAACGCCTGCCCGCGCCCCGCGTCCTGCTCCAGGCCCAGAAGGCGCGCGAATGAGGCGTTCGCGTACGCGATGCGGCCGCCGTTCAGGATGCAGACGCCGTCCTGAATCTCCTCGACCAGTCGTCGGTGGCGTTCCTCGGACACCCGCAGCCGCCGCTCGAGCTCGAGTTCCTCTCTCAGGTCGCGCGCCACGAGGAGCGTCCCCGGAGCGCCCGGGGCGGTCCCCGCGGGCGCCACGGAGAGGCGGCAGGCCACCGCGGGCCCATCCCGGCGCTGCAGGCGCACCGTTTCGGAGAAACCCTCCTCGCGCACGGACCGGCGCGACAGCTTGGGGAGGATGCGCTCCCATTCCCCCGGCGCGAACAGCACCTCGACGTGCTGGCCGACGATGTCCTCGGCGGGCCATCCGGTCAGGCTGGTCGCCCCGCGGCCGAGCGCGACCACCTGCCATTCGTCGTCCAGACCGATGAGGGCGACGTCGGCGGGGCCGTCGGCCAGCATCTGGAGGGCCGCGGCGCGTCCCTGCGCGCGACCCACCTGCTCCCGCAGCTCCGCGAGCAGTCCCTCAATCTCCGTCTCCGCCGGCCGGAGGGCCGGCTCGTCCTCGCCGGGCAGCCCGCCGACGAGAGGATGGCGGCGCACCTCGGCGACGCGGCCGGCGAGGCGTGACGCCGCCCGGCGGAGGCGCCCGAACGCGAGCACGCCGAAAACAGCCGCGATCGCCAGCGCGGCGACTAGCGCCAGGAGCGCCATGGCCTGCCCTTCGGTGAGCTGGATCATCCCGGGGTTACCGGCCGCCGCGGTCCAGGTCCGGGAAGTGTGGCGCGGGGCGCGCCAGGTAGAAACCCTGCCCGTAGCGCACGCCGCAGCGGCGCAGGGTCCGGTACTCGTCCTCCGTCTCGATCCCCTCGGCGATGACCTGAGCGCCGATCCGGGAGCCGACCTGGAGGAGGGACCGCACGAGCTCCTGCTTGATCAGGCTGCGGTGGATGTTCCTGATGAGCGACAGATCGATCTTGATGAAGTCCGGCTGCACCTCGGTGATCGTCTGCAGGGAGGAGTAGCCGGTTCCGACGTCGTCGATCGCGACCAGGAAACCACGGCGCCGGAGGGGCCCCAGCTCGCGGCCGAACGCCTCGAAGTCGTGGATCGAGGTGCGCTCCGTGATCTCGAGCACCAGGTTGCGAGGCTGCAGCGCGCTCTCCTCCAGGGCTCTCCGGAACCCCCCGTCCGCGAAGCCAGGAGTGCCGAGCGACTCGGGCAGCGAGTTGAGGAACAGCTTCTTGCGCATGTCGAAGCCCTGCGCGTTCCTGAGGGCCTGGCAGCGGCACAACAGGTCGAGCTCGGGGAGGAGCCGCCGGGCCAGGCCGCCCGCGAACAGCGCGTCGGGACCCTCGAAAGAGGAGTTCTCGGGGCCGCGCGTCAGCGCCTCGTAACCCATGATCGTCCCCTGCTCCATGTCGACGATCGGCTGGTAGTGGGTGCGCAAGCGCCCCGAGGCCAGGATGGCGCGCAGCTCCTCTCCCAGCTCGTCCCGCAGCCGATCGGACTGCCTCAGCGTCATGCCTCGGGCTTCGCGGATCGCCTGGCTCAGCCGGCGCTCGAAGCGCGCCGCCGGCGCTGCGCAGACCATCGCGTACCCGGCGGCGCAATCGATGCGCGGCAGGGAGGAGCCGTCGGCTCCGGGCAGCGCCTCGGCGAGGTGCTGCAGCACCAGGCCGGAGAACGCCGCGAGATCGCCCGGAGCCAGCGGCTCGCCGCGGCCGTTGTCGCTCAGGAAGAGCAGGAAGCTGTCGCCGTGCACGCCGTCGAGCGCCAGGAGCGTGCTCTCGGGAAGCGCACGGCCCTTCAGCTCCCGGAGCAGGCGCGACACCTCGCACAGGAAGCGGTCGCTCATCTCGAAGCCGTAGACGGCCTCGAGGCCGGCCAGGTCAGGAAACTCGAGGGTCACGACGCCGAGGCTTCCCCCGTCGCTCAGGCTGTTGAGCCGGTCGACGTGGAGGTGATAGGAATCGAGGCCGGTGATCTGATCGTGGAGCTGACCCTTGAGCCGCAGCAAGCCGGCGCGCAGCCGCTCCGCTTCGCCGGGGCGGCCAGGTCGGGACGGCTCGAACGGCGGGGGGACGCTCATGCGTTGACCTCGCCGTCCCGGACGCTGTCGAGGATGTGGCGCACGCGGCCCAACAGCTCCTCGCAGGCGAACGGCTTGGCGATGTAGTCGCAGGCGCCGCCCTGCAGGCCCTGGACGCGGTCGCGCACCTGGCTCTTGATCGAGAACAGTGCCACCGGGATGGTGCTCGTCCGCTCGTCCACCTTGAGGACGCGCAGCACCTGCCAGCCGTCCATCCCGGGCATGTTGATGTCGAGCAGGATCAGATCGGGGCGCTCGTCGTCGAGCATGCGCAGCGCCTCCGCGCCGGAGGGCGCCTCCACCACCCTGAACCCCCCGCCCTCGAGCACCAGTCGTGACAGCTCGAGGATGTCCGGATCGTCATCCACCACCATGACGGTCTGCGGCATCGGCCCTCCATCCTCGGGTCATGCGGTCACCTGGTCGGCGCGCTCCTCGCCGCGAGTGGCAGTCTGGCTCACGAAGCGCTCGATGAGCGAGGCGCTGCGCTCGTCGACGGACGTGAAGCGGACGCCGACCCCCGCGATCAGGTGCGAGGCGGATTCCTCGGCGACGCGGCGCACGACGATCCCGTGTGCCTGCACGCGCCGAGGGCCGCCGGGCGCCGGAAGACTCAAGCTCACCCCGACCGCGGACTCGATCGGCAACGGCCGCGGCAGGGTCAGGAAGATCCCCGTTCGGCTGACATCCTTGACGCGGCCGCGCAGGAGGTCTTCGGCCGTCGTGACCCGTGCCGCCAGACGCGCCGGGCGCCGGGCCCCGCGGCGCGACGGGACCTGGCCCAGCGCAGAGAGGGCCGACTCGAGGGCCGCCGCTTCCACGGGGTGGGTGAGGACCGCATCGGCTCCTTCGCCTTCGCGGAGCGGGGCCGTGCCTGCGTCCGTGAGCATGACGACCGGCACGGTCCGGCCTTCTGCACGCAGCGCCCGAAGGCACGCCGGCGCGTCGAGACCGGGGGCGTTCGCGTCGAGCAGCACCAGTTCCGGCCGGAGCGTCCGGGCCTTGTCGATGACGTCTTTCCCGCGCGCGGCACAGACGATCTCCCAGCCCTCCCGCCGCAGGAAGGACCTCTCCAGCATGCGGAACAGGACGGCCGTGTCGACCATCAGAACGCGCGGCATTTTTCTCTCAGTCCCTCATGGGAGGGCGCCCTAGGGGCGACGCATCGTCGGGGGTCGTGGCCCGATGCGCGGGGACGAGCCCCATTGGAATGACGGACGATACCACACGTAGCACCCTGTCCGGAACCAGGCCCCTCGGCCGTCCGGGGAGCGGCGCACCGGGAGCGCCCCAACCGTTCAGCCTTCCGCTCCCTCCCTGGCCGCTTCCACGGGCTCGGCCACGTTGTTCGCCTTGAGCGGGATCCCGAGCCGCTTCATCTTCTCGATGAGCGTGGTCCGCTTGATCTTGAGCAGCTCGGCGGCGCGAGTCTTGACCCAGCCGGAGTGCTCCAGGGCCTGGTAGAGCATGCGCTGCTCGTAGTTGGCCAGCACCTCGTCGAGCGAGAAGCCGTCCCCTCCCACCTGGACCAGGGGGAGCTCGATGGTCCCCTCCTCCACCACCTCCCGGGGCAGGTCCTCGCGGCCCAGCTCCTCCTTGCCGAACGACAGCGCGACGCATCGCTCGATGACGTTCTCCAGCTGGCGGACGTTCCCGGGCCAGGAGGCGTCGCAGAGGATCCGGAGGGCCTTGGGGGAGAAATGCTTCGGAGGCACGTTCATCTCCCGGCAGTACTTCGCGAGGAAATGCTGGACGAGCAAGGGGACGTCCTCCCGCCGGTCGCGCAGCGAAGGAAGATGGACATGGATGACGCTCAGGCGATAGTAGAGGTCCTCGCGGAAGCGGCCCTCGGAGATCAATGCCTTCAGATCGGCGCTGGTGGCGGCGATGAACCGGACGTTCACCGGCAGCTTGGTGCCCCCGCCGAGAGGCTGGACCTCGCGTTCGGTCAGGACCCGCAGCAGCTTGGCCTGCAGGTTCAGGGACAGGCCCGCGACCTCGTCGAGAAAGAGCGTGCCGCCGTCCGCCGCGGCGATCCGCCCGGTCCGGTCGGAGGTGGCCTCCGGAAAGGCGCCGCGAATGTGGCCGAACAGCTCGTCATCCAGGAGACCCTCGGGGATTCCGCCGCAGCTCACGGCGACGAAGGGCTGTCCTTTCCGGTCGCCGTTGAAGTGAATGGCGCGGGCCACCAGCTCCTTGCCGGTTCCGGAGGCGCCCGTGATCAGGGCCGTGCTGCGGCTCGAAGCCACCTGCTCCAGCAAGCCTTGGATGCGCCGCATCTCGGGGCCCTGCCCCACGACGTTGTGCAGGCCGTAGGTGATCTGGAGCTGGCGACGCAACGCGGCGTTCTCCCGCCGCAGTCGACTGCGCTCCAGAGAGCGCTCGACGATCAGATCGACTTCCTCCATGCGGAACGGCTTCACCACGTAATCGACCGCTCCCATCTTCATGGCCTTGATCGCCGTCTCCACCGAGGCGTGTCCCGTGATCATGATGACGGCCGTTTCCGGTCTGAGCGTGGTGATCTCCTTGAGGACCTCGAGGCCGTCGACTCGCGGCAGCACGAGGTCCAGGATGATCAGGTCGATGGGAGACTCGCGCACTGCGGCGATGGCGCGCTCGCCCGAATCGGCGCAGGTCACGGAATAACCGGAGGCCCCGAGCGATTCGGCCAGGAGCTGCCGCACGTCTTCATCGTCGTCGATGATGAGGATCTTGTCTTTCACGCTCTTCCCCCCCGTAGTCAGGCGGGGAAGCACGCAGCAAGGCATGTGCCAGAGCCGTGACGCAAGCCGATCGGTCCGTCGGCCTGAAATCGGACGTCGAGCGCGACCGCTCTCGGCCCCGGTGTCAGCGGGGTGACGAATTTCGTCAATTCAATGGAAAAAAAGCGTCAACGGACTGCCGGGGAGTTGCGACGTCCGAGGATGGAGGCCCGGCCCCGTAGAACCGATCCCGGGCGCAGTTCGATTACCGGTGTCGCGATCTCCCCTTCGAAGCGGGCAGTCGCGTCGAGGCGGATGCGATCCGAGGCGCGCATCGTGCCGCGCGCCTTCCCCGCGAGCTTGGCGCTCTGCACCTCGACGTCGGCTTCCATCCTGCCGGTCGCCGCGAGCGTGAGCGGCCCCGCGAGGTCGACCTCTCCCAGGAAGGTGCCGCACACGACCACTTCTCCCTGCCCTTTGAGCCGGCCCTTGAAACGCGTCTGGATGCCGATGATGGTGTGCCCGCCGGTGGGCGCGCCGCCGGAGCCGGACATCCCACCGGGAGCCCGCGCCTCGGAGGAAGCGAGCGAGCGGGCCTGCCGGCGCAGGCTCTTGAGCCACACCCCGGCTTGTTCGGCGAGCCTCAGGAGGAGAGAGTTGGAGCGGGCAACGGGCCTCGAACCCGCGACCTCAAGCTTGGGAAGCTTGCGCTCTACCAACTGAGCTATGCCCGCCCCGATCCGCGGCCAATCTAGCATTCACGCGACGAGGGTGTCAAACCCGGCGCCGATGAAACCGCCGCCCAGCAGCCGGTCTCCCTCATAGAGGACGGCGGCCTGGCCCGGAGTGATCGCCCGCTGCGGCGCGTCGAAGGTCAGTCGGAACCGTCGTCCGGAAAGCGGGATCGCGGTGGCGACGGCGCCTTCGTGCGTCGAGCGGATGCGCGCCGTCACGCGCACCGGTCCCGAGGGCTCCTCGATCGAGACCCAGTTGGCCCGCTCGGCCACGAGCACAGACCCGTACTGCTCGTGCTCCTCTCCGACCACGACGCGATTGCGGACCGTGTCGAGCGCCACCACGTAATAGGCCCGGTCGGCCGCGATCCCGAGACCGCGCCGCTGTCCGATGGTGTAGGCGGCGAGTCCCCGGTGACGGCCCAGGAGGCGGCCGTCCGTCGTGACCATCTCCCCCGGCTCGCCCGCGTCGCCGCCTTCCCGGGTGATGAAGTCGACGTAGCGCCCGTCGGGCACGAAGCAGATGTCCTGGCTGTCCGGCTTGTCGGCGTTCGGCAGCCCCGCCTCGGCGGCCAGCGCCCGTACCTCCGTCTTCTTCAGCTCGCCGATCGGGAAGAGCGCCCGCGCGAGCTGCTCCTGGCTCAGCTCGAACAGGAAGTAACTCTGGTCGCGCGCCCTGTCGGCCGCCCTCAGGAGCTGCAGCCGGCCGCTTCCCGGCTCGCGGCTCACCCGGGCGTAGTGTCCCGTGGCGATCCGATCCGATCCGAGACCGGCGGCCCGCGCCATGAGATGGACGAACTTCGGGCCGGTGTTGCAGGCGACGCAGGGCACGGGCGTGCGCCCGCTCCGGTACCCGGCGATGAACGGGTCGATCACCTCGGCGCGGAACTCCTCCTCCATGTTGAGGACGTAGAACGGGATCCCCAGCCGATCGGCGGCGGCCCTGGCGTCATAGAGATCGCGCGGCGAGCAGCACCGGCCGTAGACCGGACGCCCGTCGCGGCTCCGGTCGTACAACTGCATCGACAGCCCCACGACGGGGTCGCCCTGGGATCGCAGCAGGAGCGCGGCGACCGAGGAGTCGACGCCGCCGCTCATGGCCACGGCCACGCGGCTCATGCCTGCGCCGCCTCTTCGTCCATCAGGATCAGCATGAAGTGCGTGCCGCCGATGCGGAACTCGGAGCGGTCCTGCAGCTCAACCTCCGCCACCTTGACCTCGTTCACGAACGTACCGTTCGTGCTGCCGAGATCCCGCAGCACGACGCGGGAGCCCTGGATCTCCAGCCGGGCGTGCTGGCGCGACACCTCGGGGTCGTCGACGTTGACGTCCGACTCGACCCGTCCGATGACCGTCGAGGCGCGCTCGACCTTGTAGATCGTGCCGGCCGCCTTGCCCTGCAGGACCGCGAGCGACACGCGCATCCCCGCCGGCATCAAGAGTCCGCCCTGGGGCACCTGAGGGTGCGCCGGCAGCAGGCTGGCGTCGGCGTCGAGGCGGGCCGTCTCGTCGCCCGGCGGCGGGCCGAGCTTGACTTGGAGCGAGGTCTTGCAGTTGGGACAGCGCACGGTGGCCTCGACCCGTCCGCCCAGCTTCGCGGGGTCCAGGTTGTACCGCCGGCCGCAGGAGGTGCAGGTGACGATCACGAGGGCGACCTGACGCCGTGGGCGGTGCGGGCGGACGTCCTCTCGAGAACCTTGGGGAGGACCCCCAGGAAGGCCTCGACGTCCTCCTCCGTCGTCATCGGGCCGAGGCTGATCCGGATCGACGCCGCCGCCTCCTCGGCGAGGCCCATCGCCAGCAGCGTGGCGGAGCGTCTCGCGGTGCCCGCTGAGCAGGCGGATCCCGCCGACACGGCGACCCCCTCCAGGTCGAGGGCGCAGACGAGCGACTCCGCGACGACACCCGGAAGATAGAGGCTCGTCGTGTTCGGCAGCCGCGGGGAGGCCGCGCCGTTCACGCGCGCCCCGACGCCCATCAGGGCGACTCCCCGCTCGAGGCGCTCCCGCAGCGCCGCGATCCGCGCCGCCTCCGATCCGAGGCCCGTCCGCGCCGCCTCCGCGGCGGCGCCGAAGGCCGCCGCCAGCGCGACGCTCTCGGTGCCCGGCCGGCGGTTGAGCTCCTGGCCGCCTCCGCGCAGGTGAGGCTCGACCCGCAGACCCTGCCGCACCACGAGCGCACCGATCCCCTGCGGCCCGCCCATCTTGTGGGCCGCCACGCTCAGCAGGTCGGCGCCGATGCGGGAGACGTCCACGGGGATGCGGCCCGCCCCTTGCGCGGCGTCGCAGTGGATCGGGATGCCGGTGCCGCGCAGTGCTTTGGCCACTTCGTCCACGGGCTGCACGGTCCCGGTCTCGTTGTTGGCCAGCATCAGGGTGACCAGGGCCGTGCGCCGGGGTTCCGCGGCCTCCACCATGGCCCGCGCGTCGACCCGTCCCGAGGCATCCGGCCGCACGCGGACCACCTCGAACCCTCGGGACTCGAGATCGTGAAGGACCCGATCGACCGAGGGATGCTCGAACGCGGAGCTCACGATGCGGCGCGCCTCGGGCGCCGCGGCGCGCGCCACCCCGTAGATCGCCAGGTTGTTCGCCTCGGTCCCTCCCGAGGTCAGCACCACGTCGCGAGGCTCGGCCCCCAGCAGGGCCGCCACGGACTCACGCGCCGATTCGATCGCCATCCGCGCGCGATGGCCGAAGGAGTGCACGCTGCTGGGATTGCCCCAGACCGCATCCAGGTGCTCGAGCAGCGCGGCGCGCGCCTCCTTGCGGATCGGCGTGGTGGCGTTGCAATCCAGGTACGCGCGCCTCATTCGCGGAACGTAGCACAGGAGCCGAATCCTTGACAACGTCGAGAGCCGGATGCTAGATTCGCGCCTCTTCCGACCGGGCCAACCCGTTGGCCGCCAACGCGATAGAGAGGATCCCGCGACGTGCAGCCGCTCGACATCAAGGCGACAGTCAACCTGCCGCGCACGGACTTTCCGATGAAGGCCGATCTCCCCCGGCGCGAGCCGGGAATGCTGCAGCGCTGGGATCGGATGGATCTCTACGGCGCCATCCGGAGATCACGGCGCGGCCGGCCGCTCTTCGTCCTGCACGACGGGCCGCCGTACGCGAACGGGCACATCCACCTCGGCCAGTCGCTCAACAAGATCCTCAAGGACATGGTCGTGAAGTCGCGGACGATGATGGGCCGCGACGCACCCTACGTGCCGGGCTGGGACTGCCACGGGCTGCCGATCGAGCACCAGGTCGACCGGGACCTCGGGCCGAAGAAGACGCGCATGACGCCTCTCGAGATCCGCGCCGCCTGCCGCGCCTACGCCGAGAAGTTCATCGACATCCAGCGCGAGGAGTTCCGCCGCCTGGGCGTGTTCGGGGAATGGGCCCGGCCGTACCGGACGCTGGACCCGGCCTACGAGGCCACCATCGTCGAGCAGATCGGCGTCTTCGCCGGGAGCGGCAACATTTACCGCGACAAGCGCTCGGTCCATTGGTGCGCGCACTGCGCCACGGCGCTCGCCGAGGCCGAGGTCGAATACGACGATCACGTCTCGCCGGCCATCACCGTCCGCTTCCCGCTCACAGGAGAGGCGCTCCTCGAGCGGTTCCCCGTCCTGAGCGGCCGCAAGGTCTCGGTCCTGATCTGGACCACGACCCCCTGGACCCTCCCCGCGAACGTGGCCGTCGCCCTGCACCCGGATTTCGAGTACCAGTTCGTGGACCTGGGGGAGGAGGTCGTGCTGCTGGCCGCCGACCGCGTGGGCGCAGTGCCGGGGGTCCGCCGCGACTCTCCGCCACGGGTCCTGGCCTCGGCCCGGGGCCGCGATCTCGTGGACCTCGCGGTCGCGGCCTCCCCCTATCCCTGGGCGGCCGGGGGCCGGTCGCGCCTGGTCCTGGGAGACCACGTCACCCGCGACACGGGGACGGGCGCCGTCCACACGGCCCCCGGACACGGGATGGACGACTTCCTGACCGGCCGCCGCTACGGTCTGCCGATCGTCTCGCCCGTGGACGAGCGCGGGCGGTTCACAAAGGAGATCGAGGCCTTCGCCGGCCGCAAGGTCTTCGAGGCGAATGACGCCATCATCGAGGACCTGCGCGCCCGGGGCCTGCTCTTCCACGCCGAGACGATCACGCACCCCTATCCGCACTGCTGGCGGTGCAAGAACCCGATCCTCTTCCGCGCCACCGAGCAGTGGTGGATCGCACTCGACCAGAACGATCTCAGGCGGCGATCCCTCGAGGCGATCGAGGGCGTCCGCTGGATCCCGGCCGCCGGATCGCTGCGCATCGGCGGCATGCTAAGGACGCGGCCCGACTGGTGCATCTCCCGCCAGCGCGTGTGGGGCGTGCCCCTTCCGTTCCCCTTCTGCGGAGCCTGCGGGCGGGAGGTGGTCGATCCGGAGTTCATCGCGCGGACGGCGGCGCTGTTCCGCGAGCAGGGCAGCGACGCCTGGTTCTCCCCCGAGGCCTTCGGTCGACTGGCCGAGGGAACGCCCTGCCCGCACTGCGGAGAGCGCCGTCTGGAGCCGCGCAACGAGGTGGTGGACGTCTGGTTCGAGTCGGGAGTGTCGTATACCGCCCTGCGCCAGGCCCGTTCCGGCTACCCGTGGCCCTCCGACATCTACCTGGAAGGGAGCGACCAGCACCGCGGCTGGTTCCATTCGTCGCTCCTGGTAGCCGTGGAGGGCGCCGGGTCCGCCCCCTACCGGAGCGTGCTGACGCACGGCTTCACCCTCGACGGCTCCGGTCGGAAGATGTCGAAGTCGATGGGGAACGTCATCTCGCCGCAGGATGTCATCCGCGATCACGGCGCCGACGTGCTGCGTCTCTGGGTCGCGACGGTCGACTTCCTGGAGGACATGCGGCTGTCGCCCGAGATCCTGACGCGCAACGCCGAGGCGTACCGGAAGATCCGCAACACCTGCCGGTTCATCCTCGGCAACCTGCACGACTTCGACGCGCGTCGCGACGCGCTGCCGCTCGACGACCTCGTCGAGATCGATCGGTGGGCCCTGCACCAGCTCAACGACGTGAGCGCGCGGGTCGTCCAGGCCTATGCCGACTTCCAGCTTCACCTGGCGACGCAGGCGATCCACCGGTTCTGCGCGGTCACGCTGAGCTCGCTCTACCTCGACATCCTGAAGGACCGGCTGTACATCGAGCCCCCGGCGTCGCGAGAGCGGCGCTCGGCGCAGACGGCGATCCGCATCATCCTGGACGGGGTGACCAGGCTCATGGCGCCGATCCTCTGCTTCACCGCGGAGGAAGTCTGGCAGGTTCTGCTCGGCCGCCGCGACGGCGACGCCCTCGACTCGAGCGTGCACACGCAGGAGTTCCCGGAGCCCCTGCCGCTCGGCGAGGACGGCGACCTCCTGTCGCGCTTCGAGCGGCTCCTCGAGGTGCGCGAGGAGGTCCTGAAGGCACTCGAGATCGCGCGTGCCCGCGGCACCATCGGCAACGGTCTCGAGGCCGAAGTCGTCGTCGAGGCGCCCTCCGACCTGCGCCCCCTGCTGGAGCGGCACGCCGGCCTCCTGCCCGCGCTCTTCATCGTGTCGCGCGCCGTCCTCGGAAAGGCGGCCGATGTCACCCACGAGAGCGAGCGGTTCCCGGGGCTGCGGCTCGCGGTCCTCAAGGCGCCCGGCTTGAAGTGCGAGCGGTGCTGGAACGTGACCTCCGACGTCGGCGGCGACCAGGAGCTCCCGCGGCTGTGCGCGCGGTGCGTGCGCGCGGTGCGTTCGATCCTGGCGACGCGGGAGCCTCTCGGTTGAGCCGCGAGGCCGGCCTCCGCGCCCTGTTCGCCCTGCTCAGCGCCGCCGTCCTGCTGCTCGATCAGGGAACGAAGCACCTGGTGACGGCGGCGATGTCGCTGCATGCCTCCGTGGAGGTGATCCCGAACCTGTTCCACCTCACCCTGGTCACCAATCGGGGCGCGCTCTTCGGACTGCTCCACGATCTCCCCGATCCCTACCGGTCCTCGCTGTTCACGCTGGTCCCGTTGATGGCAGTCGGGCTCATCGTGTTCTTCCAGCTGCGCACGACGCTGCAGGACTCCCTGGCGCACACGGGCCTGGCCCTCATCCTGGGCGGGGCCCTCGGCAACCTGGTCGATCGCGTCCGCCTCGGGCACGTCATCGACTTCCTCGACGTCTTCATCGGCGATCACCACTGGCCCGCTTTCAACGCGGCCGATTCCTCGATCTGCATCGGCGTGTCGCTGCTGATCCTGGACCTCATGCTGTCGGGCCGCCACCGGCGCGAGCCGGAGACGACCCGGACGGGTTCCTGCGATGCACCCGGTTCTCTTTGAGCTCGACCTCGGCTCTTTTGGCCGACTGACCATCGGGACGTACGGGCTGTTCTACGCCGTGGGCTTCCTCCTGGCCCTGCGCCTGGGCGTCTCCTACGCCCGCCGGGAAGGCATCGAGGCCGGGCGGATCGTCGATCTGGGCATCGTCAGCCTCCTCGCCGGATTCGTCGGCGCGAAGCTGCTGCTCTACGTGATCGACGCGCGCTACTACCTCGATCACCCGTTCGAGATGGTGCGCAGCCTGCGCTCCGCGGGGGTCTTCTATGGCGGCCTGGCCCTGGCGGCCATGTCCAGCGTGTGGTACGTCCGCCGCCACCACCTGCCCCTGGGCAAGGTGGCCGACCTCGCGGCCCCGGCGCTCGCCCTCGGCCAGGGGATCGGCCGGCTCGGCTGCTTCGCCGCGGGCTGCTGCTACGGCAAGAACTGCGACTGGCCCTGGGCCGTCACCTTCACGGAACCGCGCGCCTACGATCTCACCCAGGTTCCTCTCGGGGTCCCGTTGCATCCCACGCAGCTGTATCATGCGGCGGCCGACGCTCTGATCCTGCTGGTCACGATGGGGCTGATGCGCCGCCGGCGGTTCGCCGGCCAGGTGTTCTGGGCCTACCTGCTGCTCTACTCGCTGCTGCGCTTCCTGGTCGAATTCTGGAGGGGGGACTCGGCCCGCGGGCTCTTCCTCGGTGGCGCCGTGTCCACCTCGCAGATCATCTCCATCCCGGTCGCCGTGCTGTCCTTGTCGATGCTCATCGTCCTGTCGCGCAGGGCCCGGGCCGCGGCCGCCGCCGGCTCGCCGGTCCATCGATGAGAGCGGCCGCGCCGCGGACCGGGGAGGGCCCGCGGCGCCTGGAGATCGACCTGCCGGCCGCCCGGCGCGGCGCCAGGCTCGATCAAGTCCTGGCAGCGATCCTGCCCGGCAGCAGCCGGGCCAGCGTCCAGCGTCTGCTGCGCGAAGGCCACGTGGTCCTGGACGATCGTCCGGCTCGCGCCGCCTACCGCGTGCGGGGCGGCGAGCGGGTCCGCGTCGACCTGCCGCCCCCGGCACCTTCGGCCCTCACGCCCGAGCCCACGACCCTTCAGGTTCTCCATGAGGACGCGGATGTCGTGGTCATCAACAAGCCACCCGGCCTCACGGTGCACCCGGGAGCGGGCGTCCGCAGCGGTACGCTCGTCAACGCCCTCCTGCACCACTGCCGGGATCTGTCGGGGATCGGCGGTGTGGAGCGGCCCGGGATCGTGCACCGTCTGGACCGCGACACCTCGGGCGTGATCGTGGTGGCCAAGCACGATGCCGCGCACCGCGCGCTCTCGGCCCAGTTCAAGGCGCGCTCGGTCGGCAAGGTGTACGAGGCCCTCGTCTGGGGCCGGCCCCGCGTGCCCGCCGGCGTCATCGATGCCCCCGTGGCGAGGCACCCCACGGCGCGCGTCCGGATGGCGGTCAGAAGAGGGGGACGGCCGGCCCGGACGGCGTGGCGCCTGGCCGAGGAGTTGGGCTCGCTGGCGCTCCTCGATCTGAGGCCCGAGACGGGCCGGACGCATCAGCTGCGCGTCCATCTCTCCTCCATCGGCCATCCGATCGTCGGCGATCCACTCTATGGGAGACAAGCGGCGCCGCGCGGCGCGCCGCCGGAGCTGGTGCCGATTCTCGCGGCGTATGGCGGGATGGCGCTGCACGCGCGGGAGATCGCCTTCGATCACCCGCGCACGGGCCGTCGCATGGTGTTGCGGGCGGAGCGGCCGGAGGAGCTTGAGTGCCTCCTCGCCTCCCTGCGGCAGGCGTTCCCCGGCGCCGCGGGGCGGCGATGAGCCAGAAACGGTTCTCGATCCTAGGAGCCGGCCGGATCGGCCGCGTCCTGGGACGCCTGCTGGTCGCGCGCGGCTATCGGCCGGTCGGGATCAGTTCAAGGACCCTGCGCGGGGCGCGCCAGGCGGCGGCTTTCATAGGAGGAGGCGAACCAACCGTCTCGAACGCCCGCGCCGCAGCCGGCGCCGGTCTCGTCCTGATCACGACCCCCGACGGCGCCATCGCACCGCTCGCGCGCAGGCTGGCGGAGGCTCCCCTGCCGTGGCGCCGGACGATCGTCGCCCACACCAGCGGCGCCCTGTCCTCGTCGGCGCTCGAGCCGCTGGCGCGCAAGGGGGCCAGTGTGGCGTCGATCCATCCTCTGGCCAGCATCCCCGATCCGCGCAGCAGCCCGGAACGCCTCGAGGGGGTGCCCTTCGCGATCGAGGGGGACCCGGGGGCCGTGCCCGCTCTTCGCCGCCTGGTTCAGGGCCTCGGTGGAGTGCCGATCACCATCCCGCGCCGGGCCAAGGTGCTCTACCACCTCATCGCCGTCCTGATGTCGAACGACCTGGTGGCGCTTCTGTCGCTCGGGATCGAGACGGCGCGGGGGCTCGGGCTGAGCCGCCGGGAAGCCGCCCGCCTCTATCTCCCCCTGGTGCGCGGGACCGTCGAAAACGTGGCCCGGCTCGGTCCCGTCAAGGCCTTGACGGGACCCGTGTCGCGAGGGGACGTGAACACCCTGCGCCTGCACGGTGAGGTGCTGAGAACCCTTCCGCCCGATCTGCGCCGGCTGCACCGGACGCTCTCGCTGCGGGCCACGGTGCTCGCCTTGGAGGCCCGCACCATCACTCCCGAGACGGCCGCGCGGGTGGCGAAGCTGCTCAACTCCCTGCCTTGATCCGCCCGTCGGCGGACATTAGATTCGCGCGGGTGGAAGTGGCGGGGTTACGGGCAGAAGCCGTAGAGAAGGAAGACGCAGAGCCCGCACGAGTAATCGGTCCCGGGATCGCCCGTGGGCTGGCCGTTGAGCCCGGGAAGGCCGAGACAGCCGGTGACGGGGTTGGGATGAGTCGGGCTTGCGGGGGACAGGACGTTCGAGCTCAAAAGGATGCAGCAGGCGCAGTCGTCACCGGTGCAGGTGAGGCTGCTCGGCTGGACGGAAACCTCCGGTTGAACAGGCCAGGCCGCAATATTGCCGGAGCGATCGATCGCCTCGATCTTGAAGGAGACGGGCGCACCACCGAGGTTCGAGGTCTCAGCGGGCGCCTGCCTCTTCTTGGCCACGAGGCAGTCCTCGAGCAGATGTTCGGCCCGGGCTCCCCCGGGTACACCCCCTCCGCTGGTCGACTTGAACGCGAAGCCGCGCGTGTACATGCCGTCGCCGGCCGTCACGTCGTTCGAGGTGAGCTCGTAGGTCTTCACGTTGCAGTCGGAGCACGTCATCGGATCGGCGACGCAGTCCTCCCCGTAGAAATCGCCCTTCTGCTGGAAGTCGAACTCGTTGGCGCTACCGTCGTCGAGGACGACGAGCGACACTTCCTGCGGCTGACCACCGCTGTTCGTGATGTAGCTGGCGGTGACCAGGAGGATGTCGCTCTGCGAGGGCGTGCTCTCGGGGTCGGTCGCCTGAACGTTGAAGACGACCTCGTTGTAGGTCGAGGTCACGGTGATGGCCGGGAACGGCGACGGAAGGAAGAGCGGGTCGAAGCCGAAATCGCAGGTCATGAAGTGCTTGACCATCGGGGTCCAGTCGCAGACGGCGGAGCTGGAGGGAACGCTCGTCACCTGCACGTTCTCGATCGAGGGTGGGGATCCGAAGATACGCCGCTCGGGCGCTGTATCCTGGGTCTTGCTGCATGCCACGGCGGTCACGGCCAGGCAAACGAGCCCCGCCACCCCAATGCTTCGCCCAACCATCAGTTTCTGACCTCCTGCCGGCTGCCTTCAGCCGGCACGACCACCGACCAGCTTCAAACTGTTGAATACAAAGGGTTCCACGACCAGGCCGGACCCCGAGGCGCCGTAAGTGTACGAAGTGCCCCAGGGGCTGTCAAGGACGATTGCGGGCCGGGTGCTGCCATCTTACAGCACCCCCTGGCGGTAGCGGTTGACCCGCCGCCGGCCGCATCGTCGTGCCGGTAGCGGGATGGGCCAGCGGAGCATCCTGAGCGGCGATCTGGGCGCCTTCAGCCTGGCCGACATCGTCAACCTGCTGGCCATGGGGAAGCGGTCCGGGGTGCTCCGGCTGACGCGGGGTGCCGAGACCCGCGTCCTGACCTGGCAGAATGGCGAAATCGTGTTCGCCCGCTCCAACTCGGTGCGCAACAGCCTGGGAAACTTCCTGGTTCGGAAGGGCATCATCACCCCCGAGCAGAACGCGCTCTCGGCGGCCCAGATCGACGAGAACACGCGACACGGCAAGGTGCTCGTGCGCATGGGCTTCATCTCCGCCGACCAGCTCCACTGGGCGGTCAAGCAGCAGGTCCTGGAGATCGTCTACTCGCTGTTCCACTGGCGCAGTGGTCTGTTCGAGTTCATCGAAGGGCCTCCCGACAACCAGGAACGGATCACCCTCGCGATGTCGACGACGCGCATCATCATGGATGGCGTCCACCGCCTGGATGAATGGACGCGGCTGCGCGCGGCGATCCCGAACGACCACGCCGTGGTCCAGGTCGTGATGGCCCCGGTCGCGGTCGCCAAGCGCACCGACCTCGGGGCCGAGGAGAAAAAGCTCTACCCTCTCGTGGATGGGATCAGGACCGTGGTCGAGATCGTCGAACAGGCCCGGCTCGGGGAGTTCGAGGCGTACGCGGCCCTGTTCGGGCTCCTGAACGTCGGCGCCATCCGCCTGGCCTCGTCCCCCCTCGCCGCGTCCTCCTGAAACCGGCCTCAGCCGCTCGTAATCTCCGCCACGCATTCGACGTGGTGGGTCTGCGGGAAGAGGTCGTACGGAGTCACGCGGATCACGCGGTAGCGGCCCGCTCCGGTCAGGATCGACAGATCCCGCGCCAGCGTGGCCGGATCGCACGAGACGTAGACGATCCGTACGGGGCCATCCCGGGCCAGCGCCTCAGCAACCCCCCGCGGCAGGCCGACCCGTGGCGGGTCCAGGAGCACGGCCTCCCACGCTTCATGCAGCAATCCCGGCAGCGCCGTCTCGACATCCGAGGTCACGAAGCGGCAATGGGCCGCTCCGGCCCTGGCCGCATTGTCGCGTCCGGCGGCGCACGCGATCGCCGACGACTCGATCGCCACGATCCGGGAGGCTTTCCGGGCCGCGGCCAGCGTGAAGAAGCCGACGCCGCAATAGAGCTCCAGGAGGGAGCCCCGGCCCGAGAGGCCCAGCGCCTCCACGGCGTGACGGCGCACCGCCAGGCTGCCCGAGGGGTTGGGCTGGAAGAACGCCTCGGCCGGGATCCGGAAGCGATCCCCCTCGAGGTCTTCGTAGAGGAAATCGCGCCCGGCGAGGATAGAGGCGATCCCGGCGACGCCTGCGCGACCGTGCTCCAGCCGCACGACCCCGACCGTGGCGGGGAACCGGCGCGTCAGGGCGGCTGCGAGCTGGGCCATGGCTCCGGGTTCGCCCCGGCCGGTCTCCAGAGTCACGAGCCTCTCGCCGGTGCCGCGAGCCTCCTGGAACGACGCGCGCCTCAGGAGGCCCCGCCGGCGGCGCGGGTCGAACGCTGACAGCCGGCGCGACGCCGCCTCGCGGGTCAGCCAGGCGAGCATCTCGTTGACCGTGTCGCTTGTCAGGAGGCAGCGCCGGATCGGCACGATGGAGGCGGCGCGCCCGCGTCGGTGCAGCCCGAGGATCGGGCCGCGCGTCGCAGGGCGCCAGTCGAAATCCATCCTGAAGCGGTAGCCGAACGGCTCAGGAGACAGGACGGCGGGCGGGACGTCCACGTCCTTGAGGCCGGCGATCCGCTTCAAGAGAGAGGCGACCTGGGCGCGCTTGGCTTCCGCCTGGGCTGGAGCCGCGAGGTGCTGCAGGTCGCACCCCCCGCAGGCGTCGTAATGCTCGCAGGGAGGGACGGTGCGCTCGGGCGACGGCTGCAGGATCGCCACCGCGGTTCCCTCGGCGAACCCGCGCCGCACGCGATCGACCCGCACGCGCGCGGTCTCCCCCTGGAGCGCCCCCTCCACGAAGAGGACGAATCCGTCGACGCGCGCCACGCCCCGGCCCCCGACGGCGAGGTCGACGATCGGCACGACCAGTTCAGTTCCGGGTCGGAGCGTCATGAGCCTTGGACAGGTCCGGGGCGCGGCGTCCGAGCGGGCCGCGCCGGCGCCTGCGGGTGGTCGAGCGGGGACGGGAGAGGCTCCGTGGCGGGGACGGCCTCAGTGGACCGACGACCCGGCGTCCTGCTCGTCGGAGGCGTCCAGGAGCGGGCGGCGTCCGGCGAATCCGTCCGGGATCCGGTGCCAGTGGCTCACGGTCGGCTCATCGAACTTCCAGCACAGGAAGACGATCTCGTCCTTGTACAGGCACGGAAAGTCGATCAGCCCCGCCTCGGGCCCGTTGACGACACACCCGTGCAGGTGGATGCGGCCCACGATCTGCTGCACCCGCTCGAACAGGCGCGGGACGATGCCCTGAGCCTGGAGATGCTCCGTCAGGTCCGAGCTCCCCAGGGCCAGACCCGTCAGCCCCGCCGCGCTTTCGATCGCACTCCGGATCTCGCGGAACGTGTCGAGCATTCTTTCGACGTCCGGCCGCAGGACCGGCAGCAGCGCCCGGGCTTCCTCGATGGTGAACAGCTTCCTGCGGGTCTCGTCGGTCTCCATGCGATCGCCCCGGGGCGATTCTACCCCCCGAAGAGGAAGGAGAGGCCCACGTCGGTATCGAAGCCGAAGAACTGATCGCGCGGGATCAGGTCCCTGTCGCCGTAGTAGTGGAACAGCCGCCCCTCGACGCGCAGCGCCAGCCACGGCTTGAAGAAGACGCGGACCCCGCCGCCCGTCTGGAGCAGCGTCGATCCGGCGCTCTCCTCGCCCGTGTCCCACGTCATCTGTCCCACGCCGAACAGGATCAGCGGCGCCAGCTTCGTGTCCGGCTTCTTGGGCTTCAGGTTGAAGACGTAGTCGATCGCCCACCGGTTGACGTCGTAGGTCGTGGTGCTGCCCCGGGTGCTGCTCTCGGTGCCCTGGAACTGGAGGCTGAGCTCGACCCCGTGCTGTGAGTGGTTGTATCCACCGCGCACGCTGGTCGCGAAATCGTCGGCCAGGGTGCTGTCGTTGTCGTACATGGAGTACGCCACGCCCCCGCCGACCTCCCATTTCTTGGCGAGATCCACGGCCCCCGCGGGACCCGTGGCCGCCAACAGAACGCAGGCCACGGCTGCGACGAGGAAGGCCAGGCGGCGCCGGTGTGCGAGCATCGTCTCTCCTTTTCGCGTCCCCGCGAGCCGTCGCCATCCTGCGACCGGGCCGGGGAGGCGGAGGAGTATCGCCTCTCTCCACGTCCCGGATCAACTGGGGGCGCCAGGAGCGCGGCCTTGACACCGCGCCGCGGCAGAAGGTAGAGAGTCGGCGCCGATGGAGGCCCTGGCAACGATCCCGCGGCGATGGGCGCCGGCCCTTTTCGCCTTTGCCATCCTCCGGCTGGGGGCGGGCGACACCTGGGCCGCCGAAGAGCCGGCGTCCACGCCACCCGTCATCCGCTCCGTGGGCGAGATCCGCTTCGTCCCCCGCGGCGACGATGCGCGGCCCGTGGTCTTCTCCGAAGCCACGATCCGCTCCCGCCTGGAGAAAACGATCGGAACACCGTGCGAGCCGGTGCGGATCGAAGAGGGGATCGCCGCGCCGTACCGGGCGCTGGGCTACGTCCCGCGGGTGCGGGCCTCCTGCGACGATGGCACCCTGCAGATCGTCGTGCGCGAGAGCAGCCACCGGATAGCGCTCGTCACCCCCGATCCCGCCGCGCTGTCGGGCATCGGCATGGCGCCGGGTGCCTTTCAGTCCGACGAGCGCCAGCTCTACCCCGTCCCGGCGACCGCCCCGCGCGCCGTCCTCCTCGGCCTCCTGCAGACGCGCCCCGGCGATCTCTACAATGTCGAGCGCTATCGAAGCGACCGCGAAGCCGTCGAGCGCCTTGGCTACCTGCTTCTCTTCATCCCCGGCCCTCCGGCGGCGGACGACGCGTATCCGGACGGCGCCCTGCTCGTGCAGAGCCTGCAGCCTCTCGCGGAGGATCCGAAGGCCCGCAGGCGCCGATTGAACTACCTGGGGGGGACCGCCTCCTACGAGCCGCGGACGGGAGGGTCGGCTGGACTCGTGTACCAGAGGCGCGACATCTGGCAGGCGCTCGATCGACTGACCATCTCCCCCACCTACGCGACGGAAGTCGGCGGCGAGATCACCTATGCGGCGCCACTCCTGGCGGCGCGTGAGGAGCCCCGGCGCCTGTACGACATCAACGTCGGGGCCTACACGCGCTTCCGGAACGATCGGCTCCTGGAAGGCGAGGAGGTCGACGAGCGGCGCTCCGGGATCTCGCTGACCCTCGGGGCGCGACCGCTCGGCCTCCGGGCACCGCACGATCTCCGCCTCGAGGCCGGCGTGCGCCGCGAGGCAGTCCACTTCGACTCCCCGCCCCCGGGCGAGGAGGACGCCGATCTCACCCTGCTGCGCTTCGGCGCCACCCATGTCTGGCGGCACACCTATCTTCGTCCCAGCCTCACGATCCGGAGTATCCCCATGGTCGAGGTGTCCCTCGACGCCGGCGACGGCGTGCCGTTCGTCCGCCCTTCGCTCGCGGCCTGGCTCCACGGCCGGATGAGGAGCGGCTTCGAGGTCGACGTCCATCTCGTCGGGGGCGGACTGGATCGCCCGGTTCCTGAGTTCGAGCTCTGGAGCCTGGGCGGCGTCTCCTCCGTGCGCGGCTTCCAGGTCGACACGCGCCTCGGCCGCGGGATGGCGGCGCTGCAATCCGAGATCTGGATCCCGTTCGCGCGCCCCCTCGAAGCGCGTCCGCCCGCTCCGGGGGAATCCGCCGATCCCTCCATAGCACCGGTGGAGCCGTCCATCGCGCGCCGCCTGAAGGCCGCCCTCTTCTTCGACGGAGGCACCATCTGGCAGAGCACGGGCGGCGGTCGCGACGAGCTCTATGGCGCCGGCATCGGGCTGCGCTTCGTCGTCCCGCATGAGCCCCTGGTCATCCGCATCGACTACGGCTGGGGGCTCGGAGCCGCGGGGGACGACTCCTACCCGTACTTCTCGATCGGGTACTCGCGCTGAGCCGCGCCCGCTCCGCGCTATAGTGGCGCCCCATATGGCGGAGCCGCAGGTCGCGATGCGCCGTGCCGGGCTTCTCACCGCGGCCGGGCTGCTCTACGCCTCGGCGTGCGGCGGCCCTTACGGAACGGAGGACTTCGTCGCCCGCACCGGCCCCGGCCTGCTGGTGCTGCTCATCACTGCGGCCGCGGGGCTGTGGGGCGTGCCGATGGCGCTGGCCACCGCCGAGCTGTCGGCGCGGCGGCCGATCGAAGGCGGCTACTACCGCTGGGTGGGAGAGTACCTGGGGGAGTTCTGGGGGTTCCAGGCGGGGCTCTGGAGCCTCTACTCCTCCATCCTCGACAACGCCCTGTACCCGGTGCTGTTCGCCTCGGCGCTCGAGCACTGGGTCCCGGGGCTGACGCCGCTCTGGCGCTGGCTGGGGGCCGTCGCGTTCATCGCCATCCTGACCTGGCTCAACGTGCGCGGCATCCGGGTCGTCGGCGGGGCGGCCGTGGCGCTCAACATCTTCCTGATAGCACCGCTCGTCTGGATGGTGCTCGCCGCCATTCCGCGCATCCGGTTCAACCCGCTCGTCCCCCTGATCGCCCACCCCGGCGACTTCAGCGGGCTCGGGGCCGGCCTGGCGCTGGCGATCTGGTTTCACTCGGGGTACACGGAGGTCTCGACGGCCGCGGAGGAGATCGAGAACCCGCGCCGCACCATCCCTCTCGTCCTGCTGATCGTCACGCCCCTGGTGATCCTGAGCTACGTCCTGCCGACGGTCGCCGGACTGGCGGCGGTCGGCGGCTGGGAGACCTGGGAGTCGGGACAGTTCGCCGAGATCGGGCGCGCCCTGGGTGGGCCGATCCTGGGCGGCTGGGCCTTTCTGGCCAGCATCGCCAGCTTCGTCGTCATCTTCATGTCGTACCTGCTCTGGTGGTCGCGGCTGGCGTGGGCCATCGCCGCCGACGGCTTCCTGCCGGCCTGGCTGGTGCGGCGCCACCCGCGGTATGGCACCCCGCACCGCGTCCTCATCCTCTACGCGTGCCTCTATGCCCTCCTCGCTCTGGCGCCGTTCGAGGAGCTCCTGGTCGTCGGTGTGTGGCTGTTCGGGGCTTACGACCTGCTGATCGTCGTGTCGGTCCTCGGTGCGCGACGGAGCGCGCCGAGCGAGACCACAGGGTTCCGCATTCCGGGAGGCCGGTGGGGGGTCCGCCTCAACGTCGCCGTCCTCGGGACGACCTGGCTGGTGCTGCTCCTGAGCACGGCGCACGACACCCCGCGCGAGGCGCTTCTGGGCGGCCTGGGGCTCCTCCTGGGTCCGCTGCTCTATCCGCTGGCGCGCCGCTTGCGCCGGCGCGAGCCTCTAGAATCCTGACGCTTCCCCCGGCGCGTCGGCGGGCGGGCGGAGCCTCTCGGTGGCCTGCTTCGCGGCCTGGAGGAGCGGCTCCACCGAGAGCGGTCCGCCGACCGCCGTCCGCATCCAGAGATCCGGGGTCACGCGGCCGATCCGGCTCACCCGCTCGAACTCCTCCCCCAGCCTGGCCTGCTTTCGGAAGTGCTGCTCGAGCTGGAACGCGATGAGATGGCCGAGGCCGTAGTCGGGCGTGTAGAGGGCGCCGTCCACCATGTGGGAGTAGATCGCCAGCAGCACCACGTCGCGGCCCCCCAGGAGGTCGGCGTAGTAGCGGTTCCAGACCTGTCGGGCGGCGCCGACGACCGCATCGCGCAGCTGCGCGGGCGTCGCCCGCGGGTGATCCTGGAGGAATCGCCAGGCCATGATGTCGACGAGTCCCACCCCGGCGATCTCGCGTGTCCCCCAGAATTCCTCCAGGGCGCGTAACGAGTCCGCTTCCGGGTCGTCGTGCAACCCGAGGAGCCGCAGGTCGCGCGACTGGAAGACGAACGCCAGCGCCTCGGTGAAGGCCGTGTTCGGGACCCCGTGCAGAAGCCAGTGGTCGATGCGGTTGAGCGAGAAGACCTGCTCGACGTTGTGCCCCATCTCGTGCACGGCGATGTTGTAGCCCTTGTAGTCCATCCCCTCCCGGCCGACGCGCGTCCTGAGGTGGGCCTTGTCGTCGCGGCGCTCCGCCCCCATCGCGTGGCCGGCGCCGCGCGACGGATCCACTTCGATGTGAGAGGCCAGGAAGCGGGCCTGGGACGAGGTGAACCCCAGCCCTTTGAGGAGCGAGGGGATCGCCTCGGCGTAGGCGGCGGCGGTCGGGAATCGCCGCCGGGTCAGCGCGTCGAGCTCCGCCTCGGAATAGCGGGCGCGCGGCTTGAAGCCGGCGTACCAGACGTCGAACGGCTCCAGCGGCCGGCGCAGGCGCGCGGCGATGATCCGGGCCACGTCCCGTCCGGCGGGAGATTCCAGGATCGAGGTCAGGAGCGCTGTCGCTTCCGCTTCCGGGATCTCCCGATCGAGGTTGAAGCGACGCTCGAGATGTCCCTGCCGGCCCTGGTAGTAGGGATCGGCCAGCCGCTCCGCCTGCGCTACCTGCAGCCACTTGCGGTAGCGCACGTCGGCCTCGCGCTCGCTGCTCGGTTGCGCCGTACGGCCCGGCGGCGCCTCCGCGTCCTTCACGGTCGAGGGCGTGACGGCGTTCGTCGCCGGATTCCAGTCGAGCAGCGGGTTGTCGATGACCGCCTGAGGGATCTCCTGCAGGACGATGCGCTCCATGACGCGGGCGATCATCCGCTGGCGCGCCAGCCCGTCGGGATCGGCATAGCGGGCCTTCAGCTCGTCGCGCAGGCCCCAGTGGGTGATGAGGCGGAGCCCCGCCGGGAAGAGCCGCGGCCCTGCGCCGTCGACCAGGTGGTGGAGGTAGATGTTGTAACCGCTGATGTAGGCGTCGGCCTCGACCAGTGCTGTGGTGATACGCTGCGTGACCTCGGCCGGCACCCGGGCCTCGAACCGGCCGGCCAGGCGAGCCTCCGCCCAGACGCGGCGCGACCACCGGGGGCCGCTCTCCAGCCGCTCCTGAAGCGTCGTGCGCGGGAAGTTCAGCAGGACGACGAAGGCAACACGGTTCTTGAACAGATCGTCCTGCACGTGCGCCGAGGGTTCGAAGCCCGACAGGCGCTCGTCGATCGGCAGGATCGGCCCGCTCTCGACGTCGGTCGCCCAGCGCAGGTCGCGCGCGATCGACAGATTGTGGCCATCGATCCGCTCGAACGCGAACTCCAGGCGGTCGAACAGGGCGTCGAGGCCGGGGCCTCGCGGGATGAACTCCGTGGTCACGAACGTCCCGAACTCCCGGGCCGGTCCGTCCTCCGACCGCCAGGAGTCGAGGACCTGCGCGACACCGCGCTCGATCCGGGCCTTTTCCGCCGCCCCGTGCTTCCGGATCAGATCGGCCTTCGCCCCTTCTGACGCGCTCCTGTACGCGGGGTCGGCGGCCGGCAGGGGGCGCGGCGCTGAAGCCTTCGCCCGCCGGGGCGCCGATTCGATCTCCGCCGCGCTGATGCCCGCTGCGGCACATGCTGCGGCCAACAGCAGACTGCTCATGAACACCGCCCGACGTTCCCGGCTCTCCTTCATGCGTCCCCTCCCCGGACACCTGGTGCCTGCGCGCCTGGCGCGCCCGGCTGGTTGGCCCGCCGGGCCATCTGGCTGACGAACGTGCGCGGCAGGGCGCGCAGCGCCTGCACCATCGCCTTGTTCGCCGCCCCCGGGATGACCACCCGACGCCCCCCGAGAGCGCCCCGATAGGCGGCCGCCGCCACAGGTCCTGCTTCCAGGGCGAGCGGTCCCCGCAGCAGCCGCGACTGCTCGATCCCGGCCCGCTTCTGGAAGCCGGTGGCCGTCGGCCCAGGGCAGAGCGCCGTCACGCTCACGCCGCTCTCTCCGACCTCTTCCGCCAGGGCCTCCGAGAAGGACAGCACGAAGGCCTTGCTGGCGTAGTAGATCGCCATCCAGGGGCCCGGCAGGAACGCCGCCGTCGAGGCGACGTTGAGGATGATCCCCCTGCGGCGCTCGAGCAGGCCCGGCAGCAGGAGGTGCGTCAGCTCCACGAGGCTCACGACGTTGAGTTGGATGAGGCCCAGCACCTGCGCGCGTTCGGAGGCCGCGAACGGCCCCGATGCCCCGACTCCGGCGTTGTTCACCAGGAAGTCGATCGGATCGACCTCCCTCTCGACCCGCGCCATCAAGGTCGCCGCGGCGCCCGGAGCCGAGAGGTCCGCCGCCAGGAGGGTCAGTCCGATGCCTGGATGCTCCGCCTGGATCCAGCGCGCCGCACGCTGCAGGCGCTCCTCGTCGCGCGCCACCATGACGACGCGTGCGCCATCCCGGGCCAGCAGCCGGCACAGCTCGAGCCCGATGCCGCTCGAGGCGCCGGTGACCAGAGCCGTCCGCACCCTGCCCTGCATCGCGCCCTCCTCCGCCGCACGCACCTGTCGGCGCGCTAACTTATCACGCTGCCGCGGCGCAGCCCTGGCGACCGGGTGCGCCCGGCGCGGCCTCTGCGGTGAGCGGCCCGGGCGCCGCGGGATGTCTTGGCCGAGCCGCGCGGGCGCCTAGCCGGGCCCCGGGAGGAGCGCCATGCCCCCCAGGATCGCCAGGACGCAGAGCACCTGTCGCGCCCCGATCCTCTCCTGGAGCACGATGCGGGCGTAGATCACGGTGATCAGCGGGTAGGCACCGCTCAGTGGCGTCGTCAACGAGACCGGGCCGAAGCGCGTCGCCAGGATGAAGCCGATGTCGCCCCCCGCCAGCATCCCCATCGGCAGGAACGACCGCGCCCAGTCCCCCCGTCCACTGGTGCTCCCGCGACCGGACACCAGGCCGTAGATGCCGAGCGTCAGGAAGGCCCCGACGAGGTTGTAGATCAGCACATTCACTTCGTCGGCGCCCGGGAGGCCATAGGCCGCCTTGAGAAGCGTCGAGGAGGCGCCCCACAGCAGGAGCGCGACGATCGACGCCGGGATCCAGGTCCGGCTCGCGGGGGCGCCGACCCCGGACGACGGCGAGTACGAGAGGCCGACGCACCCCGCGATCACCAGCGTGATGCCACAGTACTGGCCGGCGCTCAGCATCTCGCCCAGGAACGCCCGGGCGAACAACACGGTGAGCGCAGGATAGGCGGCGCTCAAGGTCCCGACGATCGAGATCGGTCCGTGCACGATGGCCTGGAAGTAGAGCAGCCACGCCGTGCCGTCCAGGAGGTAGGCCACGAGACACAGGGCCACGAACGGCGCGCTCTCCTCCGTGTAGAGCGCGTTTTGACGGTTGACGCCCCAGTAGGCAAGGTTCAGGATCGCCTTGGCGCCGACGAAATAGAGACAGAAGCGGGCCGGCGGGACCTCGACGATGTACTGTTTCACGAGACCCTGGCCGATTCCGTAGAGCAACAGGCTGGTCAGGGCTGGTACGAGCCAGATCGCCAGTCGATCACCTCGGACGGGACGCGAGGGTCCCGTAGTTGGCGGCATTGTAGACCACCGGTCGCCAGCGCCGGGTGGTGCCTGGCAGCCTCATGAAGGGGGGGAGGGCACGTGGACGCTGACGCCACGCGGCGGCGCGAGGAGTTGCTCGAGATGCTCGGGGAGCTGCGTCGCGCGACCGAAGCTCGTTACCGCGACGCCCTGGCCCGCCAGCTCTCCGGCGAGGCGGCCGGGGACAACGAAGGCGTCCACGGCTGGAAGGCGAGCCGCGAAGGCAG
>DASRJX010000050.1:0-6884 GCA_035649235.1 Candidatus Cryosericum sp.
ATCGACACGCGGGCGTCGAGCGTTCCTGACTGAAGCGTGCCGATCGACCCGATGTTCACGAGCGGCCGGCCAGGACCGCCCACGGCGGGGCAGCCCGCCGGGGGCATGGTCGGGAGCGGGTGGGCCGCGAGCACGCGAACCTCCTGGGCCGGCGTGAACGACCTGTAGGGATAGGTCGGCGCAAGCGGCAGGGGACCGCCGCTGGGGAAGTATTCGAAGATCACGTCGTCCGGGCTTGGGAATGGCCGGTCGTTCAGCAACTGGTCGTGGTTCCGATCCTCCGTCCCGTCGTCGAGGCGACCGTCTCCATCGAGGTCCTCGCCCGGGTCGAGCCGGCCGTTGTGATTCAGGTCTTCATCGACCCGGTCGAGGCGACCATCGCAGTCCTTGTCCTCCCGTGTGGTGCCTTCACACCCGTCCGGTGGGGTCAATCGACCATCGCCGTCCAGGTCCTCGCCGGGATCGAGCAGGCCATTCCGGAACAGGAAGTCCTCGAAGACGTCGAATGCCCCGTCACGATCGAGATCCTCGAGCCCGATCGTCGTGGGGAGGTTGGACGACTGGAGGTCGTAGGCCTGGCCGTCCCACGCGACGGCGACGATCACGAAGCTGCCGGTGGCGGGGCGGGCCGCCATGTAGGGGTAGAAGTTTCCGAACTCGCCGTTCTCGTCTGGGATGACGATGAGGTGGTTGTGGACGGAGGGGTCCGGTCGATCATCCAGGAAATCGTTGTCGTTCCGATCCTCGTTGATGTTGTCCAGATGGCCATCGGCGTCGCGGTCCTCTCCCGGGTCCAGCCTCCCGTCGCCATCCAGGTCCTCGCTGAGCTTGTCGAGGCGGCCGTCGCAGTCGATGTCCTCCCGGCCTGCTCCTTCGCAGCCCCCTCCCACGCCTTTGATCGCGGGTGGAGTGAAGCGCCCGTCACAATCGAGGTCCGCGCCGTAGCTGATGATCTGGCCCGTCACGGGGTCTCTCACGCACGGGGGCCCGTTCCGGTCCTCCCAGACGTCGAACTTGCCGTCGCCGTCCAGGTCCTCGTTGTCGTGGCGCACGAAGAGCACCAGCGGCGGATGCGGCGGCGAGGCGCTCGACGGGCAGCCCTGCGTGCGCGGATCCCCCCAGCCTCCGGGCCCTTCGCCGGGGGCGCCGACGCGGATCTCCGGCAGCCCGTCGCCGTCGAGGTCGCCGACGCGCTCGAGCCAGAGAGAGGACGGGAGCGTGCCGCTGTTGTTCGCAGCACCGCTCCCCGCCAGGAAGAAGGACCCGGCCGGCGCCGGTCCGAGGCCGCCGAGGACGACGATCGGCCCCACGACCGGGTCGCCGCTCGTCACCGGGTTGCTGTCGCCGGGCGGGCACGCCGCCTCGAGTGGCGGCGCCAGGAACAAGGTCAGGATGGCAACCGCCGAGACGACCGGAAGGATCAGGACGGAACGGACGTGGGAAGCGTTCAGCGACATGGGGGGCCTCCTGTCAATCCCAGATGAGAATCGCCACGCGGCGGAACCGGCTGCGACGTGACCGGCGCGCGGATGTCGCCAAGGTAGAACCAGGCGGTCGATCGGGGAACCGCGGAAAAGACTTCTCCGCGTCGTACGAGCAGCAGCCGGTGCGGGTCGTTCACCGCCCGGCGCGGGCGGCCGTGGCTACTCGGGATCGGAGGGCGTCAGGATCACGAAGAAGGGCCGGCTGGGCTCTTCCGCCGCCTTGCGACGGGCGGCGGCGCGCTCGCGCGCCTGGCGGCGACGGTGCGCACTCTCTTCGGCCGACAGACGCTCAGCACCCTGGAGGTAGTCCTCCATCGAACGGAGCTGGCCGTACAGCTCGAGGCACGAGTCGGCGAAGCGGCGGCTGTTCTCCTGCTGGCGGTCGACCGCATCGCGGGCCGACTGATTGTCCTGCTCGAGGAGAGCGGCGCGGCTGAACGTCTCCTCCAGGATCTCCAGGTAGGGGAGGGCATCCTGCTCGAGCCGCACGCCGCTCCTTTTGAAGATGGTCCGGATCTGCTCCACGAGAGTGAGTGGCGCTCCCGTGCGCTCCGCCAGATCGTCGATGTGATGGCCGATGCTCCGCTTGTCTGCTTCCATCGCCGCTCCCGTGTGGTGCTTTCCTTAGTACGTCGAAATCCGCTCGATTCAACCGCGAAGTTCGTGATCTCGGATACCGACGCGGCGGTGCGGCACCACCGAGGCGAGGACTTCGATTCCGTAATGGCCGATTAAGAGATCTCGACGCGGCGGGCCAAATCTCGCTATACTCCGGCCCCTATTCGCAGGGGGCCTCGAGATGACACTGTCAGGTCTCCTCCCATCGCGATCATCAGGACGCCTCAGCACCTGGGGCGCGGTCCTTCTCCCGCTCCTGACCCTTGCCACCGCCGCCCGGGCGGCACCGGCATCAAAGGTCGCGATCCGATCGGGCGATGCGGCTCCCGTCGTGGCGCGCGCGCCCGCGCGCTGGGGCTGCCGGCTGGCGGCGACGCCCACAGGCGTGCTGTTCGTGGATCGGGCGCGGACGGCGGTCGTCCTCAAGGAAGGGGAGACCGTGCGTGCCGTGGCGCACGTCGGGGACCGCGTCCCGGGCGGCACCCTGGCGGAGGTCTGCGAGGCCGCGGCGGCTCCCGGCGGCGCCGTCGTCTTCCGGGCGCTCCTGGTGGAACCGGTGGGCGGGGCCCGGCGCGAGGGCCTCTTTCTGCAGCCGGGCGGAGGCGCGGCGTTCGAGGCGCTGCTGGTCTCCGGGCAGGGGCTCGATCTGAGCGGCGGGACCGCCACCGTCGGCCGGATCTCGGGACCGGCCGTGGACGGCGCCGGCCGGATCGTCGTGGGGGTCGATTTCGTCGAACCGGTCGCGGCCCTGCTGCGGCTGTCGCCCGGGTCGCCGCCGGAGATCCTGGTGCAGACGGGAGACCCGCTCGCAGGCGGGACCTTCCGGAGATCCCTCACGGCGCCGGCAGCGGGAGCGGACGGCACGGTCGTGTTCGCCGCCGCCCTGGCGTCCGGGATGGAGTTGGTGGCGGCGCTTTTGCCTTCGGGCACGCCCGTGGTCCTCTTCCTGGGCGCCGCGGCGCCCGGAGACCCCGTTCCATCGGTCTCGATCGCACCCCCCGCCATCAACGCCGCGGGTGAGGTCGCCTTCCTTTGGGAGGTGGCCGGCCAGATCCGCGTGCAGCGAGTCGGCGGCGGCATCTCGGAGACGGTCGCTGAGCCCGGGTCTCCGGCGCCCGGAGGTGAGACTTTTGTCGAGATCACCGACCTGGCGCCGGCCCTGACCGGGGATGGTGGCGTCGTCTTCGGCGCCCACCTATCGAACGGTGTCGCCGGCGTCTACCTGGACCGGGACGGGCCGCTGCCAATCGCCGAGGCAGGAGGCGAGGCCGCCGACGGGGAGACCTTCGTGGCGTTCGAGGTCGCCGGGGCACAGGCGACCCCCGCGATCGCGGCCGATGGCTCCATCCTCTTCTCGGCCGCCGATACGCTGGGCGAGGCGCTGTTCGCCCGGTCGGTGGGGCCACCGCGGGCCGTGCTGCGGGCCAGAGCGCCGCTGGCGATCCCGGCGAGGTTCGTCTCCTGCATCGAGCCGGTCTTCCCGTTCCTGGGCGGCGGACCGTTCCTGACCGCCGGGGGCCGCATGATCTTCGACGCACGCATCACCACGGGCGCGCGCGGCCTGTTCGTGCGCGAGCGGGACGGGCGGCTGTCGCCCGCCGTAATGGACGGCGACCCGGCGCCTGGAGGCGGACATCTCGACGGGCAGTTCTTCTCCTTCCACACCATGAACGACTCCGGCAGGTTCGCGTTCCTGGGAGCCGCGCCCGACACCGCCGCGGGGAACAGCCTGGTTCTCTATTACGGTGGCGGGGACGCGGGGTCGCTGCACCGGGTGATCGGCATCGGGGACCTCCTCCCTGGAGCGCCGGGCGCGGTGACGGGGTTCCAGCCCCCGTCGCGGGTGAACGTCCGCGGCGAGCTGGCCGTGCCGGTGTTCGCCCCCGACGGGAGGGTGATCCTGCTCGGGTACGACGGCGCGAACCTCTTCCGCGTGGCCGGACCGGGGGACGGGCTGCCAGGCGGTGGACTCATCCAGTCGGTGTTCACGGGGGCGCCGGTGGCGCGGCTCTCCCTGCCGCCGCTCCTCGACGACGCAGGCGTCGTCACCTACGGCGCCATCGCCGAGGATGGGACCGGCGCATTGTACGAGGCGCCGCTGCGGGCTGGGGGGGCCGCGGCGGCCGCCAGGATCCTGTCCGAGGGCGCGCCGCTCGAGGGAGGGATCGTGTCGCCCTTCGAGCTCCAGATGTTCGATCGCGACGCCCAGGGCGGCCTGGCGCTCCAGGCGGTCTACGATCCGAGCAGTCTGTTTGGCACCTTCCTCGAGGAGAACGGCTCCCTGGCCCTGGTGGCGAGGAGGCCCGATCCCGTCGGGGAGGTCGGCAGCGTGCAGCTGGTCCGCCCGCGCCTGGCTCTCGCGGGGATGGGCCGCCTGGTCCACGGCGCTCTCCTGACCTCGGGAGCCGACACGCTGCTGCTGCGGGAGCCGCCACCTCCGGAGACGCCGGCATCGCGCGGCTCGCAGCCACGGCAGGAGGGCATACCCGTGACCTCGGTCCTGGCCGCGACCGGGCAGCCGGCGCCCGACGGTGGAAACTACCTCTGGTTCCAGTCTGGCGGGCGGACGACGGCGCGGCTGGCGTCGGATGGCGCGGGCCTGCTCGCGATCCCCGCGGCGACGGACGCGGGCCCGCAGGAAATCGTACTGATCGACCTGAATCCCAACGCCCCGCCGTCGGCGGACGCCGGCCCCGACCAGGTGGTCGAGTGCGGCGGACCCGACGGCGCGCGGCTGCCGCTCGACGGCCGGCAGTCGTCCGATCCGGATGGCGACCTCCTGACCTACGTGTGGAGCGGCCCCTTCGGCACGGTGACGGGCGCTCAGCCGACCGTGACGCTTCCGCTCGGAACGAGCACCGTGACGCTCGTGGTCAGCGATGACGGTGCGGAGTCGCCTCCCGACACGGTGCTGATCGAGGTCCGGGACACCATAGCACCGAGCATCACGGCGCAGGCCGTCCCGAGCGTCATCTGGCCGCCGCACGGCGACCTCGTGCCGATCGAGTTCGTCATCGCCGTCTCCGACCTCTGCGATCCCGAGCCACGCATAGCACTCCTGGGCGTATCGATCGTCGATTCCAAAGGGGCCGATCCGGCCGCCGACATCGCCGACGCCGAGATCGGGAGCGACGATCGCTTCATCCGCGTGCGCGCCAAGCGATCGGGCGGCAGCGGCGGGCGCACCTACACCGCCACCTACGGCGTCACCGACGCTTCCGGCAACGACAGCCTCGCGTCCGCCTCCGTGATCGTGCCTTCGAGCAAGGGGGGAAAGTAGGCCGCGTGAGGCCCCTCGAGCCCGGGGCGCCCGAGCTGCGGCGCCTGATCGACGCCTGCGCCGAGTTCGTGGTGCGGCACATCGAGTCGCTGCCGGAGCAGCCGTCCTGGGACGTCGAGGGCGCCGCGCAGGTCGCGGCCGCCTTCGACGGGCCGGCACCCGAGACCGGGACCGACATCGAGACGATCCTGCGGCGGCTCGGTCCCGCGGTCTCCAAGTCGTTCACCACGGCCGGCCCCGGCTACCTGGCCTTCATCCCGGGCGGCGGACTGCCGTCGGCCGCGGCGGCGGACTTCATCGCCTGCGCCGTGAACCGGTTCGTCGGCGTGGCGGCCGCGGCGCCGGCGCTGGCGCGCCTCGAGGCGGCCACCGTGGGGTGGCTGGCGACCGGGATGGGGTACCCGGCGACGGCCGGCGGCATCTTCACTTCGGGAGGGTCCATCTCGAACCTGACGGCGCTCGTCACGGCCCGCGTCGCGGGACTCCCCGAAGACTTCCGGGCCGGCACCCTCTACATGTCGGAGCAGACGCATCTCTCTTTGGTGAAGGCGGCGCGCATCGCCGGGTTCACCGAGCGCAGCATCCGCTGGGTCCCCGTCGACGCGCGGCTCAGGATCCGTCCCGGCCGCCTCGAGGCGATGATGAAGGAGGACCGGGATCGCGGCCTGCGGCCGTTCCTGGTGATCGCCAACGCCGGCACCACCAACACGGGAGCCATCGATCCGATCCTGCCGGTGCTCGAGATCGCCCGAGCCCATGGCGCCTGGGTGCACGCCGACGCGGCCTATGGTGGCTTCTTCCGCCTGGCACCGGGTGGGGAGGGGCTCTTCCCCGGCCTCGAGGCCTGCGACTCGATCACGCTCGATCCTCACAAAGGACTGTTCCTGCCGTACGGGACGGGATGTCTGCTGGTGCGCGACCCCTCGGCGCTCGAGCGCGCCCACCGCGGCGAGGCGACCTACCTGCAGGACGTCCAGGGCCGGGAGGTGGCCCCCGACTTCCACTCCCTGTCGCCGGAGCTGTCGCGTGACTTCCGCGGGCTGCGCGTCTGGCTGCCGATCGTGCTCCACGGGCTCGGAGCCTTCCGTGAGCAGCTGCGGGAGAAGCTGGACCTGGCCCGCTCGGCCTGGGAGGCGCTGCGCGGGGAGCCGCTGCTCGAGATGCTGGACGAGCCGCAACTGTCGATCGTGGCGTTCACCTGCCGAGGCTCGAAGGGGCGCGACGGGAACGCGATCGCCGCGGAGCTGCTGCGCCGCGTCAACGATCGCCGTCGCGTCTTCCTGTCGAGCACCACCATCGACGGCCGGTTCGTGGTGCGGATCTGCGTCCTGTCCTTCCGGACCCATGCCGACCGGATGGCGGAGGCGGTGGAGGCGATCCGGGACGAAGCGCGGGCTCTCGCGGGCTGATGCCGAGCCGGACTATACTCCTCCCGGCCCGGTTGCTGGCCGGGCGACCGGCGGGGCTGCGCCGGACGCCGCGACGCGTTGAACAACAGGGGG
>DASRJX010000051.1:0-6734 GCA_035649235.1 Candidatus Cryosericum sp.
CGCGCACTCTCCATCAGGTCGAAGCGGAACGCGAAAACTAGCACACGGTCGAGAGCAGTGTCAAACCGATGCGGCCTTGAGCCACACCCGGGGGCGAGGCGGAGGGGGAGGGGCCGTCAGGGGTGCGCGAACTCGCTCATCCAGTTCTCGACCATCATGATGCCGCTCTTGTCCATCCCCTCCTCCACCGCGTGCGCGACCAGGAAGCGGTCGTCCTGGGGGGAGACGTCGAAGCCGGGAGGCCAGCCGAAGATGAGGCCCCATCCCGACGGCTTTCTCGTGAACAGCGGTCGAGGCGCGGAAAGCCGCAGGTCGGGCGCGGTCGTGACGTCGACCTGCATCAGCGTCATTCCTTGCGCGTAATAGAGGTGGTCTCCCCGGCGGCTCCAGCGCGGCCAGAAGCCGCCGGCGGTCGAGACCTGCCACTTCCCTTCGGCTCCGGGGAAACGCTTGATGTAGATCTCTTCCGGGCCGCTCTCGTCCGAGACGTAAGCGAAGAAACGCCCGTCGGGCGACAGGCGCGGCCAGAGCTGCTGCCCTGGCGCGTCCACGAGGGTGACCCGCTTGCCGTCGCCCTGGAGGTCGAGATAGAAGAGGTTGAAGTTGCTCTCCTTGTCCGAATCGGCGAACAGGAGATATCGGCCGTCCTGCGAGTAGGAGGCCCCCCAGCCGGGACCGATCGGCTTCGCGTCCCCCCCTCCGTCGGCCGACTTCATCATCAGTTTGAAAGGAACGTTCGTCCCCTCGGCGTACACCAGTCGCGTGCCGTCCTTCGACCAGGCGGCCGGCGTGAACGACGCGGCGTTGGTCGAGAGGCGCGTCCTCGTCCCGCGCTCGGTGTCGTGGATCCAGATGTCGCTCACCTCGTTCTCCGTGGCCGCAATGGCGACGTAGCGCCCATCAGGCGACACCTCCGGGAAGGGCCACTGCTCCTGGGGCGGCCCAACCTGCCCGAGGACCTTCCCGGATCGATCGCGCCACTCGAGCTGGGTCACCCGGGAGGCGGCGCCCTCGACGTAGACCAGGGTCCCGTCATCCGAGACGCTCGGCACGTCGCCGTTGGGAACGACCATGAACGGCTCTCCCGTGACCTCGTGACGCGCCAGGGAGAAGGGCAGGGCCCAGACGCCGGCATTGCTCGGCTGGCGCCGGTACAGGATGTGCCCCGTCGGCGAGTATTGCGGGAACCAGATGTCCTGGCCGTCGATCTTGAGGAGGTCCTTCCGCTTCCCCCCGGCGTAAAGCACGAGCCTGTCGGGCCGGCCGCCCTGCTTGTGGCTCGCGAACAGGACGCCGCTCCCGTCGGGGAGCCAGGAGGGCTGGTGGAAGTCGGTCTCGGCCGCCTCGTCGACCTTGAGGATCTCCTCGACATCCCCTCCCAGGGCGGACACCTGGTACAGGCCCGCCTCGCCCCGCGTCAGGACGATCTTCCCGTTGGCTCCCCACGACGCGCCGCACCCTCCCGTGATCAGCCCGTGAAGGTCGGCGATCACGCTGCTCTCCCCCCCTCCGGCGGAGGCCTTCCAGAGCTTCCCTGAAGCAACGTAGCCGACGAAGGCGCTGTCGGGGGACCAGAAGATCAGGGCCGGCTCGACGAGAGTCGGGATGACCGCCGGCTCGAGCCGCGCCAGCCTCCGGATGACAATCCTTCCGTCCTCCACGTAGGCCACGGCCCGACCGTCGGGAGAGATTCCGAGCTGCCGGCCATGTAGACCGGAGTGGAACGCGCTGTGCGACGGCAGCTCGAAGCGCCGGACCGGCCTGTCGGGGGGTGCCGGCGCCAACAGGCGCAGGAGGCCGGCCGTTGCGGCGACGGAGAGAGCCGCGGCCCCGACCACCAGGGCGATCGTCCTTCGGGCCTGCGGTCGCGGCGCTGTGGCCGGTGTCGTCGCCGTCTCCTCGGCGGCGCCGGAGAGCGTCTCCTCCAGGACGAGGCGCGCCTCACCGATGTCGCGCAGGCGCCGGCGCGGGTCCTTCTCCAGGCAGCGGCGCACGAGCCCGCGGACGCGCTGCGGGACGGACGGCGGCAGAGCGCCGATCTCGACCGGAGCCATGATCACGGCTGCGAGCAACTCGGACACCCCGTCTCCTGTGAACGGCCGGCGTCCCGCGAGCATCTCGTAAAGAAGACAGCCGAAGGCCCAGATGTCGGCACGGCGGTCGACCGGCCTTCCCTTCGCCTGCTCCGGGCTCATGTAGGCCGCGGTCCCGAGGATCATCCCGACCCGGGTCGCGGCCGGCGTCGTCAGGGTCGGCGACATCGAGGCGGCGCCGGAGCCCATCGGGTCCGGCTCGAGTGCTTTCGCCAGGCCGAAGTCGAGGATTTTCACTTTGCCGTCGGGGGCGATCTGGATGTTGGCCGGCTTCAGGTCGCGGTGCACGATGCCGCTGTCGTGCGCGGCCTCGAGCGCCTCCGCGAGCTTCAGGGCGATGCCGAGCGCCTCGTCGATCGGGAGCGCGCCCGCCGACAGCCGATGGGCCAGATCGATACCAGGGGCCAGCTCCATCGCCAGGAAGTGGACCCCCTCCGACTGATGCAAGCCGTGGATGGTGGCGATGCCGGGGTGGTTCAGTGAGGCCAGGACCTTCGCCTCGCGCTCGAAGCGCGCGAGCCTGTCGGGGTCCGCCGCGAACAGGTCGGGCAGGACCTTGATCGCCACCTCGCGGTTGAGCGCCGTGTCGAGGCCTTTCCAGACGACACCCATGCCCCCCTCGCCGATCTTCTCGACCAGGCGGTAGTGGCCGAGCATCCGGTCCGGTGCGAGATCCATGGGTCGAGGGCTGATCAGCGGGTGCCGGCGGTCGCCGCGTGCGGCTTGATGATCTCTCCCAGGACGTCGGGTTTTGTGCTGTCCCGAACCAGGGCCGGATAACGCGGTCCGTCCTTGTACTCGACGGGGTAGGTCTTGATGAACTCGCCGTTCTCGGCCAGGATCTCGAGTGTCGAGGCCTTCTCCTTGGCGAGCCGCACCGCGTCTTCCAGGACGCGGCGGGTGAAGCGCCGCCCGTTCACGGCGACCATCTTCATCCCGGGGGCCAGGCCGGCGCGCGCGGCGGGCGAGCCGCCGAGGACGTCCTCCAGCACGGCATCCTTGTTGACCAGGATCCCGAGGGAGAAGCGGGCGTCGGTGATGTCGTCCACGTCCTCGCGCGATTTGAGCAGGGGGGGCTTGTCGGGGACGTACGCGAGGCGCCAGCCGCCGGCCTCGACGCCGCCCAGGGGGGCGTGCGGGCGGACATTCTGGATGCGCTCGTCGAAGAACCCCTTCCAGTCGTAGGGCGCCACCTGGCCGAGCGCCGCGTAAACCTCCTCCGCCTTGTACGGGCGGACCTCCGGCTTCGAATCGGCGCCGCCGTGGAACGCTTTGCAGAAATCGTCGAGCGAGCGCTTCCCCGCCGTCAGCTTCCTGATCAGGGTGTCCGCCTCCAGCCAGATGAGGGTCCCCTCGTCGTAGAAGTCGACGCTGCGGCGCATCGAAGCCCAGGCATCGTCGGCGTCGTACAGGATCTGCGCCGAGGTGGCGGTGTCGACCAACGGCCGCCACTCGCGGCCGGGGCGGTTGTCGAGGGTTGCGGCACCCCAGGCGAGGTCGTCCCGGAACTCCTCCTCCGTCCTGAGGCCGCTGCGCGCGGTCAGGATGTCCCCCAGGTAGTTCGTCAGCCCTTCGTAGACCCACAGCATGCTGCTGTCCACCGGCTGCCTGTAGTCGGGCCTGATCAGCCCTTCCGGCCGGCGGTACTTCCCGTTCCAGGAGTGCACCATCTCGTGCGGCAGGAGGCCGGCGTGCAACACGCGGCGGTCGTCGTCAGTAAGGCCCCGCTCCCGGATGCGGTTGTCGCTCGACTGGTGGTGCTCCAGACCGAAGCGCGCCACATGGTCGCTCAGGGTCAGAAGGAAATGGTAGCGGTCATAGTGGCGAGCCCCGAACAGGGTCACCGTCTCGGCCACCAGGCGCTTGTAATGCTCGATCACCTCCGGCTTGGGCTGCAGCGCCTCCTCCGAATCCGCCGCCAGGTGCAGGAAGGCGGGCCGCGGGTCGCCGGCCGGCGACAGCGGGATGGTCTTGAAGTACGCGCCCGCCAGGACCGGGGAGTCGACCAACGTCGTCAGATCGACCGGCTTGAAGCGGACGGGGCTGGTGCCGGGTGGCTGTCCCTCGCCCGAAAAGGTGTCCGAGGGCCCGCCGTCACCGGCCTCGAGGGAGGTGCCGTGCTTCCAGCCCAGGGGGAGCCGCAGGTCGGCCTGGAACTGGACGTCGTTCGCCTTCGGCCCGGCCGGATAGAGCAGGAGCTGATGCCACGACAGGACGAGGAGGTTGGCCGTCGCCGACCCCCCCGAGGTGAATCCATCGGTCGAAGACGGCGTCGCGAAGTCGATCTCCGCCTCGATAGCGGACGCTCCGCTCGGCACCTCGACGTGGAACTGATACATGTCGGCGGGGTCGCGCCGCCAGGCGAGCGTCTTCCCGCCCGCCGTCACCCGCAGCCCGACGATGTCGACCACCGGCCCCGTCGGCCCATGCTCCCCCGGCATCCACTTCGGATAGACCAGGGTGAGCGGCCCCGGCTTGGCCGGGATCTTGAGATGCGAGTGGAGGATGTGCCTCGGCGCCTCCCGCGCGTCGACCGACAGCAGAACCGGCTCCTCAGCCAGCGCCATAGCACTCGCGCCGACGCCCAACAACAGAACGACGAGCACACGTAGCCCAACCTCGGGACAACGCCTCAGTTTGCGCATGCCCCGGAGCCTATTTCACCCCACCCCGAGGAGTCAATGCAGAGGAGGGAATGCATGCGAGACGTTCGCGACGGGGCCCCTGCGCGCTGGTCTTGAGCGCGCAGGGCGGAGCGAACGAAGCCGAGGCGAGCGGCGCGCGAGCGCCGCGGAGCCGTCCCCCGCGAGGCGGGGGGTCGGGCCCCGGGGACCCTCGCCGCTCATGCACCTCGCGCAGTTGCGCTGTGGCAAAATGCCCCCGTTCAGAGAGGAGCCATTCGATGAGAGCACGCCTTGCCCTTCCACTGGTTCTCGGTCTCGCCCTGCCGCTCGCAACCGCCGCGGAGAAGTCCGATCCGTCCTGGGAGAAGCTGAAATCCCTCGTCGGCGAGTGGGAGGGGACGGTCGGGGGGAAACCGACCCACGCCACCTACGCTCTCGTCTCCAACGGAACGGCGCTCATGGAGACGATGGAGACCGACGACGCGACCCAGATGGTGACCCTGTACCACCCGGACGGGTCGAGCCTCCTGATGACGCACTACTGCGCCATGGGGAACCAGCCGCGGATGCGCTCCAAGGGACTGAAGGACGGCCGGATCGACTTCACCTACGTCGACGCGACCAACTTGAAGGCTCCGGGCGAGCACCGGATGACCCGGGTGGTCTTCAGCTTCCCCGACTCCGGCCACCTGGTCCAGGACTGGACCTCGAAGGAAGGCGCCAAGGACGTCGTCAGCCACTTCGAGTTCGCGCGCAAGAAGTGACTCCTGCTCAGAAGCTCAGGACGAAGGAGAGCCGGTAGATGTTGTCGTCGAGGTCGACCGGCCGCTCGTGGCTGTCGACGTGGTCGAACTGGATCTTGCGGTCGTGGCCCGTCGTGAACCAGGTCAGGCCGGCCGTCCGGGCGTGGATCTCGGAGGTCTCAGGCGCTCGCTCCGTGTTGATCTCCTCGTAGCGCCCGACGATCTGGAACCGCCCCGGGCCGACGTGCCACGGGAGCAGGAGGCCGGCCTGCGCATAGCCTCCGTCGATGGAGCGCGTCGCCAGGCCGTCCGTGTCGTAGTCGTCGCGCCGCTCCAGCCAGGCCGCCTCCGCCGTCAGGGCCCAGCGTCCTTCCGCGAACGGCTGATCGTAGTAGGCGTCCACCGCCCAGGCCCGATAGGAGCGCGTCTCGGTCGTGAACGCGGCGTCGTCGCGTGAGTCGAGGCGGCCGTTCTGAGCGTCCCCCTGGACCCCCACCTGGAGGATCTTCTTCTGGCCCAGCGTCGTGCCGGTCAGCCCCATTCCTGGCTCGGTGTTGAACCAGTTCCAGGAGAGGCGCGCCGCGCCGCGCAGGCTGCTGCGGGTGTTGGTGTCCTCCTGATCCGATCCGTCGAAGACGCCCGCCCGGTACTGCAGGCCCTTGTGATTGCCCCAGATCATCCCTCCCTGGTCGCGCGAGCCCTCGATGGCGGGCCGCAGCGAGACGACCGGCGATCGGTCGACCAGCAGCTGGTTGAAGCCCGACGCCAGGTTCTGCCGCAGGAAGGGAATCTTGAACTGTCCGGCCACCAGCTGCAGCGCCGCGTTCCGCTTGTAGAGGATGTAGGCGTCCTTGAACCGGAACCCCGCGTCGTCCCTCAGCACCTTGCTGCCGATATTGTCCTGGCCGACCTGGAACACGATCTCGACGGCCTTGCCGATCTGAGCCCGCATCACCAGGCGCGCCCGGCGGACGAACAGGTCGGAGATGTTCTCCTCCTGGACCGGAGGGGGCATCGTGCTGGACCCTGGAAGCGAATCAGGACCGCTGTAGGTCGCCCAGGCCATCAGGCGCAGCTCCAGATCGAGCTTGACCTTCTCGTTGTCCGCGACCACAACCGCTGCCCGGGCCGGAAGCGCCGCGCCCAGCAGGACGGCCAAGGCCACAAGCCACCTCGAGCCCCGATCTCTCATCCTTATTCCCCTCTCTGTATCAGCCGACGGTGACGGCGCGGCAGGACTGGACCTTGAAAATGAGATGCACGGGACTCCCGGG
>DASRJX010000052.1:0-4978 GCA_035649235.1 Candidatus Cryosericum sp.
CGCCGCATCCTGAACCCGCACTACTTTTTCTCGGGCGCCGCTGGCTCCTGAGGCTGTTGAGCGCCCGGCACGGCCTCGGCCGCGCCCGCGGCGGGCTGCCCCTCGCCGCCGGTCGCCGGCGCTGCGTCTTTGGGGGCGGCCGCTGCCGGGGCGGGCTCGGCGGCCGGAGCTTTGATCGGCACCTGCTCCAGGACCGAGCCGCCGCCGTGCGAACCGTAGAGCGCGAGCCCCAGCGACGTCAGCATGAAGAGAATGGCGCAGATGGTCGTCGCCTTGGTCAGCACCGTCGCGGCGCCGCGACTCCCTAGGGCCGTCTGGCTGCCGCCGCCTCCGAAGGCTCCCGCCAGGTCGGCCGCCTTGCCGCTCTGGAGCAGGACCACCATGATCAGAACGAGACAGACGACGATGTGAATGAGGTACAGGACGATCTCCACGGGGACGCGCTCCTCTGGATCGACGGAGGGCGAATCCTAGCACACCCCCGCCAGCCCATCAAGAATCCACCCGCCCCGGGGCTCCGAAGCCGGCGATGCGCGCGAACTCCAGCGCCCTCAACGAGGCGCCGCCCACGAGCACACCGTCGACCTCCGCGCAGGCCATGAGGGCGTCGATGTTCCGCTCCGTGACGCTGCCTCCGTAGAGGATGCGGACCCGTTCCGACCTGTCCGCCCCGAACCGCGCTTCGATCTCGAGGCGGATCAGGGCGTGCATCTCGGTGGCGTCCGCGGCCGACGCGGAGCGGCCCGTGCCTATGGCCCAGACGGGCTCGTAGGCGATGCACAACCGGTCCACTTCCGCGTCCGGCAGGCCCTCGAGCGACTTCAGGAGTTGTTCGCGCACCACCTGCTGGGCCCTGCCGGCGTCGCGCTCCACCTGGTCCTCGCCGACACAGACCACCGGCAGGAGCCCGGCGCGCATCGCGGCCTGGACCTTGCGGCTGACGATGAGGTCGCTCTCCCCCAGGTAGATGCGCCTCTCGGAGTGTCCCAGGAGGACGTATTCGACGCCGGTCTCCTTGAGCATCGGGCCGGAGATCTCGCCCGTGAAGGGGCCTTCGTCTTCCCAGAAGAGGTCCTGCGCCGCGAGGCGGACCGGGCTGCCGTCGAGGAGGGGGCCGACGGCGGCGAGCGCCGTGAAAGGAGGTGCGATGGCCACCTCGCGATCGAGGCGCGCGGGGACGTGGGCCAGGATCTCGCGGGCGAGGTGCTTTGCCGTCCTCGCGGTCGTGTGCATCTTCCAGTTGCCGATCACGAGCGGTCTTCGGATAGGAGGTCTCATGCGGCCCCGCCGCGGCCGGGATCCGCTCCGGGAGCCTCGCCGAGGGCCAGAAGCCCCGGCAGCTCGACGCCCGACAGGAACTCCAGCGACGCGCCCCCGCCGGTCGACAAATGGGTGAAGCGATCGGCGAGACCGAGCCGCGTGACGGCCGCGACGGAGTCCCCGCCGCCGACGACGCTGAAGGCCGAGGTGGCGGCGATGGCCGACGCCACGGCCAGCGTGCCGGCATCGTAGGGCGGCACCTCGAACAGGCCGACCGGTCCGTTCCAGAAGATGGTGGCCGCCGATCCCAGGACGGCGGCGAACTCGCCGCGGGAGCGCGGTCCGATGTCGAGGCCGACGAGGCCGGTTGGGATCTCGGCGCCGGGCGTGGTGCGGCTCGCCGCCCCCTCTTCGGGAGAGGCCGCCACGACGTGGTCCGACGGCAGGAGGAGCCTTACCTTTGCGGCGCGCGCCCGCGCGGCGATGGCGCGCGCCGCTTCGAGGTGCCCCTCCTCCACGCGCGATCCGCCCACTGGCGTCCCCTCCGCCTTGAGGAAGGTGTACGCCATGGCGCCGCCGATCAGGATCGCATCGACGCGCTGCAGCAGGCTCTCGATCAGCTCGATCTTGTCGGACACCTTGGCGCCGCCGAGGACGGCGACGTACGGCTTCCGGGGGGCGTCGCGCAGGCGACCGAGCATCTCGATCTCGCGGTCCATCAGGAGACCCGCGGCGGCGGTCAGGTGCTTCGTGATCGCCGCCACCGAGGCGTGGGCGCGGTGCGCGCTGCCGAAGGCGTCGTTGACGTAGCAGTCTCCCGAAGCCGCCAGACGGGCCGCGAAGCCGGCGTCGTTCTTCTCCTCCTCGGGATGGAACCGGAGGTTCTCGAGCAGCAGCACTTCGCCGTCCCGCAGGGCGCGCGACTGGCTCTCCACGGAGGGCCCGACGCAGTCCTCCGCCATGTGGACCTTCGCCTTCAGGATCTCCTCGAGGCGGACGGCGACGGGCCGCAGCCCCATCGACGGGACAGGACGGCCCTTGGGGCGGCCGAGATGAGAGGCGGCCACCACCCGGCCGCCGCGGCCGCGGATGAGCTCGATCGTCGGCACCGAAGCGCGCACGCGCGTGTCGTCGGCCACCCGTCCCCCCTCCAGGGGCACGTTGAAGTCGACCCGGACGAACACGCGCTTCCCCGTGACATCGAGGTCGCGCACCGACAGCGTCCTGCGTCTCATGTCCTCCTCCCCGCTGCCTCACGGAGCGCCATCAGCCGGACCAGATCGGCCAGGCGCTGCACGTAGCCCCGCTCATTGTCGTACCACGCCAGCACCTTGACCCAGCCGTCCCCTTCGACGGCCAGGAGCGAGCCGTCCACGACCGCCGAGCGCGGGTCGCCCAGAAAATCGATCGACACCAGCGGCTCGTCGGTGTAGCCGAGCACGCCCGAGAGATCGCCGTCGGCGGCGCTCGTGAAGGCTTCGCGCACGGCCTCGAGCGAGGCCTTACGTGCGAGCAGCAGCGTCAGATCGACGAGCGACACGGCGCTGGTCGGAACGCGGACCGCCAGGGCGTGCAGCCGGCCGCGCAGCTCCGGCATCACCTGCAGGATGGCGCCGGCGGCCGAGGTCGAGGTCGGGATCATCGACAGCAGCGCCGCGCGGGCGCGGCGCGGATCGCGGTGCGGCGCGTCCATCAGGACCTGGTTGTTGGTGGCGCAGTGCACGGTGGTCATCGCGGCGCGCTCGATGCCGAAGGCCTTGGCGGCCACCGACAGCACCACGGCCATGGCGTTCGTCGTGCAGGAGGCGTTCGAGATCACGACGTGCCGGGCGGGGTCGTAGGCTCCGTCGTTGACGCCGAAGCACACGGTCAGATCGGCGTCGGCGGAGGGGCTGCTGATGACAACCCGGCGCGCCCCGCCCCGAAGGTGTCCCGCCGCGTCGGCACGGCTGGTGAACGCCCCGGTCGCCTCGATCACCAGGTCGACACCGGCGTCTTTCCACGGGATCTCCTCCGGCCGCCTGAGCCCGGTCCACCGGATGCGCTCGGCTCCGGCCACGAGCGCGTCCTTGTCCGCGCTCACCTGGCGGCCGAGAGGCCCGTACAGCGAGTCGTGACGCAGAAGATGGGCCAGCAACGGAGGATCCGCCAGGTCGTTCACGGCGACGACGCGCAGGTCGTCCCGGCCGAGGGCCAGCCGCAGGAAGCCGCGTCCGATGCGCCCGAGGCCGTTGATACCGATCCGGATCGCCAACCAGCTCCTCCCTGCGCTGCGCCGCGCTCCGGTCCCGGCTCCGGAGACGCCAGTATAGGAAATCGCCGCGAGCGCGAGCAAGGCGGCGCGTGTCGTGCGGCGGTGGTGGTAGGCGCCGCCGGCTGGCGAGCGTCGCGACGCGCTTGACCGTCGCTCCGGCGACGGTTACAATATCGCTCCTTCATTATTTGGATCATCCCGCGCGTTCGGCATTCGAGTCTTGATGCCTTGAAGGTCGTACCAGGTCGGCGTTCCATGATGACGACTCTGATGGCGGTGGGATTCGTGGCCTGCCTGCGGGGAGAGCCTTCCCCCGGAGCGGGGAGCGGTGGGGCGGGCCCGACGTCGGGCGGCGCCGCGCCGGCTGCGACGCAGGGGGCGAAGCCGGCGTTCGATGCGCGGCGCGCCGAGGTGCGCTTTCCCCGGGGCCGCGTGATAGCCGCCGAGATCGCGGACACGCCGGAGAAGGTGGCCCGAGGATACATGTACCGGACCCAGGTGGGGGAGAGAGACGGGATGATCTTCGTGTTCCCTGTCTCCGACGTCCACCCGTTCTGGATGAAGAACACGCTGGTGCCGCTCGACATGATCTGGATGGACGAGGAGTTCGGCGTGCTGCACATCCAGCCGTCGGCGCCACCCTGCAGGGCCGATCCCTGCCCGAGCTATGGTCCTCTGCGCAAGGCCGCGTACGTGCTGGAGGTGCGCGGAGGTACGACGGCGGAAGAGGGACTGAAAGTGGGAGACCGCCTGGCGATCGTCCTGCCGGGCGGCGAAGGAGGCGGATCATGAAATTCTTCTCACGCATGCTCGCCACGATTCTGGTGCTCGCGGCGGGATTCGTGTTCGGTGTGAAGTTCCAGGCCCGCGTGGAGAGCCGGAGCGCCACGCGCGCCCTGATCGACGTGCAGAAGGCCCGGATCGTCAAGCTGCAGCAGGACGCACAGCGCCTGCAGACGGCGCTCCTGCTGCGGGACTACCTGGAGGAGACCCGGCTCAGGATCCCGCGCGCCACCTACCAGACGATGGTCGACGCCATCGCCGACTCGTCGCTGCGCTACGGCGTCTCCCCGGAGACGATCCTGGCGGTCATCCGCATCGAGAGCGCGTTCGACGTCGACGCCGAGTCGGCCGCCGGGGCGATAGGGCTCATGCAGCTGCTGCCGTCCACGGCGGAGGAGATCGCCCGCGAGCTGCGGATGGACTGGGCGGGCGAGGAGACGCTGCGGGATCCGGCCGCCAACATCGAGATGGGGACCTACTACCTGACGAAGCTCCTGGGCCGGTTCAACGACCTCTCCGTGGCGCTGGCCGCCTACAACGAGGGGCCGGGCCGCATCGCCGCGCGCCCCCTGGAGCAGGCCTCGCTCTCGTCCGGCTACGCGCGCAAGGTGCTGAGCTACGCCGTGCCCTGAGCGCGTGCTCCGTCGCCGCCTCGATGGAGTGGCCTGCGGACTTGTTGCG
>DASRJX010000053.1:0-7634 GCA_035649235.1 Candidatus Cryosericum sp.
CGTCGCGGCCCTCGCAGCCGGAACCGTTCCGGCCACTCCGCCGCCATACCAGGTCGCCCGGCCGCTGGCCGAGCCGGCGCTCTTCGGCGAGGGCGTAGTCTCGACGGGTGAGTTCGAGTCGCACGCCGCCTTCACGCCGGACGGCCGCACGCTCTACTTCGTGAAGAGCACGCCGGCGTTCACCGAGTGGAGGATCTACGTCGTGCAGTTCTCGGGCGGCCGCTGGTCCAGGCCGCAGGTCGCCCCGTTCTCGGGCCGGCACCGCGACGCCGACCCCTTCGTCTCGGCCGACGGACGGCATCTCTATTTCATCTCCGACCGCCCGGTCGACGGCAGGCCGAAGGAAGACATGGACATCTGGGTCATGGACCGCGCGAAGGGCGGCGATTGGGGCGAGCCCCGCAATCTCGGGGGCCCGGTGAACAGCACCGGCAGCGAGTGGCTCCCGCGGCTCGCGGCCAGTGGCGCGCTCTACTTCGGCTCCGATCGCCCGGGAGGCCTCGGGCGGACCGACCTCTACCGGGCCAGGAGCGCAAGCGGCGGGTTCGAGGAGCCGGAGAACCTCGGTCCGGCTATCAACAGTGCCGCGGACGAGTACGAGGCGTGCATCGCCCCCGACGAGAGCTTCCTCGTCTTCATGGCCGCCGGCCGGGCCGACGATCTCGGCGGCGGGGACCTCTACATCAGTTACCGCCAGCAGGATGGCCGGTGGGCGCAGGCCAGGAACCTCGGCCCGAAGGTCAACGGCCCGGGCCTGGAGATCTCGCCCTACCTGTCGCCGGACGGACGGTATTTCTTCTTCTCCAGCGCCCGCGGTCCCGCGGGCGCACCGCGCGGCGAGCGCCCCAAAGGACCTCGCAACGGCCTGGGGGACATCTACCAGATGGACCTCGGCGCGCTGCACGCGCTGGCGAAATAAGCTCCCGGGCATGGCGAAGCAGGCCAGCGTCTTGCTGGGGGCCCGAGCGTCAGGTGCCGGCTCGCGGCGAGCCAGCCAGGGCCCTGACGGCCGCTTCGAGGCTCCGGGTGATCTCCGTCGCATCGCCGTCGGGATCGATGGCGATGGGCGGCCCCAGGACGAGACGGACGTGGCCGAAGCGCGGCCACCAGACGTGGTCCGGAAGGACGGGGGCGGTCCCCTCGACGTAGGCGGGGATCACGGGGGCGCGCAGCTCGCGCGCCAGCACTCCGATGCCACCCCGGAACGGCTCGAACGTGCCTTCCGGGACGTGGCGTCCTTCGGGAAAGATCAGGATCGAGAGGCCGGCGTCCGCCAGCTCGCCGGCATAGGCGACACTGCGGCGGAAGCCGGCCGTCTCCGGCACCGGCCAGGCGCCGAAGAAGAAGGCGGTCAGGGAGGCCTGGATCCCCTCGACGAGGTGGCGCCAGCGGCTGCCGTGGGTCTCGCCGAAGAAGACACGGTGATAGCGCGTCGTCATCCCCGGGGCGATCTTCCCCCGCAGGGGGCGGGGCAAGGTCGACTTGAAGAGCCCCGTGTCGAGGTAGCTGTGGTGGTTGGAGACGAACAGGAACGGCGGCGCCGCTCCCTTCAGGTGCTCGAGGCCCTGCACCTCCGGCCGGCCATAGACGTAGACGAGCGCGCGCATGCCGGTCTCTTCGACCAATCGCCGCAGGAGATGAATCGGCGCGCGGTGCGCCCAGCGCGGCATCCGCAGCTCGCCGGGCAAAGCGGCGGCGACCGTCGCCGCCGGCGGGGCGGCTGACGCGCCCGCATCCGCGCCGGCTGTCTTGGCGGCCGCGTCCCCGCCGGCTGGGGACGGCCCCGGCACGACCGGAGCCGGCCCGCCCGCGATCGCAGCTTCCGCGGCCCGCTCCAGGTCGCCCACCGTCGCCGCGGCCAGGGCCTCCTCGGGGATGCCGGCGCCGAACTCCTCCTCGAACGCCGCCGCCAGCTCGACGAGATCGAGGCTGGCGAGCCCCAGGTCCTGCACCAGGCTGGTCGTCTCGCTCAGCCGCTCCGCCGGGACGCGCGCCAGGCGCGCCACCAGGCTGCGAACGCTGCCTCCCCCGGCGGGCCGCGGCGCGTCCTCCGGCGTTGCGCCCTCCCGCATCCTGATCGCCTGCTCGCGCACCTGCACGCGGCGGACCTTTCCGGTCGCGGTGCGCGGGAAATCGGCCGACGGCCAGAGGGTGAAGTCGCGCACGCGCTGCTTCGGCAGGAGGCGGCGGTTCGCCTCGCCGAACGCGGCCGCCGGATCGACCCCCGGCTCCATGATGAGCGCCACGTGGACGCGCTCCCCCCCCTCGTACGGCCATCCGAAGGCGCAGACGTCGCGCACCCCCCCGAGCCCGCGGAACGCGCCCTCCACGTCCGAGGCGTAGACGTTCTCCCCTTCCGGAGTGACGATGACGTCCTTGAGCCGCCCCCGGATGGTCAGCCGGCCCTGGGCGTCGATCTCCCCCACGTCGCCGGTGCGCAGCCAGCCCGATGCGTCCCCCGACGCGGGCGCGTTGTGGTATCCCGCCGTGACGTTCGCGCCGCGCACCAGGATCTCGCCGTCGGGTCCCAGCCGCACTTCCTGCCCCGCCAGCGCCTTGCCGACGCCGGGCCGACCGCGCTCGAAGGGGTTGGAGATCGAGATGATCGGCGCCGTCTCGGTCAGCCCGTAGCCCTGCACGACGAGGAAGCCGCAGCGCTCCCAGAACTCGCGCACCGGATTGGTCAGCGCCGCGCCGCCGCTCACGAGCAACGTGAAGCGCCAGCCGAACTGGCGGCGCACGCTCGGCGCGAGGATCGCCTGCAGGAGGAACGGCAGGCGCGCGTGGCGCGCCAGGCCGGCCTCGAGCCGCTCGAGATCGCGCGGGCGCCTGTAGGCGCGGCGGACATCGCCAATCAGGAGCTCCAGAAGGCGCGGGACGGTGAACACGCCGTAGGCCTTGACGCGCCGCGCCGCGTCGAGGATCTCCCGCGGGCGCGGCGGGACGAACACCACCGTCAGCCCGAGGTACAGCGGCAGGAACAGGTTCATCGCCTGCCCGAACATGTGCGACATCGGCAGCGTCGACAGGAATCGGATCTCCCCCACGGCGCGCACCAGGCGCTCGTGTCTCAGGAACGCCTGCTCGACCGGCGCGAAGTCGGCGGCGAGATTGTCGTGCGTCAGGACGACGCCCTTCGGCTCCCCCGTCGTCCCCGAGGTGAAGACGATCTCCGCCCGGTCCGACAGGCCGACCGCCGCTGCCCCGGCTGCCGCTGCGCCCGCGCCGCCGTCTCGGGGCCCTCCCGCGCGACTCCCGGCCGACCAGGAGCCGAAGTCGATCCGCCGGCAGCCGGGGGGCGGGCCGACGGAAGGTGGCGCCAGGAGCAGGCGCGCCGCGACCTCCTTGGCGATGACGGCGCGGAACGGGTCCTGCGTCCCCGCCTCGAGAGGCACCACCGTGCCGCCCAGGATGAAGGTGCCGAGGAGCGCCTCGACCCAGTCGGGGTGGTCGGGGCCCTGGATCAGGACCGGCTCGCCCGATCGGAGCCCTGCCTCTTCGAGGAGCCGGGCGCAGGCGAGGGCGCCCGCGTGCACCTCGGCGAAGGAGCGCTCCCGCCAGCGGACGCCGTCCCGGTAAAGGTACGCACGGCGGGATCCGAAGCCGCGGATCCTCTCGAACCGCTCGAGAGGTCCCGTTCGGGTCGGGGTCGAAGCGGTCGGGGCCATCCTCGTGCCTCCCGGGCGCCGCCCCGCGACGCACGCGACCAGGCGGCGGCAAATCCTATCCCGACAGCCGGCCGTCCGTGCCCCGAAGATCCGGGTCCTCGCCCCGAAGCTGCGGGGCCGCGCCGCCACTGCGAGACCCTTGTCCCGCGAACGCCTGCGGTTCTACAATCCCGCCATGAGCCACTTCTCGCTCGACGACTTCGTCGCGGAGATGGCCCACGTCCCGAGCCAGGAGCTGACGCTGCCGGTGCTGCACCAGCTCTCGGGCAGCCTCGACATCCGGGACGATCTCATCCGGGACCACATCTACTTCAGCGCCGGCTCCTACACCCGGAACCTCGTCTGCCGGACGCCGCGCTTCGACATGCTCGTCCTCTGCTGGCGGCCGGGGCACGTGACGACCATCCACGATCACTGCGGCTCGCTCAACGCGACCCGGGTCCTGCACGGCAAGCTGACGTCCCGGCTCTTCCGGGAGGCCGGGCGGCCGACACCCGATAGGTGCCTCGTGGAGCTGTCGGAGGAGGAACGGCTGGGGCCCGGCGGCTTCTCCCTGGTCGATCGCGACGAGATCCACCAGCTGGCCAACACCTCCGGCGAGGATCTGGTCACCCTGCACGTCTACGCCAAGCCGCTGCGCGACATCCTGGTCTACGATCCGGCGACCGGGGGGATGGAGCGGGTGACGCTGCGTTACTCCCTGGAGCAGGATTTTCAGTAACGGGCCCGGGATTCCCCACGGCGCGTCCATCCCCGATCAGCCCTTGATGACGCCGATCGGGACGAGCTTGGCCACCTTGCGCGACAGGCCGGCCTTCTGCACGACGTCGACCACCGCCGAGACGTCCTTGTAGGCCTCGGGGATCTCCTCCGCCAGCGTCGCGTAGCCGTCGGAGCGGACCACAACACCGCGATCCGCCATCTCGCGCACGATCGACCGGCCGCGGGCCAGCTTTTTGGCGGCGGCGCGGCTCATCATCCGTCCGGCGCCGTGGCAGGTGGAGCCGAACGTCTCCTCGTAAGCCCGACCGGTCCCGACCAGCACCCAGGAGCAGCGCCCCATGTCGCCGGGGATCAGCACCGGCTGGCCCACGGCGCGGTAGGCGGCCGGGGTCTGCGGGTGCCCGGGCGGGAAGGCACGCGTCGCGCCCTTGCGGTGGACGCAGAGGCGGCGCTCCCGGCCGTTGACGAGGTGCGTCTCGTACTTCGCGATGTTGTGGCAGACGTCGTAGACGACCTCGACCCCGAGGTCGCGGGGGCTCCGCCCGAGCGCCTCCTCCAGGGAGCGGCGCACGAAGTGGGTGATGAGCTGGCGGTTGCCGAAGGCGAAGTTGGCCGCGGCGTACATCGCCCCCAGGTAGCGCCGCGCCTCCTGCGAGCCGAGCGGCGCGCAGCACAGCTGCGGGTCGGGCAGGTAGATGCCGTGCGTGGCCGAGGCGCGCAGCATGACCTGCAGGAAGTCGTCGCACACCTGGTAGCCGAGCCCGCGCGAGCCGGTGTGGATCGACACGGTGACGGCGTCCTGATCGAGCCCCAGGGCCCGCGCCGCCTCGTCATCGTGGACCTCGGCCACGCGCTGCACCTCGACGAAGTGGTTCCCGGATCCGAGCGTCCCGAGCTGCGACAGGCCCCGCTCGCGGGCGCGCGGGGAGACCTCCTCCGGGATCGCCCCCGCGAGGCAGCCGCCCTCCTCGATGTGCTCCAGGTCGCCGGGCTCGCCGTGCCCCTGCTCGACCGCCCAGCGCGCGCCCTGCGCCAGCAGCTTCATCTGCTGCGAGGCGGTCAGTTTGAGATCGCGGCGGTGCGAGCCGACGCCGGTCGGGATGTTGCGGAAGAGAGACTCCACGACCTCCGTCATCCGGCCGGACACGTCGGGGGTCGAGAGGCCGGTGCGCAGCAGCCTGACGCCGCAGTTGATGTCGTACCCGACGCCGCCCGGCGACACCACGCCGGCGTCCGGGTCGAACGCCGCCACGCCGCCGATCGGGAAGCCGTACCCCCAGTGGATGTCGGGCATCGCCATCGAGGCGCCGACGATGCCGGGGAGGCAGGCGACGTTCTGGACCTGGCGCAGCGCCTCCTCCTTCCGGATCGAGGCCATGAGCCGCTCGTCCGCGAACACCAGGCCCGGGACGTTCATCCGCCCGTGCCGCGGAATCGTGTAGCGGCACTCCCCCGTCCTCTCGATCGGCACCGCCGGTCCGGCGGGCGCGTCCTTCCTCGACACGATTGGCTCCTGCGAAACGAATGAGCCGCGATTATAATCCGCCGCGACGCGGCGTCGCCGCCGCGGGCCGACCGCGATCGGGTGCGGCCGGGCCCTCTTGCGCCACAGGGAGAGATGATGGCCGAAGAATACTGGGTGATGGGAGCCGATGGCCGCGAGTACGGTCCTGTCGGGATCGACCTCCTGGCCCGCTGGGTGCGCGAAGGCCGCGTGGTCGCGGACACGAAGGTGCGCAAGGGGCAGGTCGCGGCGGTGGAGGCGCGCTCGCTGCCGGAGTTGGCCGCCTTCTTCGCTCCCGCGGGAGGCCCGCCTCCGGCTCCGGCGGCGCCGGCGCCGGCACTCCCGGGCACGCCGGGACCTGCAGGACTGCCGGGCGAGTTCCGGGTCTGGGAGTTCATCGAGAGGGCCTGGGAGCTGGTCAAGCCGCACTGGCTGCCGCTGGCCGGCATCATCTTCATCTGGTGGGCGATCGGCTGCGTCCCCTACCTGGGCCCCTGCGTCCAGTTCATCATCGGCGGGGCGATCGCGGTCGGCGTCTGGCGCGCCGTCCTCGGCATGATCGACGGGCGGCCGCCGCAAGTCGGGATGATGTTCGAGGGCTTCGACCGGTTCGGCGATGCCTTCCTCGCCTACCTCGTCCAATTCATCCTGATCGCGCTCGGGTTCATCTGCCTCATCGTCCCCGGCATCATCCTCAGCATCATGTGGGCCTTCACCTTCGGGGTCATCGCCGAGACGCCGCTCGGGTTCTGGGACGCGATGCGCCGGAGCGCGGTCCTCACGGAGGGGTATCGGTGGCGCTTGTTCCTGCTCGCTCTGGCGTGCATCCCGGTCCTGTTCCTCGGACTGCTCGCCGCCTGCGTCGGGGTGTTGGTGGCCTTCCCGGTCTGCCTGACCGCGTTCGGCCTGGCGTACCGATTCCTGCAGGCGCGGAAGTCGCAGGCGACCGCGGCATGAGGGGAAAGGCGCGCCGACGGCTGCTGCTCGAGTCGGGGGTCATCGCTGTCGCGCTCCTGGCGGCTTTCGTTCTCCCCGCGGCGAGGCCCCTGCCGTTCGACCTCTGCGTGCTCCACCGGCTCACCGGTCTCCCCTGCCTGACCTGCGGCCTGACGCGGTCGGTCTGCTTCCTCCTGCAGGGAGATCCGCGGGCGAGCCTGGCTTTCCATCCCGCCGGAGGCCTGGTCGTCCTCCTCCTGGCGGTCCGCGGCTCGTGGCGCGCCTGCGAGGCGGCGCTCAGGCGGCTAATCCTGCCGCGGGCGCTCCATCGCTTCACCGCCACGCTCGGCGCCGCGGGGGGCATCCTGTCGGCGGGGGCCTGGATCGTCCGCCTGACCCAGGTCTGACTGGCCCTAGACGTCGAAGAAGACGCGCACCCGCCACGAGCCGCGGGCCCGGCCGATCCGCATCTGGTGGTAGGTCACCGCCTTGATCTCGCGCCGGGGAGAGTGCCGCTCCGGATCGAGCGGCTCTCCGAGCACGGCGCCGGCCGCGACCAGCCGGCGGCGATCGAGCGCGTCGACGCGGCACGACCGGAAGCGCCAGCCGCCCGTCTCCTGGCGATAGAGGATCTCGCTCAGCCACCGCACCAACAGGTCCTCGAGCGTCGCGCCCTTGACCCGCAGGCGGACGCCGCGCCGCGGCGCCACCGTGTCGTGGCCGCCGCCCAGGTCGAGAAGCGCCGCGGTGGCGTTCTCGAACAGGCGGCGGAGCGTCCGGCCGCTCACCGAGGCGCCGATGTC
>DASRJX010000054.1:0-8414 GCA_035649235.1 Candidatus Cryosericum sp.
TCCGGGAGCACCGGCAGGATGAGCGAGAAGCCCATGACGTCGAGCAGGACCGTGACCGCCACGAACAGGATGGCGTGGCGACCGGGCTGGCGCTGCGTCATGGAGCCCCGGCGGCGGGGGCGTGCTGCGTCACGGAATCTCTGCTGCGTTCGGCATCAGGGCTCGCCGGACTCACCGGTCGGGCCGTCCTCACCGGTCGCGGCGGATGACCATCAGCGACAGGTCGTCGTGGCTGATGGCGCCCTTCAGGAAGCCGCGCAGCTCGCGCATGCAGGCGTCGGCGAGGCCGCGCGGGGGCGCGTCCCGATGCTTCGCCAGCACCTCGGTCAGGCGCGTCTGGCCGAACTCCTCGTCGCCGCCGTTGTGGGCCTCGACGAGGCCGTCGGTGTACAGGAGCAGGCTGTCGCCCGGGGCCAGCTGCTCGACCAGCATGGTGTAGGTGCGGTCGCCCACCATCCCGATGGGATAGCCGGTCGCGCCGAGCGACTCGACGCCGCCCCGCCGCGCCACGAGGGGAGGGCAGTGGCCGGCGTTGCAGACCTCCACCCGGCCCGACGCCTCCGCGCGCCCGAGGACCAGCGTCGCGTAGTGCGACGGCAGGTTGACCTCGAGCAGGAGCCGGTTCTGCCGGGCGATGATCTCCGTGAGCGGCAGCCCCACCTGGATGAGGCTCCTGAACGAGGCGTTCAGGTGCGCCATCAGGAGCGCGGCCGAGACGCCCTTCCCCGACACGTCCCCCATGGCGAAGTAGAGGTCGCCGCCGTTGTCGCGCGCGCCGAGGATGTCGCAGTAGTCGCCGCTCACCGGCCCGGCCGGCTCGTAGAGGTAGTGCGCCGTCCAGCCACCGGAGCGGAAGTCCTGCTGGGGCAGGAGCCCGGACTGGATCTGCCGCGCCAGGTCGAGGTCGTGCTGCAGCGCGCCGAGCTGCTTCTCGTCCAGCCGGCAGAGGCAGTACTGCATGAGCGGGTTGGCGAGGAGGTCCTCCTCGTTGACGGCCTCGTGGCAGGCGACGCACGAGCCGTAGGTGCCGTGGTCCATCCGGTTGAGGGCGGCGTCGACTTGCTGCAGCAGGCGGACGAGGTCGTCGACCTGTCCTGTGGCGGCAATCGCTTCCTGGAGCCGGTGCTTGCGATCGGTGAGCTGGCCCTGAAGGGTGGCGTTGAGGGTCGTTTCCATGGCTCCCTCCGTGCTCGTTTTGTATACGCGCATTATAGATGAAGCGGGCGGGAGAAGTACAGCGAAAATAGTTGCAGGAATCCCTTGACACCGAGGATCGATTGCCGTAACTTACACCCGAGCGATGATTGCCTGCCCCCCATCGCGGAAAGCGAAGGGGTGAGTTCTCGATGCAGGCTGATCAACCACTCGGTGCAAGTCGCCACCAGCCACCTGAAATAGAAGAACCAGGCAGCGAGCGCGTCGTCCACCTGGTCCCTGGCGCGGCTCTCGTTCCCGAATCGGTCCTCACGCCGCCCTTGCGGGAGGAAACTCGCGGCGTGATGCGCGGCCTCGCGGCGCTCCTGCTCGACCGCCATCTGCGCCGCCTGGCGCGCATGCGCAACCCTGTCGAGTCGCGGCTGGCCCGCCTCCTGCTCCGGCTGGATGAGGCGTCGGGTTACCTCGACCTGGGGTTCGCGCGGCTCAAGGACTATGCCGCGGAGCGGCTCGGTCTGTCGGCTCGGCGGGTTCACCTGTTCCTGTCGCTGGCGCGCCGGCTTCGCGATCTCCCCCTCACCGTCGCCGCGTTCGAGGCAGGGACGGTCTCGGAGAGCCAAGTGAGGCTGCTGTTACGCGTCGTCTCGCCCGAAACGGAGGCGGCGTGGCTCGAGAGGGCGGCCGCCCTCAACGTCCGGCTTCTCGAGCGTGAAGTGCGCGGGGCGCTCGCGGCATCGCAGCGGCCCGGCGACGGCGCCGAGTCGTCCACGGCGCAGCCCTCCCCTTGTGCGGAGGGGCGCGAACCGGCGGAGGACGACGGCGACATGTCGGCGGACGGCGAGACGATCGGCATTCTCGTTCCTGAGCGCCTGCGGGCCCGCTGGGAGGAGGCGCTCGAGCTGGCCCGTCGATCCGCCGGTGCCCCGGAGCCGGTCTGGCGATGCGCCGAGTTCATCGCCGCCGACTATCTCGCCGGCGTGCCCGACCTCGCCGGCCTGCTGACACGCTCCCTGTCGGACGATCGGCCCGACGATCCGACTGACCCGGCCGCCTCGGCCGCCCCACCCGCCCCGGCCGCCTCGGCAACCCCGGCCGGCCCGGAAGTGCAAACGTTTGCCGGCGCAGGCTTGGACGACACCGCTCGAGACCATGACTCCGCCGGCGGACTCAATTCCTGTTTCGGAGATCATGGAGACGACACGGCGCTCCGGCAGGATACCGACCTCTTCGAAGAGATTCTGCGCGGACTGGAAGAGGAGGCCGGCGCCCGCCGCTGGTGTCCGCCGGCCGAGGGGCTGGACGTCGTGCTACCCGAGTCGGTAAGCGACGACCCATCCGATTCTCCGCGGAGGCTGGACGATCGGCTCGTGGCATGCATCCGTCTGCGCCAGAACCTGTCCTGGCACCAGGGGCGGCTCTTGCGCCTGTTCGCCGGGCGCCGCCTGTATCGCGAGCTCGGCTTTCTTTCCTTCTCGCGCTACTGCCGCGAGCGCGCCGGCCTCGGCGTCCGCCGCGCCTGGCATCTCATCTCGCTCGAGCGCCGGCTGTGGCTTCTGCCCGGGATCGCGCAGGCCTACCGCTCCGGCTCCCTGTCGTGGGTCAAGGCGGCGGCCATCGCCCGCGTGGCGACCGAGCGAACGGAGCAGGACTGGCTCCATCTCGCGCGGTCGGTCACCGTTCGGAGGCTCCTCGACGAGGTGGCTGTCGCGCAGGCCGAAGTCGACCGGGCCGAAATCGGCCGGGACGAAGTCGACCGGGCGCACGCGTCCGGAGGTCCGACCGGCCTCGACACGGACGGTGGAGTGCAATTGTCGGCGCCCGCGCTCAGGGCCGGCTCGTGCCATCAGTCCCCGCAGCAGTCCCCGCAACCGTTCGCCTGGAGCGGCATCCGCTTCTGGGCGCCGCTCGAGGTCGCATCACTCTGGCAGCATGCGTTCCGGGTCTGCCGCGCCCTGGCCCGCTCCGAAGGGGCCGATCGTTCCCTGGAAGACTGGGAATGCCTGGACCGGCTGCTCGATTCGTTCTTCTCGACCTGGGAGGTGCGCGGCGGCGCGGCCTGGCGGCGTCGCTACAAGATCTTCGAGCGCGATGGTTGGCGCTGCCGGGTGCCCGGCTGCTCGTCGCGTCGCAGCCTCCAGGTGCATCACGTTCTGTTCCGCTCGCAGGGCGGCAGCGATGACGACCGGAACCTGGTGGTGCTGTGCGCCACGCACCATCTCCAGGGCATCCACCGGGGGAGGCTGCGCTGCCATGCCCTTCCCGGCGGCCTGCTCGCATGGGAGCTGGGTCCGGATCCTGTGCGCGGACCGGTCGCACGCTATGTCGAGGACGTCGTCTGGGAGGCGGCCCAACGCCGGGCGGCGTCTTAGCCGTCAGCGCCTACTACGGGGGTCCGGGAATTCGCGGTTCGGGGGCGTCGGCCCGCAGGTCAGCTCGCCAGCGACGAGAGGCCGCAGGTCAGCTCGCCAGCGACGAGAGGCCGGCTATCCCGAGGATGCTGGCGGCAAGGACGGCCAGCATCACGATCGGGATGGCGAAGATGATGCAGGCGATGAGAAACGCCCCGAAGGAGTGCCAGGCGGAGAAGCCGTGCGCCTCGCCGACGCACTTCATGAAGACGACGAGCCACCAGATGCCGACGACGATCGCCATCAGCCCGAGCGGGATCATGAGCAGCAGGCCGGACGGCTCGGTCAGGATCGTCTCCGGATCGAGGTTGAAGGCCTCCGCCCCGAGATAGGCGATGAGCGGCAGCCACAGCATCGCGCTCCAGATGAGGATGACGTTCGACCAGGCGACCGCGGCGCGGACGGCGATGAAGTTGCCCTTCCCGCTCAGCCACTTGCCGGTCATCCAGATGAGCATGCTCCAGAGGTAGAGGGCGAACAGGCCGGCCAGAGCGCCGACCACCGCCTTGACGGTGAGGAGCACGCCGAGATCGAAGGCGAACGGCGGGTTCGGCAGGTGCGACCGCATCACCTCCACGATGCCGACCAGGATCGCCAGCAGGTGCACGAAGCGGCTCGGGTTCGTGTCGAGGATCTGCCGCATGGTGGCGCGCGGCATCACCCACATCGAGAACCAGGGGTTGAGCGGCTCCTGTGGGGGGGCCGGCGTCTGCGGAGGCGGCGGAGGCGGGGGTGGCTCGTAACGGGGCTCGATGACCGGCGGCGAGGGCGGCTCGGGGGCCTGTGGCGCCCCGAAGGGGGGCGGAGCCGGATCGCCGTAATCGCTGCTCATCGAGACGGGCACGGGAGCGGGAGGAGGGCCGCTCCTCCCGCCCGCGGCAGGCGCGCCACCGGGCGGGAGGGTGATCTCGGACCTCGCAGCCGGCCGCTCCTATCCCTTCAGGTGCTTGCTCACCAGCTTGGTCATCTCGAACATGCTGACCTGCTTCTTGCCGCCGAACACCTTCTTGAGCCGCTCGTCGGCGTTGATCATGGTCCGCTTCTTGCTGTCCTGCAGCTTGTTCTTCTTGATGTACTCCCAGAGCTTCTTAGTCACCTGGGTGCGAGGGACCGCCTTCGAGCCGATGACTTCAGCCAGCATGTCGCTGGGCGTCATCGGCTTCATGAATGCGGCACTCGGCTTACGACCCTTTTTTGCGGCCATCTGCTCCTCCAAGATCGGGTTGTTGGAAGGACTGCCGTCCTAAGGCCCGGCAGACTCTACCACGGGAGCGCCCCGCATGGTCCGGTTTCCCATAGGAGGAATGGGGTCTCCGTACGAGGGGCCGGGACCCTCCGCCGCGGGTCGATGAGGCGGCATTCGGTGCGATACTCCCGCGGATGAGCGCCCGCGCGCCACGACGGTCCGTGCATGAGTCGTAGGGAGGCCGCCGTCCTGGCGGCGATCCTGACAGGCGCGGCGGCGCTGCGCGTCGCGGCCGCGGCGCTGGCGTTCGATCCGGATCTCGCCTTCGGCAAGTTCCCGCTCCTGGCGGAGCGCCTCATCGCCGGCGGCTGGGTGGCCCGCGAGCCGTTCGCCTACTCGCCGGCCTACATCTATTTCTTCGCGGTGCTGATGCGGCTGGGCGCTTCGCCCCTCGGGATCTGCGCCGCCCAGGTGGCGCTGAGCGTCGGCACGTGCGCTCTCGTCTGGGCGCTCGGGCGCCGGCTCTTCGGGCCCGCCGTGGGGGCGGCCGCCGCCGCGGGAGCGGCCGCCTACGGCCCCTTCCTTCTCTATGCGATCGAGTTCGAATCGGACGGGCTGGGGCTGTTCCTTTTCTGTGCCGCCGCGGTCGCGCTGCTGCGCGCGCTCGACGGGGGCGCCAAGGGCGGCGGCTTCACTCCGGAGGCGTTCGGCGTCGCCGGGTTGTTGCTCGGGCTGCGGATCATGCAACGCCCCGACGGGCTGTTCATCCTGGCTCTGGTGGTGGGGCTGCTGGTCGCGGAGGCGGCTCGGAGGGCAGGGGCCATCGCCGGAACGGGCGCTGGTCGCGGCGCCCTGGCGGCGGCCCGCACGCTCCGGTGCGCGGCGGTGTACACCGTGGCGGCCCTCCTTCCGGTGCTGCCGATCGCCTGGCAGAACGCGCGGGCTTCGGGGGAGTTCATCCCGGTGACGTCATCGGGCGGCTGGGTCTTCTACACCAGCCAGAATTACGCGGCGAAGGGGCTGTCCTACTTCCCGCCGCCGCTCGCCCGGCAGATCATGGACGCGCCGGCGGTCGAGGGGGAGGATGCGCTCGATCGCCTCGACGACCGGGTGTCTCGCCGTCTCGCTGCGCTCGCCGAGGGCCGCGACCTCGCGCCCGGCGAGTCGTCGCGCTTCTGGCGGCAGGAGGGCGTGCGCAGCATCGAGCGGCGCGGCTTCGCCAGCCAGGCATTCCTCCAGGCGCGCCGGCTGTTCTACATGATGCACGCCTACGACGCCCAGGACAGCCTTCCGCTCCTCATCAAGGAGACGAGGCTGGGATGGCTCGGATCGATCGGAATGGGCGCGCTGGCCCCGTTCGCCCTCATCGGTTTCGCTCTCGCCTTCGAGCGCGACACCAAGCTGGGGTTCGCGCCAGGCATCGGCCTGACGTTCGCGCGCCTGCCGATGCTCGGCTTCTACCTGGCTCCCGTGCTCTCGATGAGCCTGTTCTACGTGGGGGCGCGCTTCCGCCTGGAGCTGGCGGCGATGCTGCTGCCGCTCGCCGGCCTTGCCGTCGTGCTGCTCGCCGCGATGCGGCGCGAAGGGCGCCGGCGCGCTCCCGCCCTGGCGGCCGGGGCTGTCGTCGTGCTGGCGGGGCTGCTGCACGCACCGGACGAAGAGATCGCGCGGCAGCAGCGGCTGCGGTTCATCCAGCTCCACACGTTCCAGGGGGAGCGCGCCAAGGAAGCGGACGCGGCGCTCGTGGAGCTGCGCCTGGCGACCAAGGCGGCCATCTACCCGGCGGAGGCCGAGCCGGCGTGGCGCGAGGTGGCGCGGCTGGAGCAGCAGCGAGGGAACGCCATCGCCGCCCAGCGCGCCCTCAACGTTGCCGCTGGCGTGCTCGACGGCGCCACACACGCGCGGCTCGCCCTGCGGACGGAAGATCCCGACGCGCAGTGGGCAGTCGGCCGCCACTTCATGCTGAAGGGAGACATGGACCGGGCCTCCAGCGTCCTGGGGGATGCGGCGCGCCTGGCGCCGGACGATCCGGACGTCCTGCTGGCCAGAGCACTCGCCGGATTCGAGGCGTCGGCGCTGCCGCCCGATCGCGTCGCCGCCTGGGCGGAGGACGCGCTCGACGCTGGCCTGCGCTTCTCCTTCAACGCGCCGACCGGTTGTCTCCTCGCCGCCCGCGGCTACGAGCGCCTGGGGGAGCTCGACAAGGCGGAGGCTGCCCAGCAGGCCGCGCGGCGATACCAGGCGTTCATCGACTCCATCTTCAACCGCCCGCAGGCTTCGAAGGAGGGGAGTACCAGCCGATAGGCTTCTCGTCCAGGTTGATATAGACCTGCTTGACCTCGAGGTACTCGTCGAGGCCCCACGGGCCCAGCTCGCGGCCGAAGCCGGACTGCTTGAATCCGCCCCAGGGCGCCTCGATGGGAGCGGGCTGCATGTGGTTGACCCAGACGATGCCGGCCCGCAGCGCCCGCACCATCCGCAGCGCCTTGAAAATATCGCGGGTCCAGACGGCGGCCGCCAGGCCGTAGTGGGTGTCGTTGGCGATGCGCAGGGCGTCCTCTTCGCGGTCGAAGGGGATGACCGACATGACCGGGCCGAAGATCTCTTCGCGCGCGATGGTGGCCGCGTTGTCGACGTCGTAGAAGATGGTCGGCGCCACGAAGAAGCCGCGCTCGGCCTCCTTCGGCAAGCCGGCGGGGGGTGCGCCCCCGAGCGCCAGGCGCGCCTCTTTCTTGCCTGACTCGATGTAGCCCAGCACGCGCTGGTGCTGCTCCTCGCTCACGAGCGGCCCCATGCGCGTGGCCGGGTCGAGGCCGGGGCCGAGCCGGATGGTCTTCGCCCGCTCGACCATGGCGTCGAGCAGCTTCCTGTAGATGGGGCGCTGCACGAGCACGCGGCTGCCGGCCGAGCAGACCTCCCCCTGGTTCACGAACACGCCGAACAGCGCGCCCTCCACCGCCGCCTCGAAATCGGCGTCGGCGAAGAAGATGTTGGGCGACTTCCCGCCCAGCTCGAGCGACACGCGCTTCAGGGTCGAGGCCGCCTCGCGCATGATCTGCCGGCCGACCGGGCCGCTGCCGGTGAAGGCGATCTTGTCGACGCCTGCGTGGGCGACGATCGGCAGGCCCGCCGTCTCGCCGAAGCCGTTGACGATGTTGACAACACCGGGCGGCACACCGCATCCCTCGAAGGCCTGCGCCAGCTCCAGGATCGACATCGGCGTCTGCTCGGCCGGCTTCAGGACCACGGTGCAGCCGGCGGCCAGCGCGGGTGCTATCTTCTGCACCGCCATCATCAGGGGGTAGTTCCACGGGACGATCTGGCCGGCGACCCCGACCGGCTCCTTCAGGGAGTAGAAGAGGAGCGAGCCTCCCATCGGGTTCGAGCGTCCGGCGATCGACGCAATCGCGGAGGCGTAGAAGCGGAAGTTCTCGACGCCCTGGTTGAGCTCCGCCTTGACGGACGAGATCGCCTTGCCGACGTTACGGGCCTCCAGCTCCGCGAGTTCCTTCCTGTTTGCCTGGATCGCGTCGGCGAGCGCGTGGAGGAGGCGCGAGCGCTCGGTCGGGGGCGTGCGGCCCCAGTCGCCCTCGAGCGCGGCGCGCGCGGCGTCCACGGCGCGGTCGACGTCGTCGGTGGAGGCCATTGCGACCTTGGCGAGCGAC
>DASRJX010000055.1:0-45864 GCA_035649235.1 Candidatus Cryosericum sp.
CCGAGTCTCCAGACGATGTGGAACTTCTCCTGTCTACGGTTGAGGAGGCGCGTGGCCAGAGACGTGTTCAGGAACAGATTGGCGGGGACGGCATAGAGCGCCTCGAGCGCCAGGACGGCGAGCAGTGCCATCCGCAGGCCCTTGTGGATTCCAGGCCCCATCGGAGTCCCTCGGAAAACGTGCCGCGGGGACTCTAGCAGAGGCGGCTCGCGCGGCGCCGGTCGCGGCTGCGGCGCGGGTCGCGGCCGAGGTTCAGCGCATCTGACCGGCGAACGGGAGGGTGTCGGGGAGGATCCGGACCTCGGTCGTCAGCCTGAGCGGCGGCGGGCCGTCCAGAAGGAAGGTCAGCTCGACGAAGAAAGCGGACCAGCCGGCGGCGGGTGCCGCCACCTTCGCGACGTACTCGCCGCCGGGTTGTGGCTCGAGGTCGGTGGCGGTCCAGGCAGGTCCGAGCGTCTCGAGGCGGAAATCGCGCGCCTTCGGATTGCTCGCCTGCCACAGGCGGGCGCCGGACGGAGCCGGGGAGCCGCCGGTGCGGACGCGGATCGATCCGTCGCGCTCGAAGCTCCAGGTGAACTCGGGGCGCCGGGATCCGGCCACTATCGACCTGTAGAAGGCCAGCACGCTCTCGTCCACGTCCGTCTGGCGCATCGAGTGATCCGCGTTGGGGACGTACCGGATGTGCTTCTCTCCGACGAGATCGGCGAAGTAGAACTGGGACGAATCCGGAACGAAGAACTGATCGCCGGCGGCGTTGATCACGAGCTTGGGCATGGTCAGGCGCGAGCGGTACTGGTAGGGATCGACGATCTCCCGCAGCCGCCGCATCTGCGGCTTGCCGAACCAGTCGGGGACGCCCATCTCGACGTACGACTGGATCGCCGGCGCCCAGAAGCCGTAGGCCTCGAAATGGTGCCGGAAGGACTCCTCCAGGTTGAGGAGGTCGATTACGATCGGCACGATCCCCACGACCCGCCTGTCGACGGCGGCGGTCGTCCAGGTCGTCCAGCCGCGTTTCGAAGCGCCGACGACGACGAACCGGCCGACGTGCGGGCTTCCCCCGCCGGTGGCCGCGCCGCGCCGCACCTCGGCGTCGCGATTCTCGAAGAAGGCGGTGATGGTGTCCATGGCGCGCACGGCGCTCTTGGTCATCGGCAGGCGGGGCAGCCAGGCGGGGTCCCCACCGCGCAGGAACTGATTCCAGGCATAGGCGATCAGCCGGTCCTCCCGGCGCGGGCCCGAAGCGTCTCCCGCGAACTGCAGCGGCTGGTTCGGCACCATCCGCAGCTCGGCCACGACGGTCCCGGTCGCGGCCGCGATCTGCGCGTAGATGGGACGGATCTGTTCGGGCGGTCCGTCGTCGTTGTTGCCGCTGTGGATGTAGAGCAGGGCGATGTCGCTCTTGATGGTCTCGGGCTCGACGATCGTCAGCCAGTGCCACCAGACCGTGCGGTCGACGTCAGCCGGCGTGAGCCAGGTCTGGGAGGTCATCTTCAGCACGTGCGCCACGCAGCCTTCGCCCTGCAGATCGCGGACCGGCTCCCACGCGTAGGCGGGATCGGCGGCGGCGACATACTGATCGAGCGGCGTGGCGTCGTCACGGACGATCGGACGCGGCGGTCCGCCCGCGGCGCAGGCCGGCAGGAGCAGGAGGAGGAAGACGAGAGCCGGAGCGACGAGCGCCCCGGGGAAGGCGGACGCCGGTCGTTTCACCTCAGAAGCAGAGCCTCCAGACGACGTCGACGAGGGCATGCGTGATGGCAGCAGCGGTCACCTTGCCGGTGCGATTGTAGACGGTGCCGTAGGCGAGGCCGGCGATCGTGGCGAGACCCACGTACCGCACGTCGAAGCGCGGATGGTTGTTCAGGTGGGTGCAACCGAACACGACCGACGCGAGGAAGAGCATCAGGAAGCGCCCATGGGCGGTCGAGACCGCGCGCTGCATCATGTTCTGCAGCAGCCCCCGGAAGAGGATCTCCTCCGGCAGGGCCACCATGAAACCGACGCCGAGGGTGACCGGAACGATGAGGGCCAGGTCGGGGAGGTGCGGATGGAAGCCCACGAAGCCGGTGGCCGTTCCGAGCACCAGGGCGAGGGGGAAGAACCAGGCGAACCCGATCAACGCCTGCACGACGTCCCGTCTTCCCAGGCGGAAGGTGAACCCGATCCCCGCCAGCGGGCGGATCGCCAGGAAGCAGAACAGGGCGAGGTTCATTCCCAGGAGCTGGCTGAAGGGGTGGGTCGGCGACGGGATGCCGGCTTCGGCCGGCCGCCAGGCGCGGGCCAGCGCGGCCAGCTCGATCGGGAGATACAGGAAGAGCAGGGCGAGCAGGTCGAAGCGGTTCGGCGCCTCCCCCTGCTTCGCGGCCAGGGAGGCGAACAGGATCGGGAACGCGAGATAGGCCGGGATCAGGAGCGACTCCGGCAGCCGCAGCTGGCCGGGGCCCAGCCCGTAGAGGACGTACGCGGCGAGCAGCATCAGCGGAAAGGCGAACCGGCTCTTCGCGGTGCGTTCCCGGAGCCACGCCAGGAAGTGCTGCGAGGTGAACAGGAGGTACGGCAGGAGCAGCAGGCCGAAACTGACCAGCGTCGACGCCTTGTCGAACAGGCTGACGGGGATCGAGGCCAGGACCAGAAGCCCCGCCAGACTCAGCACGAGCGTCAGGATCAACAGGTAGTGGATCTCGGCCGGTGCGCGCGAGAGCGAGTACCGGGGTGCCTGGGGTTCCATGGTCCTCCTGGCAACGACGATTTCGTGAACCTTCGAGTTGCCTTAACGCCAAGATGGGCGCATCTTGGGGCTGATGCAACGTGCGGCGTTGGTCCGGCCTCTGGTCGAGCTCATGGCGATTTCGGTGCTCCTCACGTCCTACATCTGGGTGTGGGGAGGCACCTTCCGGGGAGCGTTCCCCCTCTGCCTCTTCACCTACGCCGCCATCGGCCTGGCAGCCCATCAGCGGGCCCGGGAACGGCTGACCGACATCGGCCTCCGGGTCGACAACCTGAAAACCGCCGTCCGCGACGCCGTCCTGGCGACGACGACGATCGGCCTGGTCCTACTGGCCGCCGGCATCCTGCTCGGGAGTGTCAACTTTCCGCCTCTCAGAATCTGGCCCAGCAGCCTGCGGGACGGCATGATCTGGGGCTTCCTCCAGCAATACGGCCTGCTCTGCATCTACTACCGCCGATTCAGCGAGCTTTTGCCGAGCCACAGCGGTATGCCACTGTGGGCGGCGGGGGCCGTCTTCTCCCTGTTCCACCTTCCGAACCCGTTCCTGACCCTCGCGACCTTCGGCGCCGGGATGCTCTCCTGCTGGCTGTACCGGCGCACGCCGAACCTGTTTGTCCTCGGCGCCATGCACGGGGTGATCTCGTTCCTGATCGTGCAGACGCTTCCAGAGAGCATCACGATGGGGATGCGCGTAGGGCCGGGCTTCCTGGACTTCGTGCCCCGGCCATAGAGAAGGGGCCGAACGGGTCACCCTTCATTCTCGCACCACAGTTCGCGGCGAACCACCTGCGATGGCCATGCGCCGCCGCCTGTCCCTGACGACAGTTCAGCCGAGGAGGTCGATCCGCCGGCCGGCGCCGGCCTCGACCGCCCGCTGGTAGAGGGCCACGGCGGCGGCGACGTCCTGCAGGGCGGTGCCGGTGCTGTCGAAGACGAAGATCTCCTCCGCCAGGCGGCGTCCCGGCTTGCGGCCGGCCACGAGGTCGGCCAGGTCGGCGTGGACTCCACCGGTCGTCATGAGCCCCGCCGCCAGCGCGTGATGCAGCTCGCCGATCTCCGCGCACTGCTCCAGGACGTCCACGACCACGCGGTTCTCCGCCAGGATCCGCGGATCGAGCTCCTGCTTGTCACGGTCGTCCGCCCCCACGGCCGCGAGGAACATTCCGGCCGGCAGGTGATCCGTCGTCAAGAAGGCGCGGCGCGACGGCGTGCAGGTGACGCAGACATCACTCTTGGCGACTGCCGCGGGGAGATCCACCGTTGCGCGGACATCCAGGCCCGACTCCTCCGCGGCCTCCCGGGCGAACCGGCGCGCCCGATCGGCGTCGATGTCGAAGGCGAAGACCTGCTCCAGCCGGAGCACGCGGGACAGGGCGCGCACTTGCGCGCGCCCCTGGTGGCCGCACCCCGCGATCGTCACGACCTTCGAGTCGGCGCGCGCCAGCCGGCGCGCCGCCACCGCAGTGGCGGCGGCCGTGCGCAAGTGGGTGATGGCGATCGAATCGATCACGGCGAGCGGATATCCGTTCTCCCCGTCGCACAGGAGGATGAGGCCCTGGATGGACGGCATCCCGAAGCGGGCCTCGTTGCGAGGGAAGTTCCCGTTGCACTTGGCCGCGAACCAGGTGCGGGAGAGCCTGAGCCCGGCGGCCTTGATGTGGAACCCGCCCTCGTCCGCGGGCACGCCGAGAACGCCCGGCGCCAGGGTCCGGCCCTCCGCGTGCAGCCGGAACGCCTCCTCCACAGCCTCGATGCAGGCATCCAGATCCAGGTGCGCCGTCACGTCGGCGCGCGACAGGAGCAGGGTGCCCTGCGGGCGCGCGTCAGTGCAGGAGGCGGTCAAGGTTCGCTCCGGGCGGCGCCTCGACGGGCGCCAGGCCCTTCTCGAAGATGCGGGCGGCCATCCGGCCGGCGAGCCGCACGCTCGGGCCCTCGACGCGCAGCATCGATCCTTCTCGCAGCCCCACGACGACGGCCTCGTTCTCCTCGATGTACTGGAGGATGCGCTCCTCCTGCGTCTCCCCCATGTGCGTCGAGGCCGGGTCCGGATCGAGGTAGTGTGGGCTGATCTGGAACGGCACCAGGTCCAGCGCGTCGAAGCAGGGCGGCTGGACGACCGGCATGTCCTTGGTGGTCTTCAGCGTCGGGCAGGCGACGATGGCGCCGGCGCTCGATCCGATGTAGGGCTTCCCCTGCTCCACCCTGCGGCGGATCGCTGCCACGAGCCCCAGGCGATGCAGACAGTCGAGGAGCCGGAAGGTGTTCCCGCCGCCCACGAAGAGGACGTCGGCGCGGTCGAGCGCCTCCGCCGCGGACCCGGCCGCCCCCGAGGCACCATCGTGCTCGTGCATCGACTCGAGCGCCGAGCCCATGGCGGCGAGCCGGGCGCGCGCCCGCGCCGCATAGCCGTCACGGTCCTTCAGCGCGTACGGGAAGAACAGGACGCGCGCCCCGGCGCCTCCCTGGTGGAGGAAGGAGCGGATCTCAGCCTCGGCATGGTCGAGGTAGCCGCTGCCATGGAGCGTCGAGTTGCTGATCAGGAGCAGTCGTTTCATCGGTGTCATCGAGCCACCTCATCCGAAAAGCAGGGCGCGGGCCAGTCCCGCCAGAGCGCCGGCGAGCACCGCCCAGAGCACGTTGGGGCCGAAGCGATGCAGGATCGCGAACGCCAAGGCGGCAACCGCCGCGGGAAACCACGCGACGCCGCCGGCGAGGCCTCGGGGGACGATGACCGCCGCACCGAACACCAGGGCGAGGTTCAGGATGATGCCGACGACCGCGGCGGTGACCCCCGACAGCGCGCCCGCCAGACCCTGATGCCCGCGCAGCACCTCGATCCAGGGAGCGCCGAGGAAGATGAAGACGAAGCAGGGGAGGAAGGTGGTCCACGTCGTCACGAACGCGCTCAGCACCGCCTCCGTCGCCTGCGGGCCCGCCCCCGGATGATTCCAGCCGGCCATGAAGCCGATGAACTGCAGCACCATGATCAGCGGACCCGGCGTGCTCTCCGCCAGCGCCAGGCCGTCGATGGCCTGGGCGTGCGTGATCCAGCCGTACGACTCCACCGCCGCCTGCGTCACGTAGGCCAGCACCGAATAGGCCCCGCCGAAGGTGACCAGGGCCGCCCGCGTGAAGAAGAGATACTCCTGCGCGAGCAGGTCCTGCCGCCCGCGCGCCGCGGCCAGGAGCGCGAACGGCGCCAGCCACAGGATCACACCCGCGGCGAGCGTGCGGAAGGCGCGGCCGCGCGACGGCAGCGCGTGCGGCGGCGACGGCGCCTCGTCGCCGATCACGAACGGCTCGGAGGCGGCGGCCGGCGCCACGACGGCGCCGGGCGTCGCGAGCTCCCCGACGGTCCCTGGTGCATCGGGCCGAACCCGCCGCGGGCGCCCCAGGGCGAGTCCTGCCGCCGCGGCCCCCAGCACGATCAGGGGGAAGGAGACGTGCAGGAGGTAGATCGCCACGAAGGCGGCGGCCGCGATCGCGATGTGCCAGCCGCGTCGCAGGGCCCTCCGGCCGATCCGCATCACCGCCTCGACCACGATCGCCACGACCACAGGCTTCACGCCGGCGAACAGGGCCGCCACCAGAGGCATGTGGCCGAAGGCGGCGTAGACGAACGAGAGGGCCAGGAGGATGGCGACGGACGGCAGCACGAACAGCGCGCCCGCCACGAGGCCTCCCGGCACGCGGTGCAGGAGCCATCCAATGTAGATGGCGAGCTGTTGCGCCTCGGGACCGGGCAGCAGCATGCAGTAGTTCAGCGCGTGGAGGAACCGCTGCTCGCCGATCCAGCGCCGGCGCTCCACCAACTCGCGGTGCATGATGGCGATCTGGCCCGCCGGCCCGCCGAAGGAGATGAAGCCGAGCTTCAGCCAGAACCGGAACGCGGCCGCGAACGGTACCTGGCGCGGCGCCGCGGCGGGCGCGCACGACGTCGCGCCGGTGGCCAGGCGCTCGGCCGTCGCCGTCACGAGATCTTCCGCCGGAAGTACTCATACAGGTCGTCGAACACGGCGGAGCCCCGCTCCACCCGCCGCTCGTCGTCCCGGTGGGCCATCGCGATGCCGGCGATCAGCCGGCCGATCCCGGCCGACTCCTCCCGGCCGAAGCAGGCGTCCTTGAGGTCGATGTCGTGCACGATCTCGGCGATCGGCCGCAGGGCGGCATCCTTGAGCCCGAGCCGATCCAGGAGCACCTCGAAGGTGCACTTGTGCCCTTCGTGCGTGAACTCCGCCTCGAACATGTCGAAGCGGACCTCCCGTGCTGCGGGACGGTAGCCATCCGGCGCCACGAACTTGAAGCGAGACCCCGGGTCGACGAACCGGTGGATCAGCCAGGCGCTCGCCATCCGATCGACGTGGACGCCCTTGCGCGTGACCCAGATGCGGTCCTTGTAACGGCCGTGGCGGGCGGGGACCGGCTCCTGACGTCGCGCGGGGCGGCGCGCAGGCCGCCCGCTGCCGGCCGGGGACGCGTGCAGACGCGCGTCGAGGGCCGCGATCCGCCGCTCGGCGTCGCGCCGGCCGGGTGCGGCGAGGTGATCGATCGCCACGACCTCGGCCAGTCGCTTCTTCAGCCGCAGGAGATCCGCCTCGGCGCGCGCGCGTCGCTCCCCCGACGGAGGTCCGCCCTGCGGCAGCTCTTCCGCAAGACGGCGGGCCTCCTCGGCGATGGGGCTGTAGTCGGCATCACGGGCCTGATGGAAAAGGCCCGTGACCTGCGCGTCGGACAGCCCTTCGACGAACCGCGCCTCGCACACGGCGGCGTCGCCGCCGCCCGCGGTGATCTCCCGCAGCACCCACTGGAAGTCCTCCGCGGCCTGATCCCCCCGCGGCAGGACGTACACCGAGTTCTTGAGCGCCACGGCGCCGAGCCTCTGGAGCCGGCGCCAGACCTTCACGCGGAAGTAATCGGGCTTCGGCGGGATCTGATGCATCAGCAGCAACCATCTCGGCTCGGCGGGCCTCGGTCTTCGTGTGTTCATGCAGATGAATCATTTTATATGATACAACTGTATCATCCGTCAAGGGGGATGACGACGGAGTTTCGGGCGGCCGGGCCTGCCGGAGAGGGTGCTATAGGCCGGCTGACGAGCCCGGAGCATCGGGAATCCCATGTCCTGATGCGGGGGGGGGAGGATTGTCGGAAACTGCCCTACAGAGGACCCGTGGCGGTCGGCGGCGGGGTCCCTCACGCCGGAATCGCCCGACGGAGCCTACTGCGTCTGCCAGCTTCCCTGGAGGTCCCTGGCCACCTGGAACACGAGATCGTCGACGAGATCGCCGTAGGCGGCGTCCGGGTCCGCGGCGTCGAAGGCGTAGTCCTTGCCACCGAAGACGCTGACCTGGCCGAGAGTGCGCGTGGCGCGGCCCGATCGGCTCCAGATCGATGCGCCCGTCTCCACCTCGATCATCTCCACCTCGAGCGTGGCATCGACATTCGCCGAAACCTGGCCGGAGCGCAGGAGGCCCGAGAGCTGCACGTTTGGGCGGACGCTGGACAGGGTCAACGTGCCGCGGAACATCGTCCGCACGCCGTGCTTGCGCCCGACGGCCCGGCAGCTCTCCGGGCTCCAGAGGTCCCGGCCCGCGGACGCCAGGGCTTCCTGCTGCGTGCCGATGTCGACCATGCGCAGCATGTCCTGATCGCGGCGAGCGGCCTCGACGAAGCGCCGGGTCGCCATCGCCGCGAGCTCTCCTTTGGTCGTCGACGTGAACTGAACCATGCCGATGGTCTCGTAGGGCTTCAGGTCCACGCGGGGCCCGACCCAGACACGGCGCGCCGGCGGATGGCTCGCGCAGCCGGAGAGAACGACCAGCGACAGGACGACGATCGATCGGACCGGAATTCGCGACATGGCACCCCTCCTCCGACGGACACAACCTAGGTTCCGCGCGTGGCCGCGGCAACGCGCGCCCGCAGTCCGAGGCGCTGTTACAATTGCGTAAGGAAGCTCGCAAACGGGAGGAGCCCATGAAGAAGATAGCGATCGGAATGGCGGCGTTGATGCTGCTGGTGGCGGCGGCGACCTTGGCGCGCACGGGCCAGGAGGCCGACAAGCTGCCGAAGTGCTCCGGCCAGTTGTGCAAGAGCGCCGGCTGCTCAGCGGACGTCCTGTGCGCGCGCGGCGCCGCTGTCGTGACCTGCGCCGACGTGTGCGGCGGGCACTGATCCCGCGGCGCGTCACCCGCCCGGAAGGGCGCGCGCCTCACGGCCGCGGACGACGATCTCCTCCTCCAGGGCCTGCCGGTACTCGTCCTCGGTGAGGGCGTCCACGGAGCGCAGCTTCGCGAGCAGGGCGTCCACGAGCTGCCGGAGGCCCGGCCCCGGCGTGCCGCGGGCGAACGAGCTCTGGTACTTCAGCGGCCCGGGGATGAGCGAGACCAGGAACGCGACCTGGGCCGGCGTCAACTCCTGGGGGGCCCGACCGAAATAGGCGCGGGCGGCGGGCCTGAGGCCGAACAGGTCCGGCCCCCACTCGATGACGTTCAGGTAGATCTCAAGGATGCGCGGCTTGCCGAGCGCCGACTCGAGCAGGAGCGTTAGAGACAGCTCCTGAAGCTTCCGCCCGAGACGCTTCTCGTGCGACAGGAACAGGTTCTTGGCGAGCTGCTGCGTGATGGTCGATGCGCCGCGCGCGGCGCCGCCGCGGGCCCAATCGGTGAGGAGCGCCGCCGGCACCTCCCTGAGGTCGATGCCGCGATGGCTGTAGAAACCGGCGTCCTCTCCGAGCAGGAGCGCGCGCAGGAAGAGCGGCGGCACGTCGGGGAGCGCGATGAAGTCCGGCGAGGCGGGCGAGACGTCGATGACGCGGCCGGCGCCGGGGCCCGTGCCGACCTCGTGCCTGAAGTCCCCCCGGAGCCTGCCGATGGCCGGCGGGAGACGCTGCGGCGGCGTGAAGTCGAGCTTCTGCGTCACGACGAAGGAGCGCGGGTCCGAGATGCGGCCCCGCGCGCGGGCCGTGAGGGACGCCGATCCCAGATCGCCCCCGCCCTCGCCGGTGGTCGAGGCATCGAGGGCCTCCGGAGCCTCGAGGCCCGAGGTGCGCAACAGTCGGGCGAAGTCCACCCGCTCCACGTCGAGCGCCAGGTCGACGCCCGGATCGGCGTGAAGATCGTCCAGGTGGAGCGAGCCCGAGAGCGCGGCCCCGTTGATCGCGGCGCTCCAGCGAGGGACGTCCAGGACGCCCTCCGCCCGTTTCCAGGAGCCCGCGACCTGGACGGTCACCTCCGTCGGGTCGCCCAGCGGGCGGCCCCCGGATCGATCCTCTGCGAGCGCCGGCAGCCGAGCGGAGCGCGAGTCGACGTCGAGGTCGAAGCGAACCGCCTCGGCCGACGTCGCCAGCCTCAGCGATCCGCGGATCGTCCCGCTGTCCAGCAGGGGTCGGTCGAGCCGTCTTACCTCGAGGAGACGGCCCAGCGGCAGGTCCGTCGCCTCGATCGTCCAGAGGCTCCCGGCCGGACCGACGGTCCGGCTCAGCACCAGGCCTGACCGGGGCCGTGCCAGCGCGGCGCGTAACTGGTCGCGAGCGAGGTCGACGACGTCCCAGGTCGTGGGCCCCGTCGCGATCGTCAGCCCCGCCGGGCCCACGAGAACGGCCCGATCCACCGCGAGCCGCGTGTGGCCGGGCCACCAGACCTCGATCCTGCCGGCGCTCAGCCGCCAGCCGTCCGCGACCTCGACAGTGACGCCTCTCAGCCGGAGCGGGGGCCAGAGACCGAGGCGCACACGCTCGATCCGGGCCGCGAGGCCGCGCCGTGCCGCCTCCGCCTCGAGGCGCGCGCGGATGACGCCCTCGACAAGCGGCCGGACCGCGAGCACGCCGAGGCACAAGGCGACGGCGGCGGCCGCCACCCCGACGAGGAGACGGCGTCGCGTCCTGGGTCGAGCCTGGCGCACGGCCCAAGGATGTCACACCGGGACGCCCGGCGCCGGCCCGTGGTAGAGTCCCGGCCGTTTCGGGGCCCCCCATGCGTGATGGCGCGACGCGGCTCGTCGTGGTCGCGGATGACTTCGGACGGACGTCGGGCGTGAACCGCGCCACCGTCTCCGCCCTGAAGGATGGGATCGTCACGGCCGCCAGCCTGATGGCCGGCGGCCAGGAGTTCGAGGAGGCGGCGCGGCTGGCCCGCGAGCATCGACGCCTGGGGGTGGGGCTCCACGTCACCGTGTGCGACGGTTTCGCCGTCCTGCCACCGGATCACTTCCGGGGTTTCGCCGGCGGCGACGGCGGCCTCGAGCCGAACCCGACGCGCGCCGGCGTGAGGCTGTGGCGTGAGCGCCGGCGTCTCCTGCCGATCATGCAGGACGAGATCGCCGCGCAGTTCGATCGCGCCGGGCGCGCCGGCATCGCCCTCACCCACGTGGACGGACACCACCACATGCACATCCATCCGCTCGTCTTCCCGATCGTCTGCCGCGAGGCCTCTCGCCGCGGGGTCGGGTGGATCCGGATACCCCGGGGCGACCCGCGCGAAGGCCGGCTCGCGGAGTGGGCCCTCTTCGGGGTGCTCGGATCGCTCAACGGGAGGACGGCGGCCCGCCACGGGCTGGACGCTTCCACCCGCGTCCACGGCCTCTCCCGCACCGGACGGATCGAGGAATCGTACCTGCTCGATCTCCTGCCGCGGCTGCGGCCCGGGCTGAACGAGATCTTCGTCCACCCCGACCTCGACACCGAGGAAGGACGCCGCGAGCTGGCGGCGGTCACCTCCCCCCGCGTCCGCCAGCAGGTGGCGCGGCTGGGGATCGCCCTGGTCTCGTACGCGAGCGCCGGCATGGGAGCGACGTCGTGAGGACTTTTGTGGTCCTGGTGTTCGCCGCCCTGTCGGGAGCCGTGGCGGAGACCTTGTTCAGCTATGGCATGCGGTCCTTCGGGGAGATGGACTGGTCGAAGCCGTCCCGGTGGATCGACCTGCTCCTGGTGGTGCCGCGCAACCCCCACGTCCTCGTCGGCGTGATCTTCGCAGCGGGGTTCTTCTTCCTGTACCTCACGGCGCTCTCCTGGGCCGACCTCTCGTATGCGATGCCGATCACGGCGCTGTCGTTCCTCTTCGCAGCCATCTTCGCGCGGGTTTTTCTCGGAGAGCAGGTCTCCTGGCACCGCTGGGTGGGAACGGCGCTCATCGTCGCCGGGATCATGCTGGTCGTCCTGGAGGGGCGCCAGCGCACGCCGGGAGCCGCGGCGCGGCCCGGTCCACCCGAAGAGGAGACGGGGGCCGGTCGATGACACTCAAGGTGCTCGCCGAGATCCCTCTCGCCGTGTGGCTCGCCGCCGCCATCGCCTATCAGCTGACCGCCCAGATCGCGTTGCGCAGGCTCCTGTCCAAGGCGCCCCGGACCTCCCGGACACAGGCCGGCCCTCTCCCCTCGGCGACGATACTGGTGCCGCTCGGAGCGGAGACTCCCGGCCTGGAGGAGAACCTGGCGCGACTCTGCGCGGCCGGTGCCCCCGTGGTCGCCGGAATCGGGCCGGGACGTGGCGAGGAGCTCGCGGCCGCCGGCCGGGTGCTCGAACGGACCGCCGCCGGCACCCTGACCCTCGTGACGGCGGGCCGCCTGGCCGGATCCAACCGCAAGATCGCGGCCCTGATCCGGATGCTGCCCGAGGCCCGCGGGGAGATCGTCATCTTCACCGACGGGGACATCGGCGTGCCCGAGGGCTATCTCGAAGCCGTGCTGACCCCGTTCGACGATCCCCGCGTGGGCCTCGTCACCTGCCCGTACCGGTCGGTGGGGGGCGCGACGGCGGCCGCACGCGTCGATGCCGTGATCACCAACACGGCGTTCCTCCCCTCCGTGGCCCTGGCCGCCGGCTTCGAGGGCGTGCGCTTCGCCCTGGGCGCCACGGTGGCCATCCGGCGCTCGGTGCTCGACGCGATCGGCGGGCTGGAGCCGCTGCTCGAGATGCTGGCGGACGACTGGTCGCTCGCCGACGGCGCGCTTCGGGCCGGGCACCGCGTCGTGCTCGCGCCGCTCCTGCTCGACCATCACATCGGCGCGCCAGGATGGCCCGCCCTGTGGCGGCGCCACCTGCGCTGGGCCCGGACGATGCGGGCTCTGCGTCCATCTGGCTATGCGGGGACGATCGTGGCCCACGGCGGCGCGCCGGCCGCGGGGCTCTTGATGCTGGGCGGATGGAGCGGCGGAGCCGCCGGCGTGCTCGCCCTCTGGGCGCTCGCGCGCACGGGCAGCGTGCTGCTCAACGCGCGACGGACGGGATGCGGCGCTCGCGACGTCCTCCTGCTTCCAGTGGCGGATCTCCTCGCTCTGGCCCTCTACGTGGGAGGGCACTGCGGCCGCAGCGTGCGCTGGGGCGAGTCACGCTTTCAGGTCGGCCGGGCCGGGGCGATCGTCGCTTCCGATCCGCTGGACGAGGCCGCTCCCCAGACGGAATACGGGACCTGAGCGTCCGCATTCACTCCTTCTCATCCAGCAGCACGGCGCGCAGGTGAGGATTGAGAAACCGGCCGGCCGGGTCGAGCTCCTCGCGGATCCGCAGGAAGTCGTTCCAGTGCGGGTAGAGCCGCCGCAGGTAGGACGGCCGCGCCTGGTGCCACTTGCCCCAATGCGGGCGGCCGGCGTGATTCCGGAAGACGGCCTCGACGCCGTCGAACAGCTCGCCGTACGCGACCGGATGGAACTGGGTCACCGAGATGGTCGCGCTGTCGCGCCCGTGGAACGGCGAGAGGAGCGGCTCATCCGCGGCCACCAGCCGGTACTCGATCGGGAAGCTCACCGGCAGCCGGCGGTCCTCGATGAACGCGCGGACCTCGCGCAGACAGTCGGGGCCGCGCGCGGCCGGCACCGCGTACTCGATCTCGTGGAACCGGACGTGGCGCGGCGTGGGGAAGACGCGATGCGCGGGACCGACGTGCTCCGAGTCACCCACGGCGCGCGCGCACAGACGGTTGAGCGCGCGCGTCCATCCCGGTAGCGCGCGGCAGGCCTGGCAGGAGAGCCAGAAGCCCAGGTTGTCCACGAGCATGTCGGTGAGCCAGGCGCGCGGCCGCCCACGAACCCCCTCCACGATGTCGAGCGTCTTGGTGAGCGCCACGTCCGAGTAGGGGAACCAGAAGAACTCGAAGTGGCGATGGGCGGCGCCCCTGGCCTCGATCTGCGCCAGGCATTCCTCGAGCGGGAGCGTCCTCCGGCGGTCGCGCAGCCAGTAGGCGGGTCGCACCTTGAGGCGCACTCGCGATATCAGGCCCAGGCACCCGAGCGATACCGCGGCCGCCAGGAACCGCGGACCGTCCCGATCGCGCGTCAGGACCAGCGTGTCCCCGGTCGCCGTGACCAGCGTCAGCCCCACGACCTGGCTGGCCATGCCGCCGAGCCGCGCGCCCGTGCCGTGGGTCGCCGTGCTCAGCGCGCCGGCGATCGTCTGGACATCGATGTCCCCCTGGTTCTCGAGGGCAAGGCCATGCTCCGCGAGTCGCGGGCCCAGGTCCCTGAGCCGGGTGCCGGCCAGGACGGTCGCCTCCTCCTGCTCGCGGTTCACGCTCTCGAGGCCGCTCAGGCGGTCCATCCGGATCGCCTGGTGATCGGTCGCGGCGAGCGGCGCAAACGAGTGACCAGCGCCGAGCGCTCGAATCGGCAGGTCCGTGCTGCGCACGGCGGTGACCACCTCTTCGTGGGTGGCGGGACGATCGATGCGGGCGGGCCGCCAACGCAGATCGCCGGTCCAGGTGCGGAGCCGTTTCCCCATGGACCCGCCACGCACCTCGATCAGCGAACGCCAGCGTCCTTGAAGACCCGCCGCGGCGGGGGGGAAACCCTCGGGAACAGCGCCCCGGACGCCGCCCGGAGCGCGAGGTGCGCTGTCCGCCCGGAGCACTTGATGTAGAGCCAGCGCGGGCTCGTCCCGGCGCCGAGGCGCCCCTTCAGATCGTAGGTCGTCTGTCCCAAATCGAGCCGCGTCGCCCCGCTACGGATCGCCTCGGCGACGATCTCGGCGACGAGCGTGAGATAGGCGTGGCTCTGGCGGTTCCGGGCGTAGTCGATCCCCGCGAGCAGGAACGTGAGCGCACCGGAGGCGTGGAGCAGGATCGCGGCGGCGAGCAGCGCGCCGTCGCGCTCGACGAGCAGAGCGCTCGTGCGGTCGGGGAAGTCGGCCGCGAGGTGCTGGAAGAACGTCAGGTTCAGCCGCTCGAGCTGGAACGGCGCGCGATCCATGACCTGTTCGTAGAGCGGGAAGATGCGCGCCGCCTCCGCCTCCCAGTCAGGGACCAGGCGGACCGCGAGGCCCAGCCGGTCGCGCGCCCGCAGGCTCGCCAGGACCTGCCGCCGGTAGCCGGCCCGCATCGCCCCGAGGTACTCCTCGAAGGTGCGCCAGGCGATGGCGAGGGTGCAGGCCGGCAGGCTGGGCGCCCGGAAGTAGCCGTGCTCCGCCAGCGGCCGCACGAGAGTCAGATCCCGCGGACCGAATTCCTTGAAGCAGAGCACCCCGGCACCCGAGCCCTGCGCCCAGCGCTCCAGCTCCTGCGCGATCAGGCCCGCGATCCTCGGCGCATCGGCCCCGGGACGGACCCGCAAGCTCGACTGCCCGAACGACACCGGCAGCCCGCAGAACGCGACCGGAACGCGCAGGAAACCGCGTCGCCAGCGCCGCACCACCCGGGTCACGCCGCGCACGAGGCCGGGCGAGAGCAGATCGAGCCCCACCTGCATCCGACTGAGGCTCGCGATCGCGAGCAGGTCTCCCCCGCCGTGCACCGTCACGTGCCGATGCGCCGCGTCCGACACCTGGGAGCGCTGGCAGACGCCGATGAAGCGATGCGTCGCCTGAAGGTCCTCCGGGTCCAGCAGGGAGTCCCACTCGCCCGGATCGACCTCGGCGATGTCGGAGTGCGTTTGCACGACATAGTCTTCCCCCGCGACGATGGGGCGACCCGGGACCGCAGCGACGGGGGGACGCGGGGCCGCCGTGACGGTGTGGGAGCGGTGCGGGGCTCCTGCCGTGGCGTTCACGCGGTGCCGGCCTCGTGGGCGGCCCGGTCGAACGCGTCGAGCGCCTCGTCGAGATCGGCACTCGACTGGGCCGCGGTCGCGCACAATCTCAGCCGGGCGGAGCCCTGGCGCACCGCTGGATGGACCACGGCCGAGACGAGGACGCCCTCGTCGAACAGCCGCCGTGCTAGACGCCACGCAGCGGCCTCCTCGCCGAGCAGGACCGGCACGATGGCGCTCGCCGAGAGCCCCGTGTCGTAGCCGCGCGCGCGGAGCCCGGCACGCAGCGCGTCGGCGTTGCGCCGCAGGGCCTCGAGCCGCTCCGGCTCCCGCCGCGCCACGCGCAGCGCCTCGAGCGCAGCCCCCGCCGACGCGGGCGCGAGCGCCGCCGAGAACCAGAACGGCGCCGAGGCGTGCTGCAGATAGACAATCAGATCGCGCCGGCCGGCGAGGAACCCGCCATTCGACGGCACGGCCTTCGAGAGGGAGCCGGTCCACACGTCGACCGCTCCGGCCGGGAGGCCGAAGTGCTCGTGGACGCCGCGCCCCGTGACGCCGAGCACCCCCAGGGCGTGCGCCTCGTCGACCAGGAGAAAGGCGCCGTAGCGGTCCTTCAGATAGACCAGATCGGGCAGCGGGCAGAGATCGCCGTCCATGGAGTAGAGGCCGTCCACCACGATCAGGGTGCGGCATCCGGCGGGCGCCTGCTGCAGTTCGCGCTCGATGGCGGCGACGTCGTTGTGGGGCACGATCGTCACCGGCACCCGCGCCAGGACGCACGCGTCATGCAGGCTGCGGTGCGCGCAGGCGTCGAGCAGGACGCGGTCGCGCGGGCCGACGAGGGCGGCCACGACCGCGAGGTTCGCGAGGTACCCGGACCCGAAGGTGAGCGCCGCCTCCACGCCCTTGAAGGCGGCGATCTCGCGCTCGAGGTCGTGGTGCAGGGCGGTCGTGCCGGTGAGCATCCGCACGCCGCCCGTCCCCGTCCCGTAGGTCCGGACCGCGGCGATGGCGGCCTCCTCGACCTCCCTGTGGCCCGCCAGGCCCAGGTAGTCGTAGCAGGAGAGCATGAGCCGCGAGCGCCCCAGCACCACGACCCGGCTGCCCGTGCGACCTTCGAGGGGCATCTGATAGGTGTAGAGCCCCTCCTCCTCCCCCCAGGCAAGCAGGGCGAACCAGCGCCTGGCGGCGGGGAGATCGAGCAGGCCGTCCGGTGGCTCCGGCGCGGGGCCGCGGCTCCGGAAGAAGCCCTCGAACGGGTCGAACCGTTCCGGCGCGACGGCGGATCGCGCCAGGGCGCGACCGCGGGGAGGAATGATCCCTGTCGATTGGCGCATGGGTCCCTCCGCGGGAGCGATTCGATGGTACGAGCGCGGTCCGGAAGAGGTTCCAGAGCAATTCCGGTCCTGCCCTCGGAACTGGGAGTCCTGGTATCCTTTTGCGCCCTTTCTTCGGCTACTCTAGGCAGCCCATGCCCTCGGCCCTTCAGGAGGCTTCATGAAATCCGCCTGTCGGCTTGTCGCCGTCCTCGTCTCCTTCGTTCTGCAGCTCTCCGCCGGACTCGATGCATCGTCCGCCGCCCCGGCGCCGGCTCCCCCGGCGGCTCCACCAGGAGCCTCAACGTCCGAGGGAGCGCGCGCGAAGCCGGCTTCCGACCTCTTCCAGCCGATGGATGTCTTCGGCCTCGAGTGGGCTTCCGATCCCGAAATCTCTCCCGACGGCCGGCGCGTCGCCTACGTCAGGGGCTCGATGGACGTGATGAAGGACAGGCGGCGCTCGCAGATCTGGCTCATCGACTCCGACGGCGGCGACCACCGCCCGCTGACCTCGGGCGCCGGGGAGTTCGCGCCGCGCTGGTCGCCGGACGGCCGCCGCATCGTCTACGCGGCGCAGGAGGGGGATTCGGTGCAGCTCTTCGTGCGCTGGATGGACAGCGGCGTCGTGACCCGGCTGGCCCAGCTCCCGCGCGCCCCCGGCGGCGTCGCCTGGTCGCCCGACGGGCGATCGATCGCCTTCACGATGCTGGTCCCCGAGAAGCCGGAGCCGCTCGCCAGGATGCCGGAGAAACCAGAGGGCGCCGAGTGGGCCAGGCCTCCCAAGGTCATCACCCGGATCGTGTTCCGCGTCGACGGCGAGGGCTTTCTCGAGGAGGGTTTCTACCACCTGTTCGTCGTCCCCGCCGAAGGCGGGACGCCGCGGCAGCTCACTTCGGGATCGTTCCACCACGACGGGCAGCCGGCCTGGACTCCCGACGGAAAGTTCCTCCTGATCTCGGCCAACCGCCGCGAGGACTGGGAGACCGAGCCACTCGAGTCGGAGATCTACGAGATCGCGGTGGCCAACGGCGCCATCCGCCCGCTGACCGACCGCCGCGGGCCCGACACGTCCCCCGCCGTCTCACCCGACGGCCGTTTCATCGCCTACGTCGGATTCGACGATCGCTATCAGGGCTATCAGGTCACGCACCTCTATCTCATGAACAGGGACGGCACGGGAGCGCGACTCGTGACCGGTGCCTACGACCGCGACATCTACCAGCCGACGTGGAGCCGCGACGGCAGGCGGATCTACTTCGCGACCTCCGACCAGGGGAACGGCAAGGTCGGCTGGGTGGTGGTCGATGGCGGCGCGAAACCCGAGATCCTCGCCTCCGACGTGGGCGGCGGCGATCTCGGCCGCCCCTACGCCGGCGGCTCCTTCTCGGTCGCCGCCGGGGCGGCAGGCCAGGGCGCCGGCCGCTTCGCCTACACCTGGACGCGGCCCGAGCGGCCGGCGGAGGTGGCGGTCGGCGGGCCGGGGGTCAAGACGGCCGTCCTGACGCGGCTCAACGACGACGTGCTCACGGGCAAGCGGCTCGCGGCGGCGGATGTCATCTGGACCGAGTCGTCCTACGACCACCGCAGGATCCAGGGCTGGATCATGAAGCCCCCCGGCTTCGACACGGCGAAGAAACATCCGCTCATCCTCGAGATCCACGGCGGCCCGTTCGCCAACTACGGCGATCGCTGGGGCGCCGAGATGCAGCTCTACGCCGCGGCCGGATACGCCGTCCTCTACTCCAACCCGCGAGGCTCGACGAGCTACGGCGAGGAGTTCGGCAACCTCATCCATCACGCCTATCCGGGGAACGATTACGACGACCTGATGAGCATCGTCGACGCCGCGGTCGGGCGCGGCTTCGTCGATCCCGCGAACCTCTTCGTCACCGGCGGCAGCGGCGGCGGGGTCCTCACCGCCTGGATCGTCGGCAAGACCGACCGCTTCCGGGCCGCGGTGTCCGCCAAGCCGGTCATCAACTGGAACAGCTTCGTCCTGACCTCGGACTTGCCCAACTTCTTCTACCGCTACTGGTTCACCTCGCCGCCCTGGGAGCACCCCGAGGAATACCTGAAGCGCTCGCCGCTATCGTTGGTGGGGAACGTCAGGACGCCCACCATGCTCCTGACCGGCGAGGTCGACTATCGCACGCCGATCTCGGAGTCCGAGCAGTTCTACGAAGCGCTCAAACTGCGCAAGGTGGACACGGCGCTGGTGCGGGTGCCCGAAGCCTCCCACGCCATGATCGGACGCCCGAGCCAGCTGATCGCCAAGGCGGCGCACATCCTGGCGTGGTTCGAGAAGTACCGGAAGCCCGGGGCCTGACGTCGCGGTCACTCAGGCCTGCCGCGCCTCCGGGAAGCGCGGCAGACCATCGTCCGGGATCGGCTCCCAGGGCGCCGCGTACGCGACGTATTGCCGGGCCGACGGACGGATGCCCGGATCCGCGTCGAAGGTGCCCATGCGGACGCTGATGATCTCGGGGTCCGCCTGGCTCTGGCTCCAGAGGGCCCCGCCGCAGTTCGAGCAGAAGACCTTCGCGAAGCCGTCCGGCGGCCGGTACGCCTTGATAAAGTCCTGGCCCGCGAGAACCCGCAACGATCCGGGAGCGATCCGGGCCGAGACGGCGGCCGCCGTCCCCGTGCGTCGCTGGCAGCGCGTGCAATGGCAGTAGGCCGCCGTCACCAGGGGCTTCGTGATCTCGTAGCGGACGCTGCCACAGAGGCAGTGGCCGGTCAGCGGAAGCGCAGCCATGCTGTTCCCTCCTCGTAGGTCGTATCCCCATCCTACGCCCAACCCAGGGGCCGACGGAAGCGGTCCGCTCGGGGCTTGACACGCTCTCTGTTTTCCTATATCTACTGCAAAGCAATATATAGGTTCACTACAGGAGAACCTCCGATGTTCAGTCGCGAGTTGAAGAAGGGGAGCACCGAGCTGCTGATCCTGTCGCTGCTCGAGAGCGGACCGCGGCATGGCTACGACATCGGCAAGATGATCGAGCGCCGGTCGCTCGGCAAGCTGCAGCTGCGGATCGCGTCTCTCTATCCGATGTTGTGCCGCCTGGAGAACCGCGGTCTGATCCGCGGGCGCTGGCTGGAACGGCCCGGGGAGAGGCGTCGCCGTTTCTACCGCCTCACGGCCGACGGACGACGCATGCTCCTCCGGGAGCGCGAGACCTGGCGGGAGTTCATGGTAGCGGTCAATCGTGTCGTCGGGCGCGGCCATGCCTGATTGGCGAGCGTACGTCCGCGAGCGGCTGCGCCTCCCGGGGCTGCGGGCTGAGCGCGAAGTCGAGATCATCGAGGACCTGGCGCAGCAGCTGGAGGATCACTATCGGGGCGCCCTGGAGCGCGGCGCGTTGGAGGCCGAAGCGCAGGCCGCGGCGGAGCGCGAGATCCAGGACTGGGACGCCCTGGCGCGGGAGATCACCCGGTCGGACGCGCGCCGCCGCCTGCCGGTCGACCAACAAGTTATCGAACGGCTGGATTCCACCGGTGCGCTGCGTCGGCGCACGGACGCCGAGCGAGGGCCCACGGACGCGGAGCGCCGATCCATCAGCGCGAAGGCCGCCGGGATGGCCTCACAGCTCCTGGCCGACCTGCTCCACGGGGTCCGTCTGGTGTACAAGAGCCCTGGGTTCACGGCAGCGGTCCTGGTCACCCTCGCGCTCGGTATCGGCGCGAACGCGGCGGTGTTCACCATCCTCAACGCCGTCCTGCTGCGGCCGCTGCCCTACGCCGATCCAGACCGGCTGGTGCGGATCTTTGAAAGCAACCCGCAGCGCGGCTGGCCGCTCTTCTCGGCGTCGCAGCCGAACTTTCTCGACTGGCGCGACCAGAGTGTCTCGTTCGACCGGATCGCGGCCTCGACCGCGCGAGGGCTCAACCTCACGGTGAACGGCGAGGCGGAGCGCATCCCGGGCATGTCTGTCTCGCACGATTTCTTCCCGCTGCTCGGGGTCGAGCCTGCGCTGGGGCGCGGCTTCCGTCCCGAGGAGGACGCTCCAGGGAGCGGGGAGCGCGTCGTCCTGATGACTCGCGGCCTGTGGCAGCGCCGCTTCGGAGGGGATCCGGCGATCATCGGGCGCACGATCACGCTCGACGACGCGCCGCACACGGTCATCGGCGTGGTGCCGGAGTTCTACTGGCGGCCTTACGAGCTGTTCGTGCCGCTGCGCGCCGACGCGGCCGGGGATCGATCGGATCACCGGCTGTCGGTCTACGGCCGGCTGAAGCCAGGCGTTGGCCTGTCGCAGGCGGAGGCCGAGCTGCGCGGCCTCGCCGATCGTCTGGCGCGGCAGTATGCCGACACGAACACCGGCTGGACGGTGAGCCTGCAAACCTTCTTCGACTGGACGGTTCCCAAGGAATCGCGCCGCGCGCTGCACGTGCTGCTTGGCGCCGTGGCGCTCGTGCTCCTGATCGCCTGCGCCAACGTCGCTGGTCTCCTTCTGGCGCGGGCCACGGCGCGCCGGCGGGAGATCGCCATCCGCGCCGCGCTCGGCGCCAGCCGCTGGCGTCTCGTCCGCCAGCTCCTGGCCGAGTCGATCCTGCTGGCGGCGCTCGGGGGCGGCCTCGGGCTGCTGCTCGCCCAGTGGGGGCTTGACGCGCTGGGGGTGGCGGCCGGCTCTGCGGTGCCGCGGGCCGACGAGATCTCCCTCGACCACCGCGTCCTTCTCTTCACGCTAGGCGTGTCGCTCGTCACGGGGATCCTCTTCGGACTCGCGCCGGCCCTGCAGGCGACCCGCGTCGACTTTCACTCCACGCTCAAGGAGGGCGGAACGGGCGGCGCGGCGCGACAGCGGGCGCGCAGCGCGCTCGTGGTCGTCGAAGTCGCGCTGTCGCTGGTCCTGATGGTCGGCGTCGGCCTGCTGCTCCGCAGCCTCGTGGCGCTGCTCGACGTGAAACCCGGTTACGAGACCCAGAACCTCCTCGTCGCCCGCATCAGTCTCCCCGAGGTCAGGTATCCGTCGGCGAAGGAGTTCGTCGCCTTCCACGAGCGGCTCCGGGAGCGCCTGCGCGGGGTGCCCGGGGTCGAAGCGGCCTCCACGGCCAGCGGCTTGCCGATGGACGGCAACACCATGGCGATGGAAGTGCACGTCGATGGCGCCGGGGCCCCGACCGACGGTCAGCATCCGTCGGCGGAGTGGCGGCTCGTGGCCCCGGGATACTTCCACACCATGGGAATCCCAATCCTGCGCGGGCGCGATCTGGACGAACGCGACCTGGCGCCGGAGACGCGCGACCTGCGCGGTGTCGTGATCAACGAGGAACTGGCCCGCCGGCTCTGGCCCGGCCAGGACCCGATCGGCCACCGGTTCCATCCGTGGAACGCGAAGAATCCGTCGGTCGCGGTCGTGGGTGTGGTCGGTGACGTCCGGCTCTCCGCGCTCGACGAGACCCCGGAGCCGGCGGTCTATCTGAATTCCAACCAGGGCGTCTGGAACCCGATGCAGATCGTCGTGCGCACTCAAGGCGATCCAAGCGCGTTCGCCGGCCTCCTGCGGGGCGAAGTGCGGGCGCTCGACCCCGGCGTGCCGGTGTCGCAGGTGCGCACCATGGACGAGTTGATCGATCGATCGACGGCGTCCCGGCGGTTCACGATGACGCTCCTGGCGATCTTCGCCTCCGTGGCGCTCCTGCTCTCCGGCGTGGGACTCTTCGGCCTCATGGCCTATCTCGTGGCGCAGCGAACGCACGACATTGGAATCCGCATGGCGCTCGGTGCCAGCAAGCGCCACATCCTGGGCCTGATCGTCGGGCACGGGATGCTCTTGACGTCGCTCGGCCTTGTCGCCGGGCTCGCTGCGGCCCTCGCGCTCGCACGGCTGATGCGCAGCTTGCTCTTCGGCGTCGGCGCCCACGATCCGCTGACCCTGGCCGCGACGATGCTGCTCCTGGCGCTCGTGGCCCTGGCGGCCTGCTGCGTCCCCGCCCGCCGCGCCGTTCGCGTCGACCCGATCGTCGCGCTGCGCTGCGAGTAGCGCTGTCAGCCGCTCGAATCGCGGTGCGGTCCGCGCCTCAGCCGGGCAGGATGTTCTGGTTCATGCGCAACAGGTTCAGCGGGTCGTACTTCCTCTTGATGCGGCGGAGACGTCCGTAGTTGGAGCCGTAGGCCGCGGCGACCCGGTCGGCCGGCTCGTCGCGGTCCATGTAGTTCACATAATGACCGGCAGAAGGCATCGAGCGCGCCGTCGACCTCGACGACCTCCTTGCACGGCATGGCGACGATGATCACGCGCCGGGGCGCCATGGCTCCTCCTGGTCCCGTTCCGGATCTCTCTTGTCGCATCACTCGGGCTTGTCAGCAATGACAATTATCCCAAGTATCCTGCCACATGGCAGGAGGGCGCAAGGACCCTATCGGGCGAGGAGTGGATCGTGTGCGCGACGGCGTCCGGGCTACGGGGTCTCGAAGGAACTCGCGGTGATCGTCTGATTGCCGCTCGCGTCGATGGCGAGGACCTCGAACCCGTGCTGGCCCGCCGCGAGCGTGTCCGCGAACTCCCGCGGCAGCGTTACCTGCGTCGCCGAGGCCGGCAGGGTCACCTGAAAGGGGTCGACGATGACCTGATACCCCGTAACCTGGATCTTCCTGTTGGGGAACCCGGGCGGCGGGCCCGTGACGGGCCGCCAGCGGATGACGATGGAGCCGCTGTTCACTTCGGCGGAGACCACCGGTCCATCGGGCACGGCGTGCGAGAAGGTCGAGGTGTTCGTCAACTGGACTCCATCGGCCGTCACGCCGACGAACTTGTACTTCCCCTCCGGGAACAGTGCCAGAAGGTCCTCGAGCGGGATCTCGTCCAGCGACGGCTCCGATCCTTCGAAGAACATCTCGGAGAGGCCGAGCTGTGGCCTCGCATAGGGCCCTTTGCCGGTCGCCTCGAAGACCGTGGTACCCACCGGGTTGACGATCCGGACCGACTTCCAGTCCTCCGCGTCGAGGAACACATGAAAGCCGAGATCGTTGTCCGTCGAGTTGTACTCGATGAAGATCCGGGCCTGCTCGAATTTTGGGGGAGCGGCCCACGCCGTACCCGATAGCGCAAGGGCCGCGGCTGCTGTCAGGAAAACCTGCATCCGGCGCACGTGTCGTGTCATGGCGTCCCTCCTTGACGAACGAGGTCCGGCAGGTCGGCCGGCCCTCCCTTCGTTAGAGCCTGCGACCGGACTCGATCCTTCGGTGCATGTTTACGACCGACAAGAGCCGCCGCGCGGGGTCAGTGGAACAGCAAGGACGCCTTCCGGATCGTCTGCAGCACGCCCCAGAGAAGAGGCGCGCCCACCAGGGCCCAGGCCGTCAGGACCGCCGGCCACCGGCCCGACTCGAAGCGGGATCGGCCGCCGGCGCTCGCGGGCGCGGGGCCGTCGCTGTCCTGCATGAAGCGCGCGTCGTGCACGGGGCGGACCAGGAGATTGGCGATCAACCCGGCGACCAGCAGGGACGCCAGCAGGTACATCGTCATGTTGTAGGCGGCTGCGGGCGGGACGCCGGCGTCGATCTGACGCTGCCGGATGGCGTTCACGAGCAACGGGCCCAGGGCGCCCGCGACGGACCAGGCCGTCAGCAGCCGGCCGTGAATGGCGGCGACGAACCGGGTGCCGAACATGTCCGCCAGGTAGGCCGGGATGGTCGCAAATCCGCCGCCATACATCGTGAGGATCAGGCAGAAGATCGCCACGAACAGCGCGACGCTCCCGGAGCGGCCCGCGGAGGGAACAGCAGAGTAGAGCAGCATGCCGAGCGCGAAGAAGATCGAGTAGGTCGTCTGCCGGCCCAGCCGGTCGGACAGGCTGGCCCAGCCGATCCGCCCGGCGATGTTGAAGAGGGACAGCAGGCCGACGAAACCGGCCGCCGCCGACGCCGTCACCCGCCCCTTGAAGACCTCCTGGATCATCGGCGAGGCCTGCTCCAGAACGCCGATCCCGGCGCTGACATTCATGCAGAGCACCAGCCACAGCAGCCAGAACTGGGGCGTCTTCCAGGCCTCGTTCACGTGCGCGTTCCGGCTCGTGACCATGGCGCCCGACCCGGCCTTACCGGTCCATCCCTCCGGCCTCCATCCGGGTGGAGGCAAGCGATAGCCGAAAGCGCCGCACAGCATCGCCGCCAGATAGACGAGACCCATGACGACGAAGGTCTCACACAACCCGACCGACGAGGGGGACGCGAACCGCCGCATCAGGAAATCCGCCAGCGGCGCGCCGATGAGCGCCCCGCCGCCAAACCCCATGATGGCCATGCCGGTCGCCATGCCGCGGCGATCCGGAAACCACTTGATGAGCGTGGAGACCGGCGAGATGTAGCCGAGGCCGAGGCCGCATCCCCCGATGACGCCGTTACCGAGATAGACGAGCCACAGCTGGTGCGTCCGGACTCCCAGCGCCGCGACCAGGTAGCCGCCTCCCCAGCACAGGGCCGCCACCACTCCCGCCTTTCGCGGCCCGACCGTTTCGGCCCAGCGGCCGAACAGCGCCGCCGAGAGACCCAGGACGATGATGAAGATCGTGAAGACGAGGGCGATCGCGGTCTGCGACCAGTCGCCCGGGGCCGGCTGCGTGATGCCGAGGACGCGCGTCAGCGGCAGCTTGAAGACGCTGTAGGCGTAGGCCTGCCCGATCGACAGGTGCACCGCGAGCGCCGCCGGAGGCACCAGCCACCTGTTGAATCCGGGCCTCGCGATGATGCGCTCCCGGTCGAGCAGTCCGTGTGTCGTCACAAGTCCGGGCGATTCTGCCATGACCCAACCCGGAGCCGGTCCATTTCATGAACGGGACACGCTGGTTGAACGCTCCAGGTCCCTGATCTAAAGTTGTCAACCACGCCACGGAAGGAGAAACCGAAGATGAACACCGTCCGCCTGCACCGTGTCCTGCGCTGCCCTCCGGAGCGCGTGTACCGCGCGTTCCTCGATCCCGATGCCATGAGCAAGTGGCTCCCTCCGCACGGCTTCACGGGGAAGGTGCACCAGATCGACGCCAAAACCGGAGGCAAGTATCGGATGTCGTTCACCAACTTCAGCACCGGTCAGAGCCACGCCTTCGGCGGCGAGTACATCGAGCTCACCCCGAACGAGCGCATCCGGCACACGGACCAGTTCGAGGACCCGAACCTGCCCGGGGAGATGCTGACGACCATCACGCTGCGCAAGGTGTCCTGCGGCACCGACCTCAGCGTGGTCCAGGAAGGGATTCCAGACAGCATTCCAGTCGAGTCCTGCTATCTTGGATGGCAGGAATCGCTGGGCTTGCTGGCCCTGCTCGTGGAAGCCGAGATCCCAGACTGAACAAGCGTCGCGAGGAGGAGGTGAACGTGGAAACCGCCAGGCAGATAGCGTCGTTCCTGCTGCGCGTAGTGTCGGGGCTGCTGTTCATGCAGGCAGGAGGCCTGAAGATTCTCGATTGGTTCGGCGGCTTACCCGCGGAGTTCGGCGGGCATCCCGCCTTTCTCAGCCAGACGTGGATTGGCGGCACGCTCGAGCTCGTGGGCGGCGTGGCGGTGATGCTCGGGCTCTTCACCCGCCCCGTCGCCTTCATCTTGTCCGGCGAGATGGCCGTCGCCTACTTCCAGTTTCACCAGCCCAACGGCTTGTGGCCTGTCCAGAACCACGGCGAGCCGGCGGTGCTGCTCTGCTTCATCTTTCTCTACTTCGCCGCTCACGGCGCCGACGCGTGGAGCCTCGACGGCCTGATCACACGGACGCGCCGCGGCGGCTCGGCGGCGGGAGCTCACTGATGTATTGGCTTCAGTAGGTGCATCTCCGGCAACAGGAAGACTCCTGGATGCAGGCGCACACACCCTTGCCGCAGATCCTGTCGCAATCCTTGTCCACGTTGCAATTGTTCGAGCAGCAGCCCGGCTTGACGACTTCTTCCCACTGACCCTGGCTCGACGCCAGGTCGGAAGCCGCGTCGCAGGCGTCGCTCTGCAGGCTATCGACGGAAGGCACAGCCAGAGCTTCGGCCTGGTGGGCCGGCTGCGAGGCGATTGGCGGAGTCGTCGCCCGGCCCGCCGCCAAAAGCGCTACGACCCCCAACACCACGAGGATTCCACGCGTTCTCATCATCTGGTTTCCTCTTCTGAGATGGGCGATCCAGATCCCTGTCGAGCTCGAATGACACTCCTCTTGGCCGCGGCTACTCCGACTGGGTCGTGACGGTCAGCCTGCGGTAGGCGGCCATGTGCTGGATGGCCTCCCTGGGCTTGCCGAGGCCTCGGCACAGCAGGGCGAGGTTGTAGTGGCAGTCCGCGAAGCGGGGATCGTCTTTCAGCGCCGCCTCGTACGCCTGCATCGCTTCCCTCTTCCGGCCCATGTCCTCGAGAAGGACGCCCAGGTCGTAGCGCAGGACCGGATCGTCGCCGCTCACCCGCATCGCGTCGCGGTAGACTGCCTCGGCCCTGTCGAGGCGGCCTGTCTCGTGGAGCAGGCACCCCAGGTTGATGTGGGCCTTGATGAGACCGGGGTCCGCGGCCACAGCCTGCTCGTAGGCCTCGAGCGCGGCTTGCGGGTTCTGCGTCTCCAGGGCGGCTCCCCGGTCGAACCACTCCTCCGCGCTCGCCGGCGGCGGCGCGCTCCGCGGCTCGAGCGTGCCCAGCGAGGCTGCGGCCGGGTCGCTCTCGAAACTGAGCAGGTACTGTCCCGATTCGGCCTGCCAGCGGCGGTCCCCTTCCTTGACCACGACGGAATCGGCTTCCGCCGAGATGCTCACTCCGGAGAGGGGCATCGATTCGGGGAGCCGGCGCCGCAGCTCCCGCACCGATCGTCTGATGCTCTTGCGCGGGACTTTGGCCGTGGCGAGCGCCTCGGCGCTGCGCAGGACGATCAGATCCTGGAACGAGAACAGCCAGGCGTTGCGCGGCCCGCGCGCGGGGGACACGATCCCGGCCTCGACCAGCGAGCGGATCCTGCTGCGCGGGAGGTGAACGAGCCTCTCGACGTCGCGCACGCTGTACTGGTGCATCGCGGCCCGGCTCCTCCCTACTTCTTGGCGGTCTTCCTCGCGGGGCTCTCCGCCTCCTGGGCGCGCCTGGGGGGCTTGCGCCCTGCGGCCTGAGGCTGGGGTGCCGCGGCCTGGGACTCGCGCGACTTGGCGGGAGCCTTCCTCTCCAGGCTCGCGCGCAGGGCTTCCATGAGATCGATGACCTGGCCGCCGCCCTCGGGCTCCTCGGCCATCGTGAACTCCTGACCGTCGACCTTCTTCTGCACGGCCGCCTCGATGCGCCCGCGCACCTGGTCGACGTACGGGGTCGGATCGAAGGTGTCGGAAGCCTGCTGCTCGATCAGCTGCTGCGCGAGCTTGAGCTCGGCGTCTTTGACCTCGCTCTTCGGAATGTCGATCTCCTGGATCGACCGCACCTCGCCGGCGTACAGGAGTTGCTGCATGACCAGACCGTCCCCCATCGGCCGGACCATCACGATGTACTGCTTGCCGCGCGCCGCCCAGCGGCCGATCGCGCAACGTTTGGACTCGCGCAAGGCCCGGGCGAACAGCGCGTAAGGCTTGGCGCCTCCCTTGTCGGGCGCGATGTAATAGGCCTTGTCGAAGTACACCGGGTCGATGGAGGCTATCGGCACGAACTCGGAGATTTCCGCGCTGTGCGTCCCAGCCTCTTCCATCGTCTTGAGCTCCTCGGGCGTGAACATCACATACTGGTCCTTGGAGAATTCATAGCCCTTCACCATGTCTTCGCGCGGGACCGGCACCTCCTCCTTCGCGCAGAGGTACTGCTGCTTGAGCCGCGACCCGCATCCCTTGTGCAGGAGATTGAAGGAGATCGCGTGGCTCGCCTCGGTGGCGGAGAAGAGCTTCACGGGGATTGAAACGAGCCCAAAGGAAACGGTCAGAGACGCGATGGATCGTGGGGCCATGCTTCCCTCCGGTTTCTGTCAGGTCGAGCGTTTGAGCACGCCCTCGAGGCTCTGCTTGCGCCTCAGGGCGTCGCGCCAGCGATCGCCGGTCGCCGCCAGGCGCTCGGCGGCATTGCTGATCCTGAAGTCGAGCGGGTGCGCCTTCGAAAGCTCCTCCCACGTCAGCGGCATCGACACCGGACCGCCGGCCGCGCCCCGCGGCGAATAGGCCACGTTCAGCGTCTTGCCGCGGACGTTCATATTGTAGTCCAGGAAGATCTTTCCGGTCCTCTTGGGGACGCTCCACTCCATGGTGATGTCCTTCGGGTGCCGGCGCATGAGGTGCCGCCCGACGATCTCGCACACCTCACGGGCCGCTCCGAAGTCGAGGGTGCGGCGGATCGGCACGAAGACGTGCAGCCCAGTCTTGCCCGAGGTCTTGACGATCGACTCGAGCGACATGCTCTGGAGCAGCTCGCGCAGCCGGAACGCCACTTCTTTACCCTTCTCGAAGGCCGCCGTGTTCAGCTCCGGCTCAGCGCCGGGCGCCTCCTGGCCGGAATATATGTAGGGATCGAGGTCGAAAACAAGGTAGTCGGGGCAGTTGAGGACGGAGCCTTCCAGCGATGCCAGCGAGGAGTCGTAGTCGGAGCCTCTCCCCGCGGCATCCGGCCCCGGCTTGGCGCGCGAATGCCAGACGTGGAATTCGAGCGTCCCCGACTGTCCGAGCCACAGGAGCGTCGGCAGGTTGTTGCACAGCAGATAGTCGTGCCGTTCGTCCTTGTGCTCCGAGAAGACGGTGATTGTCTCAGCGAACTCGGGACGCTCCTGATCCCAGTGCTTCTGGAAGAAGCGCTGCCCGTGGATGCCTTCCGGCATGCGGATCATGGTGAGCGGGCGGTCGGCGAGATGCGGCAGCATGAACGGAGACGCCTGCGCCAGATAGCGCAGCAGATCGCGCTTGGTCAGCGCCGGCTGCTGCAGCCCCGCGTCGGCGGGCCAGTAAACACGATCGAGGTGCGTCAGGCGGATGCGGTGCGGCCCCACGACGAGCGGGAACTCCTTCCGGGCGTTTTCCAGCTGCGCCACAATCCCCTTGATCTCGCCGGTCGCGCCCTGAGCCTGGCGCGCCGCCGGTGGTGCCTGGGGCGGCGTCTCCGACACGCGCGTCTTCCGCACGTCGCGCGCGTTCAGGTCGTCGCGCAACCTCATGTAGACGGGCGCGCGAAGATGACCGTCCGGAGTCCAGGAGTGGAACTTGACCTCGACCACCACCTGGGGGTCCACCCAGGTGGTCGGGTTCGGCAGATCGGGCTTCTCGGCGAACGGGCAGGAGTCCCGTTCGAGTGGCTCCAGTTTCGCCTTCATCAGCGCCAGGGCTCGCTCGTCGAAGCCCGATCCGACGTGCGAGGCGAAACGCAGCGCCCCCTTGTCCCAGTAGCCGACGAGCAGCGCGCCCAGCGCCCCGCGCGACCCCTTGCCCCGCGTGTAGCCGCCGACGACGAAATCCGCGCTCTGGGTCGGCTTGACCTTCACCCACTGCGCCGAGCGGCGTCCCGACTCGTAGCGGCTGTCCTTGCGCTTGCCGACGACGCCTTCGAAGCCGCTCGCCAGCGACGCCTCGTTGAGGGCGAGGCCGTCCTCCGACGCGTGCACCAGCTGCACCCGCGGCGTGGGCAGCAGGCATTGGGAGAGATAGCGCCGCCGATCGCGGTACGGCGACTGGCGCAGGTCGATGCCGGCGAAGTGCAGCAGGTCGAAGCAGTAGAGCATGACCGGCACCTTCTGCTCCGCCGCCGCCAGCTCCGCCTGCGTCTTCGCCTGGGCGCGGTTCTGCAGGGCGTTGAAAGAGGGCTGGCCCTTCTCGTCGAACGCCACGATCTCTCCGTCCAGGATCATCGCGCCCGCCGCCTGCCTGGCCAGCTCTTCGGTCAGGCGCGGAAACGACGGCCCGAGCTCGAGCCCGCGGCGCGAGCGCAGTTTCACCGTCGTGCCGTCGATGAAGGCCAGCACGCGGTAGCCGTCGAGCTTGGGCTCCCACATCCAGTCGGGTCGGTTGAACGCGGACGCGCCGATCTCGGCGTGCATCGGCTCCAGATTCGCCGGCATCGGCGTGATGTCGCCCGTGGGGACGAGCCGGGACGCCGGAATGCGTTGCGGCGTGGGCACGACCTTCATCTCGTCGACGGCGATGCCGGACAGCACCGAGCGATTCCGTGCCGTGACGTCGTCGGTCGACACGAACCGATCCTTGTGCTTGATCAGGAGCCACGTCTTCGCGTCCTTGGTGCGCACCAGGGCCCACGAGCCCTTCACCTTCTCGCCGCGCAGCAGGATGCTCAGCTTTCCCTTGACCAGCCCTTCCCTCACCCGCTTTTGGGCTTCCTCGCGGTCGTGGAACCAGGTCCCGCCTTCGTCCGGGGAGTAGACGCCGCAGTCCCAGACGATCACTTCCCCGGCGCCGTACTGCCCCGGCGGTATGATCCCTTCGAAGGAGGCGTAGTCGTACGGATGGTCTTCGGTCTGGACGGCGAGGCGTTTTTCGGTAGGATTGAGGGACGGTCCCTTGGGGACGGGCCAGGACTTCAGGACGCCGTCGCACTCGAGCCGCACGTCGTAGTGCATGGCCCGGGCGGCATGCTGCTGGATCACGAAGAGCAGCGGGCCGCCACGGCGCTCGGCCATCGCGGGGGGCGGCTCGGGCGTGACGTCGAAGGCCCGCTTGGCGGTGTACTCTTCGAGCAGTGAGGACTTGGGAGCGGGGGGCTGGTTCGCGCGCTTGCTCTTCGCCACGGAAACCCTAAGAAATGCGGATGTTAACAGGAACCAGCGGCTATTCCTACAAGGAGTGGGTGGGGTCTTTCTATCCCGAGAAGCTTCAGGCGTCCGCTATGCTGCGCTATTACGCCGAGCGCCTCCCGACGGTCGAGATCAACAACACGTTCTACAGGATGCCGGCGGAGGCGCTGCTCGAGCGCTGGGCGCAGGAGGTGCCCGAGGGCTTCACCTTCACGCTCAAGGTGCCACGCCGCATCACGCACATCAAGCGCTTGAAGGGGGTCGAATCCGACGTGGCCGAGTTCTCACGTCGCGCGAACGCCCTGGGAGACAGGCTTGGCATGTTCCTCTTCCAGCTGCCCCCGACTCTGCGTAAGGATCTTCCCCGGTTGAGCGACTTTCTCGCCGGGCTGCCGCCCGGCCGGAACGTCGCCGTCGAGTTCCGCCACAAGTCCTGGCAGGACGACGAGGTGTACGAGGCGCTGCGCGCGCACGGCGCGGCCCTGTGCGTCGCCGAGACCGACGATGACGCGTCTCCATTCGTCCGCACCTCGGATGACGCGTACCTGCGATTGAGGCGGACCCAGTACAGCGAGAGCGATCTGCGCGCCTGGGCCGATCGGCTGGCGTCGCAGTCCCTGGCCCGCGCCTACGTCTACTTCAAGCACGACGAGGGCCTCGCCCCGCAATTCGCCCGGCTCCTCGCCGAGACATGGCGCGCCACGCAGGGACCGACGTGATCCGGTTCCTGCCGGCCTCGAAGGACTCCGGGCGATGAGAGTGACGGGGAGCAGCGTGGAGCTCAGCGCCACCGATCTGGCCAATCATCTCGCCTGCCACCATCTAAGCCATCTCGACCTGGCCGCCGCCCGCGGGTTGCGCCGCCCACCGGACTGGTACGCGCCGGACGTCGCGATCCTGAGGCAGCGCGGGATCGATCACGAGGCCGCGTTCCTGACCCATCTCGAAGCCCAGGGCCTGCGCATCGCGAGACCCGGAGACGATCGCGACGAGGATGGAGGGGCCGCGCGGACGCTGTCCGCCATGCGCGAGGGGGCCGACGTCATCGTGCAGGCGACCCTCGTCGATGGCTGCTGGTCGGGCCGGGCGGACGTGTTGCGCCGCGTGCCGCGACCCAGCCGTCTCGGGGTCTGGTCCTACGAGGTCTGGGACACCAAGCTGGCCCGAGAGACCAAGGGGGGATCGGTGCTCCAGATCTGCCTCTACTCGGACCTGCTCGAGACCCTCCAGGGTGTCCGGCCGGAGTTCATGTACGTGGTGCCGCCACGGGACGATTTCACCCCCGACAGATACCGCGTCGCCGAGTTCCTGGCCTACTACCGTCTGGTGCGGCGGCGGCTCGAGGCGCTGGTACGCTCCGCTTCCGCCTCGGATGGCGGAGGCCCGGGGCGCGGCGCTTCGCTCCCGCTCTTTCCCGAGCCGCCCACGTATCCCGAGCCGGTGCTCCACTGCGACGTCTGCCGCTGGTGGCCGGCGTGCGACGCGCAGCGCCGCAGGGACGACCACCTGAGCTTCGTGGCGGGGATCGGCCGGCTGCAGACGCGCGAGCTGCAGGCGCGCCAGGTGCGGACTCTCGAGGCGCTGGCTTCGGAGCCGTTGCCCCTCTCCTGGAAGCCCGCACGGGGGGCGGTCGAAACCTACGAGCGCGCTCGGGAGCAGGCTCGCGTGCAGCGCCAGGGGCGCACCAGCGGCCGCGTGCTCTACGAGCTCCTGCCGCAGCAAGCCGGATGGGGACTCGAGCGGCTGCCCGCCCCTTCTCCGGGCGATGTGTTCTTCGACCTCGAGGGCGATCCCTTCGTGGGCCGGTCCGGGCGCGAGTACCTGTTCGGCTGGGCCGTCGAGGAGCAGGGACACCCGCACTACCAGTGCCTCTGGGCACTCGATCCCGCCGCGGAGCGGTCGGCCTTCGAGGCGTTCGTCGATGGCGTCATGGACCGCTGGGTGCTTGACCCGGACCTGCACGTCTATCATTTCGCGCCCTACGAGCCGGCGGCGATCAAACGCCTGATGGGCCGCTACGCGACCCGCGAGAACGAGGTCGATCGCATGCTCCGCGCCGGGCTGTTCGTCGATCTGCACGCGATCGTCCGGCAGACCCTGCGGGCGAGCGTCGAGGAGTACTCGCTCAAGAAGGTGGAAGCGCTCTACGACTTCAAGCGCGCGGCCGATCTCAAGGACGCCGGCGTGCACCTCCGCATCGTGCAGCGCGCCCTCGAGCTGGAGGAGCCGGACGCGATCGACACCGAGGTCCGGCAGGTCGTCATGGACTACAACCGGGACGATTGCGTCTCCACCCTCTGGCTGTACCGCTGGCTCGAGGGCGTGCGCGCCGGCCTGGAGGCGGAGGGAAGGTCCATCCCGCGGCCCCCGATCGGCGAAGGCCTGCCGAGCGACGCCGTCGCCGAGCGCGACCGCGAGGTGCGCGAGGTCATGGACGCCCTGCTCGACGGCGTGCCCTCCGAGACGGCCGGGCGCACCGAAGAGCAGCAGGCGCGCTGGCTCCTGGCTTCCATGCTCGAGTGGCACCGGCGGGAGGACAAGGCGGCGTGGTGGGAGTTTTTCCGCCTCCGCGAGCTGTCGGACGAGGCCTTGCTCGATGAGAAATCGGCGCTCTCCGGCCTGCAGCACGTCGGGCGCGTCGAAGTCGTCAGGAGCAGGGCGGTGGATCGCTACCGGTTCCCGACCCAGGAGACCAGCATCCGCCGCGGCGACAAGCTCCGGCTTCCGATGCCTCTCGACAAGGAGTTCGGCGAGGTCGTCTCGATCGACCTCGGCGCCCACCTCCTCGAGGTCAAGAAAGCGGGCGCCTGCTGGGACGTGCATCCGGCCAGCGTCTTCGCCCACGAGCACGTGCGCACTCACGAGCTCGCCGCGTCCCTTCTCCGCCTCGGCCGGTGGGTCGTCGACAATGGCATCGACGCGCCGGGCGCGCACCGCGCGTCCCGCGACCTGCTGCTGGGACGGGCGCCGCGCATAGCCGGTCATGTGGCCGGACCTCTGCGCCGCGAGGACGAGAACGGCGTGCGCGCCGCGCGGCGCGTGCTCGCGGCGCTCGAGCGCGGCACGCTCGCGATCCAGGGCCCTCCCGGCACGGGCAAGACGTACACGGGAGCCCGGATGATCTGCGATCTGGTGGGCAGAGGAAAGAAGGTCGGCGTGTGCGCCACGAGCCACAAGGTGATCCGCAACCTGCTCGACAAGGTCGTCGAGGCCGGGAAGGAGGAGCAGGTCTCGCCGCGCTGCGCCCACAAGGTCCGCGACGATGGCGGCGGAACCGCGGGCGAGGTCGCGGAGATCGCCGACAACGCGGCCGCCCTGCGCGCCCTGAGATCGGGAGCCGCGCGCGTGCTCGGAGGGACGGCATGGCTCTGGTCCCGCGAGGAGTTCTTCGAGGCCGTCGACGTGCTGTTCGTCGACGAAGCCGGCCAGATGTCGCTCGCCAACGTCCTGGCGATCGCGCAGGCCGCCCCGGCCATGGTCCTGCTGGGCGATCCGCGCCAGCTCGACCAGCCGCTCCAGGGGAGCCACCCGGACGGCACCGAGATCTCCGCTCTCGAGCATCTGCTCCAGGGCCAGAAGACGATCGCCGACGATCGCGGTCTCTTTCTCGAAGAGACGTGGCGCCTCCATCCCGCGATCTGCCGTCTCACCTCCGAGCTGTTCTACGACCAGCGTCTCCGATCGATCCCGGGACTCGAGCGGCAGGCGATCCTGGGGCCGGTGCCGATCGCCGGCGCCGGGCTCTGGTTCCTGCCCGTCGCGCACGACGGCAACCAGAGCTCGAGCCCGGAGGAGGTGGAGGCCGTGGCGGCGCTGGTCGAGCGGCTGTCCCGGGGCGACGTGCGCTGGCGGAACATGCAGGGCGAGGAGTCGCCTCTGCGGCTGGAGGACATCCTGGTCATCGCCCCGTACAATGCCCAGGTCGCCGATCTGAGCGCCCGCCTGCCCGGCGCGCGCATCGGCACCGTGGACCGGTTCCAGGGACAGGAGGCGCCGGTGGTGGTTTATTCGATGACGACGTCGAGCCCCGCCGACGCGCCGCGCGGCATGGAGTTCCTGTACAGCCTCAACCGTTTCAACGTCGCCACGTCGCGAGCGCGCTGCGCCTGCGTGGTCGTCGGGAACCCGCGGCTGTTCGAGCCCGAGTGTAAGACGCCGGAGCAGATGCGGCTCGCGAACGCCTGCTGCCGCTACTTCGAGCTGGCGCAGGAGCTGCCGGTCGAAGAGATCGTCCCGTCCCGGCGGAGGCCCTGATCATGCCGCACCTCTTCGAGCCCGCCCCGACCGGTCGCGCCAAGTGCCGCGGTTGCGGGCAGCCCATCGATAAGGGCGTGCTGCGCTTCGGCGAGCGCATCCCCAACCCCTTCGCGGAGGGGGAGACGACGCTCTGGTTCCATCCGATGTGCGCGGCCTACAAGCGGCCGGAGGCGATGCTCGAGGCCCTGCCTCAGGCGCCCGCGGGCGTTCCCGATCCGGCAGCGCTCGAAGGCGCGGCGCGCGGCAGCTCGGCCCAGAGGCGCCTGCCCCGGATCAGCGGCGCCGAGCGGTCGCCAACCGGTCAGGCCAAGTGCCGCAGCTGCCACGAGCCGATCCCCAAGGGGGTCTGGCGCGTACGCCTCGTGTTCTACGAGGAGGGCCGGTTCTCTCCCTCAGGGTTCGTGCATCTCGGATGCCGCGAAGCCTACTTCGAGACCCGCGACATCCTGGCTCCTCTCCTTCATTTCAGCCCGGACCTGAGCGACGAGGAGCGCGCCGACCTGGTGCGCGCCTGTCATGACGCGTCCGATCCGGAGTCCCCGCCCGGCGCGACCGGAAGTTCCTGACGGCCAGAAGCAGCTTGACAGTCTACTACAACTGTAGTAGATTCCACGTTGCCTGTAGTAGACGGTTCCAGGGAGAGGCGACGTGCCGCGCGAGCAGGGGCCGAGACTGACGCAGCTGGAGCAGGAGGTGATGGACGTCCTGTGGCAGCTGGAACGCGCTTCCGTGCGGGAGATCCACGAGGCGGTCCCAGAATCGAAGCGCGGCGCCTACACGACGATCCAGACGATCCTGGCGCGGCTCGAGGAGAAGGGGGCCGTGCGGCGGGTCCGCAAGATCGGCAACGCGCTCATCTTCGAGCCGGCGATCACGCGGAGGGCCGCGCACCGCCGCCTCGTGGACGAAGTCCTCGCGAGGGTCGGCGGCACCCGGTCGCTGATGGCGCACCTGGTCGAGACGGGCGAGATCTCCCTCTCGGACCTGCGCGCGATGGAGGAGATGGTGCGCCGGCTCGGGGACGAAGCACGCGGGGGCCGAAGGAAATGAGATTCTTGAACGCCCTGTCCGATGTCGCGCTCCTTGTCGGGCCGCTGCTCGTCGATCATCTGTGGCAGTCCACCTTGTTCGCGGCGCTGGCGCTTGGGGCCGTCCTTCTCCTCAAGAGAGGTCCGGCGCGCGCCCGGCACGGCGTCTGGCTGATGGTGTCGGCGAAGCTCGCGCTCCCCTCCTTCGCGCTGATCGGTCTCGCTGGCGCCGCGGGGCTCGATCGGGCGGCGATCTTCGAGAGCCTCGGGGCGCACTCTTCCCTCGGGGATCTCTCCCGCACCATCGATCGGGTGGCGGCCCCGTTCACAGGTCCCGGCGCGTCCGTGTCGGAGTTCGTGCCGGCTCGCGACTCCCGCCCCGTGGTGCCCGCCCTTCTGGCGCTCGTCTGGGCCGCCGGCTGCGCCGTCGTGGCCGGCTCCTGGTGGCGGCGCCGGCGCCGGGTCTCGCGAGTCGTCGCCGCGGGCCGGCCGATCGTGGCCGGTCGCGAGCGTGCCGCGCTCGACCGGGCGCGGGCGCGGGCCGGCTCGACCGGTCCCACGCCCCTTCTCGTCTCGCCGCTCGTCGAGCAGCCGGGAGTCCTGGGCGTCCTGAGCCCCGTCGTGCTGCTTCCGGAAGGCCTCGCCTCTCGACTGAGCGATGACGAGCTGGAGACCGTCCTCCTCCACGAGCTGGTGCACATCCGCCGCCGGGACAACCCGATCAGCCATCTTCACATGACCCTATGCTGTCTGTTCTGGTTCTATCCGGTGGCGTGGCTCATCGATCGGCGGCTGCTCGTGGAGCGCGAGCGTGCCTGCGACGACGAGGTGCTGGGGCTCTCGGGCGCGCCGGGCGTCTACGTGTCGAGCCTCCTGAAGGTCTCACTCTTCTGCCTCGGCCCCAGGGTGGCGGGGGTCTCGGCGGCCGGCTCCTGTCTCAGGGAGCGTCTCGCCGCGATCGCCGCGCATCCCGCCTCCTCCCGGCTCAACGGAGCGCACCGGGCGCTCGTGGCGGGTTCGGCGACGGCGCTCCTTCTGTTCCTGGTCGCGGGTCTGCTCGGTGCTATGCCTGACCTGTCCGTCGCCGGGGATTCGATCGCCCCGACTCCCGAAGCCCCCGGGCCCGGGTCCCGGCCGGCTTGGCCGCCGGTCAGCACCGCCGCACAGGCGCGCGTCGACGCCGCCCCATCCGTGGCGATTCCTTTCGACAACGGAGCCGGTGGCCCGGTGCGGATCCGCCGCGCCACGGTCCGCATCGTCCCGCTCGATCGGCCGGCCGGCTCGGCAGTCGAGCATCAGGAGATAGTGACGCCTCCCACGCTCGATCTCGAGAACACCTCCGGCCGACGGGTCGAGTTCGTTCGCGTGGGGTACGGGTCGGAGCCGCGCTGGTACGACGTCTCAGGCTTCGACGTCGCGATGGCGGCGGGCGGATCGTACGTCCTCGAGCCGGACTGGCGCACCTGGTCGAACACCGTCTCCGCGGGCGAAGCCGCGCGGCTCGTGGCGCGCGTCGAGGGGGTCCGTTTCGAGGACGGCGGCACCTGGGGCTCGATCGACGACGACACAGCGCGAGCGCCCGCGCTGCATTCGGTCATGTCCCCCATCTGGACGGCCACATCCTATCCCGCCCGGTTCGAGAACCCTCAAGGCGCCCCTGTGGTCATCGTCGAGGCCAGGACCAGCGCCGGACCGCTCGACGAAGAGGGGCAGTCGAGGCTGCCGGTCGTGACGCTGGCCAACACGACCGACCGGCGCATCACCCACCTGAAGCTGCGGTTCAAGGCAGGCGCACCCGCCCACGCGGTCTCGGCGTTCGCCGCCGACATCGCGCCGCGCGGTGCCTACACGTTCCGCTCCGAATCCACGTTCGACGGCGACCCGGAGCGGATGCACGTCCAGGTGCTCGGCGTGCGCTTCGACAACGACGACGTCTGGGGGGCGTTCGACACACGGATCGACACGAGGGAACCGACGGTCTCGGTGCCGCAGTACATCCACAGGCCCGACCCTGAACACGATCCTTAACTGACATCCCGGAGGTCCGTCATGCGGCGTCACATCCTGCGATGTGTCGTGGTGCTCCAGGTCTGCCTCGTCCCGCTCTCTTGGGTCCGCGCCGCGGAAGCGTCCGTCGCGGGCCGCTGGGAAGGGGCGTTCGTCCGGCTGAACTCGGTGCAGACGGTCGCCCTCGACCTCGTGTTCGAGGCGGGGACCGTTCGAGGCACCTTCGACATCCCCGACCTCGGGCTGTCCGCCGAGCCGCTCAAAGACGTCGCCTACGAGCCTCCCTCGCTCCGGTTCAGGCTCCTCTACGGCCAGTTCCGGATGCACGTCCAGGACGACGTCGCCGAGATGACCGGAGAGAACCCGGACTGGGGCCCCGCGGTCGCGCTGCATCTCAAGCGGGTCCACCGGGAGCCGGCCCTCTTCAGGAAGGAGGAGATCCGATTCCAGAACGGAGCGGTCACCCTCGCCGGCACCCTCGTGACGCCCCTGGCCAGAGCAAAGCACCCGGCGATCGTCCTCGTCCACGGCTCCGGGCCGCAGGGACGGGCCGACTGGCACTACCGCTCGCTCGGCGACTTCTTCGCCCGACACGGGATCGCGGCCCTGGTGTACGACAAGCGCGGCGTCGGCGCGTCGACGGGGGATCACGAAGCGGCCACCTTCGACGACCTCGCCCGGGATGCGGCGTCCGCGGTGCGATTCCTCGCCGCGCGGAAGGAGATCGATCGCCGCCGGATCGGGATGCTGGGGTCCAGCCAGGGAGGGTGGCTCGCTCCGCTGGCGGCCTCGCGCGTCGGCGGCGTCGCCTTCCTGATCCTCGACAAAGGCGCGGCCGTCGGAGTCCGGGAGCAGGAGCTGCAGCGCGTCGAGTACGGCCTGCGGGCGGAGAAGCTGTCCGAGGCGGAGATCGCCGAGGCCCTGGGCTACACGCGCCAGGTCTTCCAGGTCGCCTACACCGGCCAGGGATGGCCGGAGCTGCAGGCGGCGACACAGGAGGCACGCCAGAAACCATGGGCGAAAGGCGTCCAGCTGGCCGAGACCGAGAAGGACCTCGAAGGCTGGCGCCTCCAGCGCTACGACCCGGCGCCTATCCTCATGAGCACCAGGATCCCCGTGCTGGCCCTGTTCGGCGGGAACGACACTCTCGTGCCGCCGGACGGGAACGCCGACAGGATGCGCCGCTACCTGGAGGAGGCGGGAAACCGCGACGTCACGATCCGGATCTTCCCGGAGCTGGGACACAGCCGCTTCCTGGGCCAGTCGTTGAGAGGGGGGCGCTGGGAGTGGCCCGACGGCTACTGGATCTGGGACAAGCAGTCGCCCGCCTACCTGGACACGATGATCTCCTGGCTGTCCGAGCGGCTCGGCGCCGCGGCGCCCCGCGCCGGCAAGTAGGTCGCTCCGCACCCGACGAATGTGGCCAGGAACCTCCGCCTCCGTGGAGTTAACATGGGACGCATGGGTTCCCAGGCGCCCGCAGGATCCTGACGGAGATGGCTGCCGCGACAAGCGTGCGGGACGCGTTCCGGCGGTGGGGCTACCTGCAGGCGGACCTCGATTCGTTCGGGCGGCTCGAGCCGCTGGCGCACCCCGAGATGGAGCGGGCCAAAGGGCCGGACGCCGCGCGCTGGCGGCGCGTCTACTGCGGGCCGATCGGCGCCGAGTTCATGCACCTGCGGCGGCACGACATCGCGCAGTGGTTCGCGGCGCAGATGGAGCGCGAGCCGGAGGACCCCGACCGCCGGCACATCCTGGAGCGCTTGGCGCGGGCCGAGCTGCTGGAGCGCTTCATGCATCGCCGCTGGGTCGGGAGCAAGCGCTACTCCCTCGAAGGATCGGCGTCGGTGGTGCCTCTCCTGGACGCCATCCTGGACACCTCCGCGAACGAAGATGTCGCGCTGGCGATCCTCGCCATGAGCCACCGCGGGCGGCTGAACGTGCTGGTCAACATCGTCGGACGGCCGGCCCGGGATCTCTTCGCCCTGTTCGAGGACATCGATCCGAGGAGCCACCTGGGCGGCGGCGACGTGCGATACCACCTCGGGGCCACGGGCGAGCACGCGACACGCTCGGGCCGGCGCCTGCATATGCACCTGGTCTCCAACCCCAGCCACCTCGAGGCGGTGAATCCGGTCATGATGGGGCGCGCGCGGGCGCGCCAGGACCGCATCGGAGCCGATGGACGCCGGAAGGTGCTGCCTCTGTGCCTGCACGGCGACGCTGCGTTCGCCGGCCAGGGGATTACCGCCGAGACGCTCAACCTGCACGGCCTCGCCGGCTTCGACGTGGGCGGGACGGTGCACGTCGTGATCAACAACCTGATCGGCTTCACCACTCCCCCCACAGCACTGCACGGCTCCCGTTACGCCACCGACGTGGCCCGCAGACTCGACGTGCCGATCCTCCACGTCAACGGCCAGGATCCCGAAGCGGTCGTCCGCGCGGGCCGCATGGCCGCCGCCTGCCGGGCGCGCTTCGCGACCGACGTCGTCGTGGACGTCATCGGCTTCCGCCGCTACGGCCACAGCGAGGTGGACGACCCGACCACGACGCAGCCGGTGCTGTACCGCGCCATCGAGCGGACTCCCATGCTCTGGCAGGAGTATGGCGCGCACATCGGCGCTGGGGCCCATGAGATGGAGGAGATGGAGCGCCGCATCACGACGATGCTGTCGGAGGCGCGCGGGGCCGCCGAGGGTTTGAAGAAGGTGCCCGTCCTGCGCACGCTCCCCGACTACTGGGCGCCATTTCTCGGCGGCCGTCCCGATGCCCCGGCCGACCCGGAGACCGGGGTGACGTCCGAACATCTGCGCGCCATCGCGGAGAGCATCACGTCGGTCCCGGAGTCGTTCCGGCTGCACCCGAAGGTGAAGCAGGGCCTGGCACAGCGCATGGAGATGGCCCGCGGGGAACGGCCCGTCGACTGGGGGATGGCCGAGGCGCTGGCCTTCGGCTCGCTGCTGCGGCACGGCGTCCCGGTGCGGCTGGCCGGCCAGGACAGCCGGCGCGGCACGTTCAACCACCGGCATGCGGTGCTGTTCGACGCCGAGACGGGCGAGGAGCGCGTCCCGCTCCAGCATCTGGCGGGCCGCCAGGCGCGCTTCGCCGTGCACGACACGCCGCTCTCCGAGGCTTCGGCCCTCGCGTTCGAATACGGCTATTCCCGCGACTACCCCGAGGCGCTGGTCTGCTGGGAGGCGCAGTTCGGCGACTTCGCGAACGGCGCGCAGGTGATCATCGACCAGTTCATCAGCGCCGGCGAGGACAAGTGGGATCTCCGCTCGGGTCTGGTGCTGCTGCTGCCGCACGGTCACGAGGGACAGGGGCCCGAGCACTCGAGCGCCCGCCTGGAGCGCTTCCTGCAGCTCTGCGCCGAGGACAACATGCAGGTCTGCCAGCCGTCCACCGCGGCGCAGTACTTCCATCTGCTGCGCCGGCAGGTGCTGCGACCGTCGCGCAAGCCGCTCGTCGTCATGACTCCGAAAGGGCTTCTCCGGGCCGAGCCGGCCTGCTCCCCTCTCTCCGACTTCTCCTCCGGCCGTTTCCGCCCGGTCCTCCCGGATGCCGTCCTTCAAGAGGCGCGCCGTGTCCTGATCGGCACCGGCAGAATCCTGCACGCCCTGCGGGCGATCCGCAAGGACAGGCAGAGGAGCGACGTGGCGATCCTGGCGCTCGAGCAGATCTATCCCTTTCCGGATCAGGAGATGGAGGACGCTCTGGCGCCATACCAGGGCGCCGGCGAGATCGTCTGGATCCAGGAGGAGCCGGGGAACATGGGGGCCGAGACCTTCGTCCGCGGCCGCATCCAGCGCCTGGTGGGCGATCGGCACGTCACCACGATCCACCGCTCTCCCAGCGCGAGCCCGGCCAGCGGCTCGTCCGCCGCCCACCGCCTCGAGGAGGAGACGCTCCTCCGGATGGCCTTCGCGACCCACGATTGAGCGCGTCTTCGGCGGAGGAGCGGCCGGAGGCTGGAACGTGCGGGCCCTACCTCCAATCCCCGGCGGCGACGAAGCCTCCCCAGAAGAAGGGATGCGTGGTGCGGTGGAGCCGGCGCTGAGCGGCAAGCGCCCCGCGGCTGGCCTCGCGGACGGCCGTGGCCGTGTCCGCGCCACGGGCGCGAGCGGCGTAGAGGCTGCTCATCCAGACGCGGGTCGCCTCGTCCTCGACGGGCCAGAGGCTCATGATGAGGGTCCCGGCGCCGGCGATCTCGAAGGCACGTCGCAGGCCGAGGATGCCTTCGCCGTTGCGGATTTCGCCGACCCCCGTGCGGCACGCGGAGAGCACGGCCCACTGCACGCCCGAGAGGTCCAGCGCGGCGATCTCCCCCGCGGTGAGGAGCCCATCTTCTGCGTCGACGCCCTTCGGCAGCTCGGCGCGCCGGTTGGCGCCGGCGAGGGCCAGCCCCGCCACGAGAAGCGGGTTCTGGCGATCGCAGGCGCGCGTGGCGACGAAGCCGTGGGTGGCGAGGTGGAGAACGCGGAAGGCGCCCGCAACCGTCTTGAAGGTCGCCTCGTCGGCCTCCGCACCGGTGAGATCGCGGGCCCGCGCAGCAGGCGCGTCCGGCGATCGGCCGCCCGCCTTCCAGAGGCGCACGACATCCTCCAGCTCTGAGATCGTGGCGGGCAGCGGCTCGAAGCGCAGCGTGGCGATGTCCGGGCAGGGCGCCGGCGGGCTGCGATACCGGAATGCTGCGCCGGTGGCGCTTCCGGATCGCGTGGCGACGGTCGCGACCGGCGCAGCGTCGAAATCGATCCCGCCGACGGCGAGAAGTCCCTCCGCGGACGACCCGGAGTGAATGCGACGGAGGAGGTCACGCTCGGCCGAGAGGTGATGGATCAAGGGCCCGGTCTCGACCAGGTAACCACCGTCGCGATCCGGAAGGGTCGCCAGATTCACAAGATGAAGGGCGCCATCCGGGACGACCAGGAGCCGCTTCGCCTTGCGAACCCCGTCGGGCAACGGATCCCACACCAGGGCGCGGAGCGAGCCGGCCGAGCGCCGGTAGGCCGCCTCGGCCGAGTCGCCGGCGAGAAGTCGCGGATCGCGGCCGGCCTCGGCGAGCCAGTCCCGCGTCGCTTGTTCGATCGCGGCGGCGGTCCCGAGCCACACGAACGCGGGGGCGGAGCCCCCCGGAGGAAGGACGAAGGCCCCGAAGGAAGCCAGGGGCGGCTTGCCTGGCGACCGATCGAGCCGATCGAAGGCCACGTAGGCGACCAGACCGACATTGCGTGACAGCGCGCCTCGAACCTCCCGGAGCCCTTGCCGGGCCCGGTCCTGCCGTGATCGGAAGAGCTCGCTGGAGCCGCCGAGAGCCCTCTCGGCGCTCTCGGCCTCCTCCCAGGCCGCTTCGATCTCGGCCCGGCTCGAAGCCGTGCCGCCGAGCGGCGGGTTCAGCGTCACGAGACGCGCCAGCCGGGCGCTGGTCGCCGAGACCCGCTCTCGGAGCGCGGCGACGGAAGGACTTTCGAGGAGGGCGCTCGTGCGGTTCCGCTCCGCCATCTCGTCGAGGACCAGCGCGCGCGAACGGATCAGCGAATCCCAGACCAGCGCCACGGCGTCGGGCGGCAGCGCCTGGCTCGGACGGTCGACGAGGAGCGTGAGGGCCACGTCCAGCCCACGCTCCAGGACACCTTCATAGGTGAGCGCCTCGTGCTCCGACAGGCTCCGGGCCACCACACGGAAGTGCTCCCGGCCGACGCGCTCGGCCTCCAGGCCGCGATCGAGCGCTGCCAGAGGCTCCCCCGCCCCACGGAGGGCCTCGGCCAGCGTCGCGAGAGTGCGCGCCCTCCCGGGGTGCCGGGGATCGAGCGTGCGCCCCTGGATGTCGGCGGCCCGCTCGAGGGCGGCGCGCGCCCCGGGCACGTCTCCCAGGCCCAGACGGGCCTCTCCCAAGTCGGTCAGGCTGGTCGCGACCAGCATGTGGTCCGGGCCGAGCGCCTTCTCCCGGACGGCGACGGCGCGTTCGTGGTAGGCGACCGCCGCCCGGACATCGCCTGTCTCGAGCGCGAGCCGTCCGAGGTTCGCCAGGCTCAGGGCGACATGCGGGTGCGCCTCGCCGAGGGACGCCTCCCGCAGCTTCAACCCGCGTTCGAGCACCGGGCGGGCCGCCGCGCGATCACCCCGGAGCAGCAGGGCCGCGCCCAGATTGTCGAGGCTCACGCACGTTTCGGGATGCCCGGGAGGGAGGACCTCCTCGCGGATCCGCAGAGACTCCTCGAAGGCCGCCTGCGCGCCCGCGAGGTCCCCCATGTCACCCAGCACCGAGCCCAGGTTCGAGAGGGCGTTCGCGGCCCCCTTCCGTGCCGCGCCGCCTTTCGACATCAGGATGGCGACCGCCCTCTCCTGGCACTCACGGGCCGCCGCATAGTCCCCGAGGTAGTTCAGCATGCTGCCGAGGTTCGTCAGGGCCCGGGCGACATTCTCGCTATCGGGGCCGAGTGCCGCCTCCTGAATGTGGAGCACCCGCTCGAAAAGCGCCAGCGCACCGCGGTAGTCGCCCGACTGGTTGCTGATGATGGCAAGGTTCCGCAGGCTCGCCGCCAGATCGACCGGCGACCGGTCGGGGCGATCGCGAAGCGCGATGGCCCGCTCCGCGAGGGCCCTGGCCTCGGACGTGCCGCCCAGAAACTGCCTCCAGAGCGCCTCCACGAGGTCGTCGAGCGCCGCGGCGATGGCGGGCTCGTCCACCGGCGAGGCGGCTTCCACCTCCCGCATGCGGCGGCGGGCCAGGATCTCCGCATCACGGTACCGGCCGGCGTCCAGCAGCGCGCGCACTTCCGCCCGATCCGCCGGCGGCGCCGGGACCGCAGCGGGCGCCTGCGCCGTCACGCCTGGCGCGTCAGCCGTGCCGGCCCCCCGCGCCGGTGCGGCCGGTCCCGGAGCGAGCACGAGCGCGGCCGCCAGAAGGCCGCCGAACG
>DASRJX010000056.1:0-7132 GCA_035649235.1 Candidatus Cryosericum sp.
CGACGGTCGCGCAGCTGGCCGCGACCGAGACGATCGAGCGCGATCTCTTCCCGGCTCTCAAGGCCTGGGACGGCCTCCTGAACGATCTAAAGGCGCTCAATTCCAGCCTGAGGCTCGCCGGCCTGCCGGTGCTCGATCCGCACCGGAAGTCGCGGAAGGGTGAGCACGCGGGGCACCAGGAGTAGCCGGGCCTTTCGTGTCGTTCTAAAGCGAGAGCGCGGGATCGCCTTCGGCGACGCGCTGCTCAAGGCGCGGCCTCTCCCCCTTCTTCCACAACGGCGCGCGGTGCACGACCCGGTACCGGAGCGGCCCGCCGTCGGGGCTTTCGGCGCGCTCGAGCGGACGCGGGATGCACACGAACTCGCATTCGAGCGCGTCGGACGACACCCGCACCGTGGCGTACCCGTGTCCACCCATGTCGACGAACGACAGGTGCGGGGAGAGAGCCGGATTCGAGACCCGTCGCGCGGCTTCGAGGTCGGCGCTTCTCTGGTATTCGAGACAGGAGCGCACGCCGTGGCGCAGGAGCAGGTTCACCGCCGCTTCAGGCTTCGGCCGCCCCGGCCGGTCGATGAGATAGAGAGCGCGCAGCGGGTGATCCTTCGGGAAACGATGCTCGAGCGCTTCGGGCAGGCCGGGGGCCGATATCGAGCCGGTGATGAACGCCACGCCCACCGGCTCGAACGGCGCGGGCGGCAGCGCTTTCGCGGCGAGCCCCGCCCAGAAGCTGTGCCGATCCCCCGCCACCGTGGCAAAGCCCGTGATGCCGGCCGCGCGCACCAGGTCGTAGATCTCGGCGCGCTCCACGTAGGCGGCGCTGTGGTCCCCGCCGCCGAATCCCGCGTAGCCCGCGCCGGGCCAGGGGGCTGACGGTCCGGGTGGCAGGTTCTGCGGGTCGGCGCGCCAGTCGAGCGTGCCGAGCGAGTTGCCCCAGATCTTCCAGGTGGCCACGGACGTCCTCAGACGCTCGAGGAACCACGCTTTCTGCTCGGCTCCCAGAATGGTCTGCGGGGGCTCGTCCTTGCGGAAATTGGCGACCTCGACGTCGCCCACGCGGAGGCTGGCCGGCGGCCGACTGCCGGCCCAGGCCCGGCCGGCGTCGAGGATCTCCATGACCTCCTGGGGCAGAAGATCCGGGAACGCTTCGCTCGCGAACGCCGCCGCTTCGGGCCGGCCCGTCGGTTCCTCCGAGCGATAACTGTGCTGATCCGTGATGAGGAGGTCGACGTTCCGCCCGAAGCGCAGCGCGCGGTAGCCGGTCAGGCTCGCGATCGCGATCCGGTTGTTGGGCTCGTCGCCGAGCCCCTGCGCGTCGAAGCGCGTGACCGGCGTGTCTACGACGCGCGGCGCCGCGAAGCGCTCCAGCGACGCCCCACCCGGCTGTCGCACGCGCGCCGGCTGGTACTCGAACCACGCCTGGTTCGCCGCCACCTTGCGGGTCTGCGCAGGGCGCGTCGTGCCACCGAACACCTGCATCGACTGCCAGCCGAGCCAGGAGAACTCGTGGTTGTCCCACATCGCGACGAACGGCCAGCGCGCCCGCGCGTCCTGCAGGTCCTCGTCGTGCAGGTAGGCGCGGTAGACCGCCCGGTAGTCCTCGACCGTGACCGGGACGTGGAAGTCGGAGATCTTCTCGCCGTGCGGATAGCGCACGAGATCGCGCAGCCGCCTGTCATACATGCCTTGCGGCCGATCCTCCGGATACCAGACCACCTCGTAGATGAAGTCTCCGAGGTGCAGCACGAAGTCGAGCCGCTCGGCGGCCGCGGCCTTCTCGTCCTCGAAGATCATGCGCCGGTAGGCGTTCTGCGCCCCCTGACAGACGTTCTGGCAGGAGACGAACGCGAACCGCACCGGGCGCGCATCGTCGGCGGCGGGGGCCGTCAGGGTGCGGCCGACGCGGCTGCCCGCGCCGCTCCGGTCGGTGAAGCGATACCAGTACTCGCGCGCCGGCTGCAGACCGCCGACCAGGATGCGGCAGGTCCAGTCGGATGCGGCGCTGACGCGGGCCTTCGCGGTCGCGACGACGCGAAGGAACTGCGCGTCCTCGGCCACTTCGACCGTCAGCCGGGTGTCCTCCGCGTCGGCGAACAGGCGCCGGGTCCACAGGACGACGCTGTCCGGCTGCGGATCGCCGGACGCGACGCCTTCCGGGTACCGATCGCGCCGCTCGCGCCACGCGGTTCTGGAAGAGCGAGCCTCCGTTTCACCCCAGGCGAGTGTCGCGCCCAGGGCGGCGGCATGGGTCAGAAACTGGCGCCGGGTCGGTCGGTTCATGGCCGATGGTACCGCGAGCCAGGCATGACCGCGATCGGCCGTTTCAAGTGGTCGGAACCAAGGACCGGTGGTAGCATCCTTTTTGTATTGAACCACTCCGCGTCGGCGGGGATCACGATGCGCCCACGTCCCATGGAGGCGCAGGCCATGACGCAGACATCGCAATTCCTCGCGGTCGTACTCCTGTCGTGGCCGGTGCGGCCAACGGCCTGACGCTCGTCGCCGGACCGGCGCGGATCAACGCCAAGAAAGGAGTCACCATGAGTGATAAGACTGGTCTTGTGTTGTGTTTCGTGGTCGGTGCGGCGGCCGGAGCGGCCGTCGCTCTTCTGACCGCCCCGCGGCCAGGCCGCGAGACGCGCCGGAAGCTGAAGCAGTTCACCAGCGACTTTGCCGACCGGGCCGTCCGCGTGCCGCCTGCCGTCACGGAGGCCTACCGGCGGGCGACAGCGGCCGGCAAGGAAGCCTTCGTCAGCGCACTCGCAACGCCCGCCGGACCAATCGCGAAGGCGGTGTCGTCGCAGCACTGAGCCGGCGACAGTCTGATCGTCGGGTTACTTCGAATCAACGGACCCGGCGACCGCGAGTGGCGCGGCGCCGGGCCCTTTCAGCGCCCCATCGTCAGAACGACGCGGAAGCGTGCCTTGCCGCTCATCATGCGGTCGAAGGCTTCGGAGGCCCGCTCCAGCGGGAAGGTCTCGATCATCGGCCGCACGCCGGTCCGCGCGCTGAAGGCGAGCGTGTCCTGGATATCGATCGAGGTCCCGGAGTACCAGCCCTTGATCGATCGGCAGCCCGCCAGCAGCCACACGGGAGAGACCTGCATCGTGGGGGCCGCCCCGACGACCAGCAGGGTTCCGTGGACGGCCAGCCCGCCCTGCACGGCGCTCATCGCCTCGCCGCTGGTCGCCGTCGCCAGGATGACCTTGGCTCCGCCCAGCTTCAGGAGCTCCGCCGCAGGATCCTGGGCCTGACTGTCGATGTAGACCGAGGCGCCCAGCTTCCGGGCCAGTGGCTCCTTGTCCTTGCCGCGCGCGATGGCGACCGCATGGAAGCCCATCTTGGCGGCGTACTGGACTCCGAGGTGGCCGAGACCACCCAAGCCGAGCACGGCGGCGACGTCCCCGGGCCGCGCGGCGCTGTTGCGGAGAGCGTTGAACGTGGTGAGGCCGGCGCACATGAGGGGGGCCGCCTCGGCGGGAGCGAGATCGGCCGGCAGGCGCGCGACGGCGCTCGCTGGAGCGATCAGGTAGTCCGCATAACCGCCGTCCGAGGTGATGCCGGTGACCTGACCGGTCACGCACGCGAAGAAGTCCCCACGACGGCACGGGTCGCAATGCCCGCAGTACCCGCCGTTCCACCCGACGCCCACCTTCTGGCCCGGCTCCCACCCCGTGACCCCGCGGCCGACCGCGTCGACGACCCCGGCCACCTCGTGACCGGGGACTCGGGGGTGCACCATCCCCGGGTACGTTCCCTGCTGGGTGAGCGCATCGCTGTGGCAGATGCCGCAGGCCTGCACCTGAATCCGCAGCGACCCCTCAGCCGCTTCCGGGATCCGCCGCTCCACCACTTCGAAGGACCCGTTCGGACGGGTCACCTGGACCGCTCGCATGGTCGCCATGTTGTCTCCCTTCAGTACCCGCCCCCGCCGCCGTTGTCGTCACCACCGTGGTTGCTCACCGCGACGGCGATCGCGGCGACGCCCACGACGATCCCCACGATGATCCACGTCTTCTTCGAGGTGCTGTAGCTGGACCAGCCCGACGAGGCCTGGGCGCTCAGCCCTGCGGCATGGAACGTGTGGCGCGACGCCACCGCGGCGCCGGGAGCCGGAGTCGGAAGACACCGCTCCAGATCGAAACTCTCGAAGCCCGCAGGCACCGTCCCGGGATCGCTCCAGCGCGACGCGACGACCGTTTTGTCGTCCGCCAGGAGCGGGTGCGGCAGGCTCGAGAGCAGGGTGAGGCCGAGACCGAGATACGCCACGGCTGTACGGATCCGGCGCATGATGATCATCCTCCTTGATGGCGCCGCGACCGGGTCCCTCGTCCTCCGGTCGTGGACGTGTCCCAGTGTGACCCACACACGCTTGGGATGGCAAATCGCAGGAGTGACTGGCAGGTCGTTACTTGCCGGATGGCGGGGCGTGGCGGTCGAACACCATCACGATCGCGCCGGTGTGACTCTCCTGGTGGGCGACCTCGTATCCCTGCGACAGGATCGTCTCCACGATCCAGGTGTGCGGCGGGATCGGGCCGCGGATGGCGACGTAGACGAGCCGCGGGTACCCCTGGGCGAGCAGGGGCTGGAGCTGCTCCGCGACCACCGAACGGTCGCTCTCGAACGAGGCCCCTCGCCAGGTTTCGCGCAGCACCAGCGTGCCCGGCCGGTCCGGCTCCGCGTAGAAGCCGTTGGTGGAATCCGGCACCTCCACGAGGTGCACGGGCCAGCGTCCGTAGTAGCCGACGGCGTAATTGGACCAGGGGTAGATGACCAGCGCGTCCTCGTCACGCACCAGCTTGTTGACTGTCTCCATCGTCTCCCACGAGCCGGTGTCCGGATAGTCCGGACGTATCCCGCGGAGGGAGACGAAACAGATGCCGAGCGATGCCACCGCCACGGCGGGCGTCAGGAAGCGGCCCAGGCGCCCTTCCGTCCTCGCCGCCACCGCGACCAGGAGGATCGAGACGGGAGCGATGTACAGGTCGGTCCGGCCGCCGCCGATGGGATAGAGACGGAGCCCGGATGCCACGATGACCACCAGGTAGAGGCCCAGGAGCGCGATCCCGAGCGGACGCCACGTCGGCCGGCGGAGGAGCCGGAACAGACCCACGGGGACGAGCACGGCGAGCCAGCCGAAATGCTCCGGGAAGGCGTTCGTGAACAGCCTCGATCCGAGATGAACCATGAAGGAGGCGGCGCCGGCGGCGCTCTCCGTCGGCAGGTAGAAGTTCCTCCAGTGATGATAGAGGCTGGGATTTCCCCGGCCGAGCATCAGGAACCAGCAGAGGGCCAGTGCGGCCAGATTGAAGCCGACCCAGACGACGAGAAGCCGGCGCCGCGGCGCGACCTCCGCCCGGGCGCCCTCCAGGGTCATCGACAGGCCGATGGCGTTCACCAGGAGCAGGGCGAGGAACAACGAGATGAAGGAGACGGGCAGAAGCAGCACGGCGCCGGCCGCGAGACAGGCGAAGCGCGACAGGGCCGGGGTGCTCAGACAGGCCGCGGCCAGCGACAGCAGGACGAGGGTGACGAGCGCGTCCAGCGTGAACTGCTTGACCCGCACACTGTAAGTGGCGAGGAGCGGGTTGGCGGCCAGGATCGCGGCGGCGGCGAAACCCAGCGCGTGGCTGCCGGTCAGCCGGAGCGCCAGCACACCCAGCAGGAGGATCGCCAGGAGCCCCGCGAGGAACGGGACGAGCTGCAGCTGCCATTCTCCCTCTCCCAGGAGCGCGGTCGCCGACCGCAGGGCAAGGATGAAGCCCGGGGACGCGGGCAGCTTGCCCAGGAACAGGAGCGGCAGCGTCGCGTGCCGGACCAGGAGAGCCACCCATTCATCGTCGAGCCAGAGCGAGGGCGGGCTGAAGGCGGACAGCCGGAGGAGCAGGGATCCGAGGGACAGGGACGCCATGCCGCAGGCGAAGAGCAGCCACGGCACGCGCACCGGGGCGGCGCCCGGTGCGGACGGCGAATCGGGTTCGGATCCCGAGGCGGCGGCGAGGCTGATTTACGGAGCCTCGCAGAGAGAGCAGGACTTCAGGTTGGCCTTGAAGCCGGTGACCTTGTTCCGGGCGTCGGTCTCGAAGTCGATCACCTGGATGCGCGTCTGGCCCCGGACCCGCATCTCGCCGGGGAGGTCCGTCGCCTTGCTGGTCCCGTCGGCGAGCGTCTCGGTCACGTGAAGGGCGAACGAAACGTCGGCACAGGACTCCGCGGTGTTGGCCCCGACGCCGAAGGTGTACTTCGTTCGGTGGTCGCCGGGCGTCGTGTTGTTGAGGCCGGCCGACAGCGACACCTTGCACGACCGGTCGGCGGCCCGGCTGCTCCCGAGCAGGCCGAAACCGGCACCGATGATGAAGATGGTCGCGAACGTCAGCAGGGTCGCGATAGTGATGATGGTGGCACGGGCGGGCTGCATCGGTCTGGCCTCCTCTCGGCCCTCGGATCGCGGTCCCAGGGCATTCTGCCGGACAATGTAGGTCCCCGAGGGTGACCGGGCAACGCGGCCACCGCCCGACCTCGATCGGCTCGGCCCAGGGCCGGGCCCGGAGGGGCTTCCCACCGGCCGGGTGTGTCGGGCTTCAAGGCAGGTTGAGCCCCGGGGACCGTCAGCGGGCCAGCGATCGCAGGTAGGACAGGAGGTCGCCGGCCTCGGCATCGGTGGTCTCGGGGAACCCGGGCATCCGCCCGCGCCCCTTGCGGACCGTCTCCGCGAAGTCGGCCGCCCGGTCCAGGATGCGCTGCCCCGTAAGACCGACCCCCTGCGGTCCGCCCCGCCCGTCCGCCTCGTGGCACGGCAGGCACCGGTCGCCATACAGTGCCAGTCCCCTCTCTCGATCGCCCAGGGCGAGCGCGCCGTCGGGGCCCGGCTCGAAGAGGGCGGCCGCCTCCTCCGCGGTCAGGGTCTCAGGGAGAAACGGGCCCGAATCGTGCGCATAGGTGGACGCCAGGTACGCCGCGAGCGCGTCCAGGTCCCCGGGCTCCGTCGGCGCGCCCCAGCCGCGCATCTTATCGATCGACTTCGCCCATTGCCGGTCGGTGAGCCGCTGCTGCCGCAGGAGATCCTCGGAGTGGCAGGCAAGGCAATCCTGGCGGACGACCTCGGCGCCGGCCGGCCCTCCTAAGTCCGGCG
>DASRJX010000057.1:0-44707 GCA_035649235.1 Candidatus Cryosericum sp.
ACCTGGACCGTCGTGATCAAGTACCTGGCCCCCTGCCTCTGGGCCGTGTCGGAGCGTGCCGCCGGACGCGCGGACGCCACAGCACCGGTCATGTGGGATTTCTGGTGGGTGGCCCATCTGACCCTGGCTTGGCTCCTGTGGCGGGGGCACCCGCTGGCGCGGCCGGCAGGGCTCGTCATCGCACCCGTCGAGATCGCCATCGTGGCGGTGAAGTTGGCGCTCTTCGCCCGCAGTCCGGACGCGTCGTTCTGGAAGCTTCTCTGGCTTACGAATAAAATCTACGTCCTGGGGTTCTTTATCGTCTTCCTCGCCGTGCTCTGGAGGAGGGGTCGTCAATGAGTCGCAAGCGCAGCCTCAGCCGGAGGGCGTTCGTGAAGCAGTCGGCGCTGCTCGGCGGCCTGGCGGCCGCGGCCGGCGGAGCGAGCGCGTGCGGGCAGGACGCCGGCGGCGGCGCGGGGACGGCGGGCGCCCTGCCCCGACGGACCCTCGGCCGCACCGGCCTCGTGGTCTCCGAGGTCGGCTTCGGCGGGTACCCGATCGACGATCCCGACGTCCTCCTCTACGCTCTCGACCGCGGCATCAATTACGTCGACACCTCCAACTGTTACCGCGGCGGCGCCAGCGAGCGGGCGGTCGGTCAGGCGCTCAAGGGGCGCCGGGATCGGTTCGTCCTGACGACCAAGTGGTGCCCGCACCATCTCGGAAAGGAGGCGATGAAGCAGGCCTTCCTCGACCAGCTCGAGACCAGCCTGAGGCGTCTCCAGACCGACCACGTGGACGTCCTGCTGAACCACGAGGTGGGCCGGGACTCCGACGGGCTCGGGACGAAGCGGCTGCAGAACCCGGAAATGTTCGAGGCGTGGGAGGCGGCGCGGAAGGCCGGCAAGGCGCGCTTCCTCGGGGCGAGCGGCCACGATCCCGACCTCATGGAGATCATGCACCACGCGGTCGACGACGGCCGTTTCGACGTGCTCCTCTGCCGCTACAACTTCCTCGATTACCCGGAGCAGGATCGGCTGATCGCCCGCGCGGCTGCGAAGGGCGTCGGGTTCGTCGCCATGAAGACGCTCGCGGGCGCCAAGGGGGCCGACCTCGACCGCTTCCGCGACCGGCACGTGACCTTCAAGCAGGCGGCGCTCAAGTGGGTCCTGTCGAACCCGAAGGTGTCGAACCTGGTGATCTCGATCAACAGCCGCAAGCAGGTGGACGAGTACGCGGCGGCGGCCGGGCAGCCGCTCACCCAGGCCGACCGGGCCGTTCTCCAGGACTACGAGAGGGAGTTCTCGACGCAGGTCTGCCGCTTCAGCGGCGCCTGCCTGCCGGCCTGCCCCGAGCACGTGCGGATCGCCGACATCCTGCGCTTCTCGATGTACTACCACGAGTACCAGCAGGAGAGCCGGGCGGTGGAGTCGTACGCGCGTCTCGTCGCCTCCGAGCGCGCGGCCCACTGCCTGCACTGCAGCGGATTCTGCGAGCAGGCGTGCGCCTACGACCTGCCGGTCAAGAGCCTCATGATCCGGGCCGACGCCGCGCTGCGGGACCCTCGCACGAAGACCTAGGGTTTCGCCTGCCAGTTCAGGAGCACCCGGAAGGGCTCCTCGTCGATGCTCTGGGTGGGCACGGCCACGAGGAAGCGCCGGCCGTCGGCCGACACGGCGTACTGGTTCGTGACTCGGTTCAGCATCACGTGCGGGCGGAAGAGCGCCTGCGGCGATCCGATCGACAGGGCCGATCCGGCGATGGACACCGGCGCCGACATGAGGTTGCCGTCGGGAGCCACGAAGTAGATTTCCCGGCCGTCCCGGCTCCAGGACGGCTGCTCGCCGCCCGAGGTCGAGACGCGCCACACCTCCTGGGTCATCGGGAACCGGCGCACGAAGATCTCGGACTGGCCCGGCTCGTCCGAGCTGTACACGAAGAAGCGCCCGTCGGGAGAGAAGTGCGGCGTGCGTTCGTCGAACTCGCTGCCGAGGAGGATCTCGGGCGTTCCGCTGCCGCCGAGGCTCTGCACCCCGATGTCGAAGTTGCCCCCCATGCGCGTGTAGAGGACGTGACTGCCGTTCGGTGAGATGGAATGCGGCGTCGCGAAGCTGTCGACGACGCCGGTCGACTCGTCGTGCGGAGAGCCGTGGGCGGAGCGCCTCCGGATCTCGTACTTCCGCCCCTCGCTGCGATACAGGACGTCGCGCCCGTCGGGCATCCAGACGGGCATCGACGCCGACTCGACCAGCGGCGTGGAGACGTTCCGCCCGAGGTCGACGAGGAGGCTCTCGTAAGCGCCGGTCTCGGTGGTCCGGGTGGAGATGGCCGCTTCGCGATCGTCCGGCGACAGCACGACGCTCCAGATGGGGTCCGGCTGCAGCGCGGTCCCCAGGACGCCTCCCTTGCGGTCCATCCAGGTGAGCTGGCGCTCGGCGCTGCCGGCCCGGAAGACGAGGACGCCGGTCTGGGAGACGGTGAACAGATCGATGAACGAACCGAGCTCGGCTCGCGCCACCGGACGCACGACGGTCTCGGGGGTACCGGAGAGATCGCCCGTCCCCGGATCGAAATGCTGGGCGAGAAGCGCCGAGCCCCGGCCGTACAGGAGCATCGCCGGCGGGACGAAGACACCGGTAGCGCCGTTGCGCAGGATCAGCCTGCGTCCCGTCTCGCCGAGCGCGGCGAGGTAGGTGCCGGTCGTGTCGCGGCTCCCGGTCTTGACGTAGAAGAGGAAGCGCTTCCCGTCCGGCAGGAACTGCGGCCAGCGATGCAGCAGGTCGTCCTCCTCGAGCGACGTCGCCTCGGTGACGGGCCCGCCGGAGGCCAGGACCTTGTGGATGGCGCCGGCCGCCTTGCGGGCGAACAGGATCTCGCCGCGAGCCGACCAGGTCCCCCCGCGCCCCGCCTCCGCGTCCGCGAGGTCCTCGATCGCTCCGGTCGCGAGGTCGATGCGCCGGAGCTTGCCGCGCGCCACGAAGCCGAGTGACTTGCCATCCGGGGACCAGAACAGAGACTCCGCCGAGCCGGTCCCTGGCAGGTCGCGGACGCCGCCCGAGCCGAGCCCGCGCAGCCGGATCAGGGACTTGCCCGACGAGATGCCGGAGAACGCGAGCGTCGATCCGTCCGGCGACACCGCGAAGAAGTCGTTCTGGATGGTGCGGTCGGGGAGGACGATCGAGAGCTCCATCCGCTGCGGCGCCGCGGGAGGCGGCCGGCGGGATTCGATCGCGAAGTACGCCGCCGCGAGCGCGGCCACGGCGGCGGCGATCCAGGGAAGCCGGGCGCGCCGCGGGGAGGCGGAGGCGGCCGGAGCCGCGGCGGGAGGACCTTCTCCGATCCAGGCGAGCTCCCGCCGGAGGTCGGCCGCGCTCTGCCAGCGTTCTTCCGGGTCCTTGGCCAGGCAGGTCCGGACGAGGCGGTCCAGGGCGGCCGGCGAGGCGGGCTCGACCGCGGAGATCGGCGCCGGGTTCTCCTTCATGATCGCCGAGATCAGCGAGGCGCGGCTCGCCCCCGCGAAGGCCCTCTTCCCGGTCGCCATCTCGTACAGGACGGAGCCGAAGGCGAAGATGTCAGTGCGCGCGTCCGCCTCGCGGCCCTCCAGCTGTTCGGGGGCCATGTACTCGAAGGTCCCGAGGATCGTCCCCTCGGCGGTCAGCCCCTGCTGCGTGGGCAGAGCGGTCAGGCTGGCCTGTCCCCTCCCGGGCGCCTCGTCCTTCGCCAGACCGAAGTCGAGCAGCTTCACCCCCGTCTTCGTCAGCATCACGTTGGCGGGCTTCAGGTCCCGGTGCACGATGCCGCGGCGGTGCGCCTTGTCGAGGGCGTCCGCGATCTCCATGCCGGCCCGCAGCGTCTGCCCGGGCGGCAGCGGGCCCTTCGCGAGACGATCCGACAGCGTCTCCCCCTCGAGCAGCTCCATGACGAGGTAGTCCGTCTCGCCATCCCGGCCCACGTCGAAGAGCGAGCAGATGTGCGGGTGGGAGAGCTGCGAGATCGTCCTCGCCTCGCGCTCGAAGCGTTGCCGCCTCTCCGGCGACGAGGCCAGGCGTGCCGGGAGCACCTTGACGGCGACGTCGCGCCCGAGGCGCGTGTCCCGCGCCCGGTACACCTCCCCCATGCCTCCGGCGCCGATCGGATGGACGATCTCGTACGGGCCGAGACGGGATCCCGTCGGAAGGGTCATCGAGAAGCCCGGCGTCCGGCTAGCGCGCCGCCGCCTTGGCCGCCGGCACGACGACCTCGCCCAGGCGCAGCTCCCGTCCCTGGCGCTCGAGGGAGGCGAGGCGCTCGCCGACGAGCTTCTGCCACTCGTCGGCGTAGCCGTCCAGCTCCTTGACCTGGCTGGCGAACACGTCGCGCATCCCCTGCGGCGGCGCGCCCGTTCCGCTGACGGCGCTGCTCAGGAGCGGGCTGAGCCGCGAGTAGAGCCGGGAGCCGGTCGCCAGGATGTCGTATTCGACCTGGGCCTTGGTGTTGTGCAGGCGATCCTCCAGCGAGTCGCAGCGCGTGATGAGGTCCTGGGCCCCCTTGACCCACTCCGCCGCGGCCGCGTTCCCCTGCAGGGCCTCGGAGCGCAGCGCGAGCTGCCGGCGCACCGAGCGGATCTGGTCCACGAGCGTCGTCAGGCGGGCGACCGCCCCCTGCACCTTCCGGGCGAAGTCCACCTGCGCGGTCAGGTCCGCAGGCGTCACCGCCAGGCGCGGATCGGGCAGCACCTCGAGAGGCGTGGTCAGGGTCTGGCCGGCCGCCGTCAGGCGGACGGTGTAGGGCCCGGGCCGCACGCGTGGCGCCGCTTCCGGATTGCCCTCGACCTTGGCGTCCTTGATTTTGGGCCCTTTCTCCCACTTCAGATCCCAGACGACCCGCTGCGTCCCGGGATCGGTCGAGAGGACCGCCCGCTTGGGCGGCTCGTCCGGTCCGTCCGGGTCGCCCTCGGGAAGCTCCGGCTCCTCCTTCTTGCTCGTGATCGTGCGGACCACCGTTCCCGAGGCGTCGAGGATCTCGAGCTTCATCTCCCCTTCCGGCTTCGCCTTGAGCGCGTACTGCAGGATGGCGCCGCGGGGTCGGTTCTCGCCGGCGCTGTCCCCGTACACGGCCGAGCGGTACTCCCAGCGCGTGACCGGTTGTGCCGGGAACAGGTGGACGGCCCGGCCGGCGATCTCGGGGGACCAGTTGCGGATCGCCGTCAGGTCGTCGAGGATCCAGATCGATCGGCCGAGGGTGCCGACCACGAGGTCGTCCCCCTTGACGACGAGGTCGTGCACGGCGACCGTCGGCAGGTTCAGGCCCAGCACCTGCCAGGTGCCGCCGTCGTCGCGCGAGAACGACACGCCGCGCTCCGTGCCGAGGAACAGCAGCCCCTTGCGCTTCGGGTCCTCGCGCACCGCGTGCAGGTAGACGTCCTTCGGCAGGTTCGAGGCGAGGTTCTTCCAGGTCTTCCCGTAGTCCGTCGTCTTCCAGAGGTACGGCCGCATGTCGTCGAGACGGTGCGCGTCGACGACGACGTACGCCGTGCCAGCGGCGTGCGGCGACGGCTCGACGATGCTGACGGTGCCCCACTCGGGCAGCCCCTTGATGGCCGAGGTGACGTTGATCCAGTGGGCGCCTCCGTCCCGGCTCACGTGCACGAGCCCGTCGTCGCTGCCGACCCACAGGAGACCCTTCTCGAGGGGCGACTCCGCGATGGCGAAGATGGTGCAGTAGTACTCGGCGCCGGTGTTGTCCCCGGTGATCGGGCCCCCCGACCACTTCTGCTTCGACTTGTCGTTCCGGGTCAGGTCGGGGCTGATCGCCGTCCAGGTCTGCCCGCCGTCCGCGGTCTTGAAGAGCACGTTGCCGCCGTGGTAGACGACCTTGGGATCGTGCGGCGAGGTGGCGATCGGGGCGGTCCACTGGAAGCGGTAGAGCATGTCCTCGGCGCCGTGCCCCGAGCCGTTCTCGGGATAGACGGCGACGTTCCGGACCATGCCGGTCTTGCGATCGAAGCGCGTGATGATCCCCAGATACTCGCCGGCGTAGACGACGTCCGGATCATCGGAACTGGCGACCACGTGCCCGGCCTCCCCGCCCCCGACGTCGATCCAGTCACCCATCGCGATGTCGTCCGAAGCGAGGCTGTCGCTCGGCCCGGACGCGGTCCCGAGGTCCTGCATCGCCCCCATCACGCGGTACGGGACGGAGTTGTCGGCGGTCACGTGGTAGAACTGCGAAATCGGCAGCCTCGGCATGTACCACTTCTCGCCGCCGTCCCAGGACAGGTCGACGCCGCCGTCGTTCGCGCCGATCACCCGGGATGGGTTCCGGGGATCGATCCAGATGTCGTGGTGATCGCCGTGGTGCGCCCCCTTCACCTTCTTGATCGTCTTGCCCCCGTCGACCGTCTTCAGCAGGGGGACCTGCGGGAACCAGACGATGTCGGGATTGGATGGATCGATGGTGAGGGTCGTGTAGTACCAGGCCCGCTGTCTTAGAGCGCGGTGATCGCTGGCGAGCGACCAGGACTCGCCACCGTCGTCCGATCGAAAGAGCCCCCCCTTCTCCGCCTCGATCAGGGCGTAGACGCGCCTCCCATCCGAGGGGGCGACCGACACGCCGACCTTCCCCCAGGGACCGTCCGGCAGGCCGTGCCCGGTGATCTGCGCCCAGGAGTCGCCGCCGTCCCGCGACACGTACAGGCCGCTGCCGGGACCGCCGCTCGTCAGCCCCCAGGGATAGCGCCGAGTCTGCCAGAGCCCGGCGAACACCACGTTCGGGCTCGAGGGATCGAGGGCGACATCGGACGCGCCGGTGTCGGCGTCCTTCTTGAGCACCTGCAGCCAGGTCTTGCCCCCGTCCTTCGTCCTGTAGACGCCCCGCTCGGGGTTGGGGCCGAAGGCGTGGCCGAGCACGGCCGCGAAGGCGATGTCGGGGTTCGCCGGATGGACGACCATGGTGCCGATCTGCCCCTCCTGCTTCCAGACGTGGGTCCAGGTCCGGCCGCCATCCGTCGACTTGTAGATGCCGTTGCCGGCCCCCACGTTGCCGCGGATGTTGGCCTCGCCGGACCCGACGTAGACCACGCCGGGGCTGGAGGGCGCTATGGCGATCGAGCCGATGGAGGAGATCGGCTGCTCGTCGAAGATCGACTTCCACTGGATGCCGCCGTCCTCGGACTTCCAGACGCCGCCGGACGCGGTCGCCGCGTAATAGATGAGCGGGTTCCCGGCGATCCCGGCCGCGCGCGACACACGCCCCCCGGCGGGCGGCCCGACCAGGCGGTATTTGAGACCCTTGAGCTCGGCCGGCCCCTTCGACGGTTTCTCCGGCTCCTCGGCGGCCTGCAAAGCAGAGACGGCGGCCAGGGCGGCCATGCACAGCAACAGGGCGACACGGCGGACGGGTCGGACGGACATCGCTCTCCTCCTTCTGTCGGATTGCGTGCCGGATTCTACCCTAGGGGGGCCTCGCCGCGGCGGTCCGGCCGGGGGGGGCTCGATCAGGGCGGAGATGCGACGGCGCGACCGCGGCGCTGGCGCACGTATTCGAAGACCAGCGGCAGGACGGAGAGGATGATGATCGCCAGGATCACCAGCGAGAAATTCTCTTTCACGATCGGCAGGTTTCCGAAGAAATAGCCGCCCAGCACGAACAGCCCCACCCAGAGCAGCCCCCCGAAGACGTTGTAGGCCAGGAAGCGGCGGTAGGACATGGCCCCGATCCCCGCGACGAACGGCGCGAAGGTGCGCACGATCGGGATGAACCGCGCGAGGACGATCGTCTTGCCCCCGTGCTTCTCGTAGAAGGCGTGCGTGCGCATCAGGTGCTCGCGCTTGAGAAAGCGCACGTCCGACTGGAACACCCGCGGGCCGATCTTCCGGCCGATCCAGTAGTTCGCCGTGTCGCCGAGGATGGCCGCCGCGGACAGGACGACGAGGACGACCGTCACGTCCAGAGCGCCCAGGGCGGCGAAGGTGCCGGCGGCGAACAGGAGCGAGTCGCCAGGCAGGAACGGCGTCGCCACCACGCCGGTTTCCAGGAAGACCACCAGCCCCAGGATCAAATAGGTCCAGGTCCCGTAGCCACGGATGATCTCGCCAAGGTGCCGGTCGAGGTGCAGGAACAGGTCGATGATCGTCCGGACGAGGTCCATTGGCGTAGCCTATCATTGCTCCCGGGTTGGCGACGTTCGCGCGCGGCGCCAAATCCCTGACGGCGGTTCGCGAAGCCGGTCCGGCACGGCGGGCCCCCCTCCCCTTTGACTCCTGCGTTCCCTGATACATATTGGGTGGGGGCGGGGGATGTACTGATGGGTCTATCCGATCCAGGACTGCGTCGGGCCCGGCCGTGAGGCTCGGGGAGTTCCTCATCCAGAAGGGCGTCATCACCAAGGAGCAGCTGGAGCAGGCGCTGCGCGCGCAGCTCATCTTCGGCGGGCATCTGGGCACCTGCCTCATGGAGATGGGGCTGGTCGACGAGCAGCTCCTCGGCGAGTCCCTGGCCGCGATCTTCCGCGTGCGCTACGCGCCTCCTGGATTGTTCACCGACGTGCCGCGCTCGGTCATCGAAACGATGACGCAGCGACTGGTGGAGAAGTACCACGCGGTGCCGTTCGAGCGCACCAACCGGATGCTCCACCTCGCGATGATCGATCCGAAGAACCTCCCGGCGCTGGACGAGATCTCCTTCGCGACGGCGTGCAAGATCGAGCCCTGGGTGGCGCCCGAGGCCCGCATCTTCCAGGTCATGGAGCGCTACTACGACATCCCCCGGCGCCAGCGGTACATCGCCGTCTTCCCTGACATAGACGCCGGCCACGGCGGCCAGCGGGTGAACGACGGACCTCAGGAGAGGGGCCGCCCGGCACTCGTCAACACCTACGCCCCGCCCCCCTACCTCGAGGCCCTCGGCAAGGCGAAGGAGTCCGTGGAGCTCTCCGCGCCGCCGGAACCGCCCGCCGCGACGCCTGCAACCAGGCCCGAGACGGAGGATTGGGAGGGCGGACCGCCTCCGGCCCCACCGATGCACCGGGCGGCGCCATCCGGTCCACCCGCACAGGTTTCCGCCACACCGGCCCCCATAGCACAGACCATGTCGTCGCACCATCCGCCGGCGCAGGGAATCGTGCCACCTCCGCCCCCGGCGCGGGGCGCATCTCCGTTCGCGCCACCGGCGCCCATGAGCCCGTCGCCAGATCCGTTCTCGAGCTTCCGACCGGCGACCCGTCCATCGGCAGGCGAGTTAGGAGCCCCCCAACCGACCGCGCCGCAGTTCGCCGAGCCGTCGTTGGTCGCGCCCCAGCACGTCGTGCCGCAGCATGGCGCGCCACAGCCCGCGGCGACGTCGTTCGGCGCGTCGCCGAGCGCTGCGACGGGGGTCGCGGCGCACCAGCGAGGGGCGCCGGACCTCACCCGGAGCACGGGTAACCTCGCTCAGGAGGGCTTGTCGAACCGGCTCTGCCAGGCCGAGGCCGCGGAGGACCTGGCCCAGTGCGCGCTCGAGTACGCCTCGCACGGGCTCGAGCGCTGCGCCCTCTTCCTGATCCGATCCACGAACGCGTCGCTCTGGTGCTCGCGCGGTCTCGGTTGGGATCAGGAGCGAGGGCGGATCCTGAACCTCTCGGTCACCTCGGACCCCCTGTTCGAGCTCCTGCTCGAGCGCGATCACTATCGGGGATCGGTGCCCGAGGACGTCGGCATCCACGCCTCCTTCAAGTCGATGCGCATCGAAGTCCCCTCCGAGCTGCTCCTGGTGCCGGGATACGTCGAGGACCGGATGGTGATCCTGCTTTACGGCGACGGCGGCGTGAACGGCGCCATCCGGGGTGACACCGCCGACCTGTGCACCTTCGTGCGCAAGCTGTCCTACGCCCTGCACGTCGTCATGCTGAAGCGCAAGCTGCGCTCGCTGGATCTCAGGCCGCCCAGCGGGCCCTCCATGCGCGCGGCCTGAGCCGCAACCCGCAACCACCGATCGATCACCCCCGTCCGAGGCACCGGGCCCGCGCCTGCCGGGGGCCCGGCGCCTTTGCCGAGCGACTTCCGGCCCATGGCTGCGACTGAGACGTTATTGACGGCGGTCACGGGCCGTGGTAGTAGGCTGCCGGTCCGAGCTTCGGAGCCGCGAGGCCTGCCATCGAACAGCCCGTCATTCAGCTGCCCGAGGATCGCCCCGCGCCCCCGCGGACGCGGGCCCGGCGCCTTGCCCGCGCGTCCCTCTGCCTTCTGGGTCTGCTCGGGGCGGGAAGTCTGGCTCGGGCGCAGGCGCCGGCCGTTGCGGACGACTTCCTGCCGATCGATGATCGGTGGCGCATCGCCTTCCCTGACTGGGACCGCTACGCGCACGGCCGGAGGCGCGCCGCCCCGTACACGCAAGGACACTGGTACGACCCCTACCATCAGAACGTCCTGAAGGGGGACTATCCGATCGCCGGCAAGGCCACCTTCCTGAATCTCACACTGGTCTCCGACACGCTGGCCGACGCCCGGCGCCTGCCGGCGCCGAGCGGCGCCTCCTCGGCCGACCCGGGGAGCGAGGAGTTCTTCGGCGGTGGCGATGAGCTCCAGGGCTCGACGACGCTCCTCCTGTCGCTCGATCTGTTCCACGGCGCTGCGGCCTTCCGGCCGGTCGACTGGCGGGTGCGCGTCACACCGGCGGGCCAGCTCAACGTCCTGCACGCTGAGGAAAACGGAATCGTCGACATCGACGTGAGGGAGGGGACGGAGCGCACCGACCACCATGTCGGGCTCCAGGAAGGCTTCGTCGAGGTGAAGCTGTTCGATGTCTCCCCCGCCTACGACGTCGTGTCGCTGCGCGCCGGCGTGCAGGGCTTCCTGTCCGATTTCCGCGGCCTCATCTTCGCCGACAACGAACCCGGGGTCCGCCTGTTCGGGAACTGGGCCGCGAACCGCTCCTCCTGGAACCTCGCCTATTTCAAGATGTACGAGAAGGACACGAACTCCCTGCTCAACACCAGCGACCTCGACTCCCGCCGCCAGCAGGTCTATATCGCCAACCTCTACCGGCAGGACTTCATCTGGCCGGGCTACACGGCCGGCCTCTCCTGGCACCTGAATCGCGACGAGGAGAGCGTCCACTTCGACGACAACGGCTTCCTGGTCCGCCCGGCGGCGATCGGCTCGCTCCAGCCGCACGCCGTCGACGCCACCTACCTGGGCTGGGTCGGATCGGGGCACATCGGCCGGCTCAACCTGACCCACGCGCTGTACCACGCCTCCGGAGACGATTCCGAGAACCCGATCGCGGCGCGCCCGGTCGACATCGACGCCTGGATGGCGGCGGCGGAGATCTCCTTCGACAAGGACTGGATGCGGTACCGTGGCCAGGCCCTCTGGGCCTCGGGCGACCAGGATCCGGTCGACGATCGCGCCGAGGGCTTCGACGCGGTGTTCGACAATCCCCAGTTCGCCGGCGCCGGCACCTCGTTCTGGGTGCGCCAGGGCATCCCGCTCACCGGCACCAAGGTCGAGCTGGTCGGCGCGTCGAGCCTTCTGCCGACGCTCCGCTCCTCCAAGGCGGAGGGACAGGCGAGCTTCGTCAACCCGGGGCTGCGTCTCCTGGGCGGCGGCGCCGACGCGGAGGTCACGCCGAAGGTGCGCCTGGGAGCCAACCTCAACCTGCTCTGGTTCGACGACCCGGCCTCGCTCGAGCTGCTCCTGTTCCAGCCGGGGATCGATCGCTTCATCGGGACCGACCTCGGATGCGGCGTCCAGTGGCGCCCGTATCTCAACAACAACATGATCGTGACCGGGACCGCTTCGACGCTGTTCCCCGGACCGGGGTTCGAGGACATCTATGCCGGCCGGCAGCTCTATTCGCTGACTGCGTCGCTCACGCTGGTGTACTGAGATGGCGGAGGCGCGGACGTCGTTGCGCACGACGATGGATCGGAGGACGGCGGGCCGGGCCTGGTCGGCTCTAGGACTCGTCCTGCTGCTGACGGCCGCGCGGGCCGCCGCGGCTGACGCGGCCGGCTCCTCGGGCGCACCCGCTCCCGACCTGGCGCGCCAGACCGACGACGAGGCGCGCGCCAAGTCGGCCGGCTGCACCTCGTCCCGGTGCCACGCCGGCATCGAGCCGATGCACAGCAGCCGTTCGGTCCGCCTGGGCTGCGTCGATTGCCACGGCGGCGACGCGTCCGCGGCCGACAAGGAGAAGGCGCACGTCCGCCCGCGCTTCCCGGACGCCTGGCCGAGTTCGGCCAACCCCGAGCGTACCTACACGCTGCTCAACCACGAGGATCCGGCGTTCGTCCGCTTCGTCAACCCGGGCGACCTGCGTGCGGCGCCCATGACATGTGGTCCGGCCGGCTGCCATCCGTCCGAGGTCCAGCGCGTCAGCAAATCGATGATGACCACGGGCGCCATGCTCTGGGGAGCGGCGCTCTACAACAACGGCGCCCTTCCCCTGAAGGACTACCGTTTCGGGGAATCGTACGACGCCTTGGGCCGCCCGCGGCGGCTCTACTCGATCCCGCCGCCGACGCCCGAGGAGACGCGCGCCAAGGGGATCCTGCCGTTCCTCGACCCTCTCCCCCGCTTCGAGATCACCCAGCCCGGGAACGTCCTGCGCGTGTTCGAGCGCGGCGGCCGGTTCACGCCGGAAGTCGGCCTGCCGCTCCGCGAGGAGGAGCCGGGGCGCCCCGACCCGCGCCTCTCGACCCGCGGCTTCGGAACGCTGCTGCGCACCGATCCGGTGTTCCTCGGCCTGCAGAAGACGCGGCTGCTCGACCCGATGCTGTCGTTCCTCGGCACCAACGACCACCCGGGGGACTACCGCTCCTCCGGCTGCACCGCCTGTCACGTCGTGTACGCCAACGATCGCGACCCGCTCCACTCGGGGCCGTATGCCCGCTTCGGCAACCGCGGGCACGGCGCGAGCGACGATCCGACGCAGCCGCGGGAGCAGTCCGGCCACCCCCTCCGGCACTCCCTGACGCGATCGATCCCGTCCAGCACCTGCATGGTCTGCCACATGCACCAGGGGGCGTCGTTCGTCAACGCCTACTACGGCACCATGTGGTGGGACCAGGAGACCGACGGCGAAAGGATGTACCCTCGCGAGCCGGCCTCGAGGAGGCCGGGAGAACGGCGGACGCTCCTCGACGCCAATCCGGAGGAGGCGGCGCTGCGCGGCCTGTGGTCGGACCCCGAGTTCCTGGCGGAGGTCTCCGCTCTCAACCCCGACCTGAGCGGCACGCAGTTCGCCGACTACCACGGCCACGGCTGGGTGTTCCGCAACGTCTACCGTCAGGACCGCCAGGGCCGCCTGCTCGACGCCTCGGGACAGGTGGTGCCGTTCGACGCGCCCAACCGCTTCCGCCGCGCGGTGCACCTCCAGGACATCCACCTCGAGAAGGGGATGCACTGCGTCGACTGCCATTTCGAGCAGGACGTCCACGGCGACGGGCTGCTGTACGGCGAGGCCCGGAACGCCATCGAGATCGACTGCGTCGACTGCCATGGCACGGCGCGGCGCCGCGCCACCTTGACGACGTCCGGTCCCGCGTCCTCGGAAGGCCATCCCCTCACCGCCTACTCCACGCCGTCGGGGCGCCGGCGCTTCCGGAGGGAGGGGGACCGGGTCCTCCAGCGCTCGATGCTCGACCCGGACCGGGAATGGGAGATCGTGCAGGTGCTCGACACCCTCGACCCGGCCTCGCCCCACTACAACGAGCGCTCGCGGCTGGCGAAGACGGTGCGGCGCGACGGAAAGACCTGGGGCGACCTGCCGCAGGACGAAGAAGAACTGGCCCACGCGAACGGATCGATGACCTGCTACGCGTGCCATTCGGCCTTCGTGACCTCCTGCTTCGGCTGTCACGTGCCGATGCGGGCCAACGAGAAGGCGCCCCTCCTGCATGACGACGGGCGGATGCTCCGCAACTGGACTTCCTACAATCCCCAGGTCCTGCGCGACGACTTCTACATGCTGGCCCGGGACGGGACCGTGACCGGGCGCCGCGTCGCTCCGGTGCGCTCCTCGTCGGCCGTCGTGGTCTCGAGCCAGAACCAGAACCGCTCCTGGATCTACTATCAGCAGCAGACGGTGTCGGCGGAGGGGTACTCCGGCCAGGTCTTCAACACGCACGTGCCGCACTCGGTGCGCTCCCGCGAGACGAAGGCCTGCACCGACTGCCATCTCTCGGCGGCCGGTGACAACAACGCGACGATGGCCCAGCTCCTGGGGCTGGGGACCAAGGCGGTCAACTTCCTCGGCCGGTACGCGTGGGTCGCCCTGGGCTCGGACGGCGTCGAGGCGGTGGAGGTGACGGAGCTCGGAGAGCCGCAGGCGGTCATCGGATCGCGCCTGCACGCCCTCGCCTACCCGGATCGCTTCGCCGAGCACGAGGCGCGCGGGAGCGCCCTCCGGGAAGGGCACCACCACGCGGCCCGCGACGCGCGCTCGATCGCCGTCCGGGGGGAGTACCTGTATACGGCCGACGGCCCCGGCGGCCTGATGGTCTACGACATCGCCAACATCGAGAACAAGGACTTCTCCGAGCGCATCGTGACCGCGCCGGTCTCGCCGCTCGGTCAGAGCACTCGCGTCAGGACGGCCTGGGCCACGGCCGTCGCCTCCCCGAGCACGCTCGCCATCGACCCGGCGCGCGCCCGGCTGCCGGAGAACGAGGAGCAGCCGATCCACCCGTTCTACGGCTACCTCTACGTCACGGACCGGCAGGAGGGGCTGATCGTGGTCGGCGCGGGGACGCTGCTCGACGGCGATCCGCTCAACAACTTCCTGGCGCGGGCCGCGACCTTCAACCCCGAAGGCGCCCTCGGCGGGGCGTCGAACCTGACTCTGGCGGGCCACTTCGCGTACGTGCTCTGCGACCGCGGGCTCGTCGTGGTGTCTCTCGACGACCCGCTGGCCCCGCGACTCACGGGCGAGGTGCGAGAGCCGGCCCTCAAAGGGCCGCGCGCCGCCATGGTACAGTTCCGCTATCTGTTCCTGACCGACTCCGAGGGGCTCAAGGTGCTCGACGTGACCCATCCCGACCGGCCGGTGCCCGTGGCGGGGGCCACGGTCCCGCTCGAGGACGCGCGCGGTCTCTACGTGTCGCGCACCACGGCCTTCGTCGCGGCGGGACGGCGGGGCCTCGCGATCATCGACGTCGAGCAGCCGGAACGGCCGCGCCTGCTCCAGGCGTTCGACGCCGGGGGCGTCATCGACGACGCCCACGACGTGAAGATCGCCATGACCAACACCAGCCTGTTCGCCTATGTCGCCGACGGTAGAAACGGCGTGCGGGTGGTGCAGCTCACGTCCCCCAAGGACACGCCGGGGCACTACGGCTTCGCCCCGCCCCTGGCGCCGCGGTTGATCGCCACCTACCCGACGCACGGCCCGGCGCTCGCGGTCGCGGAGGGGCTCGATCGCGATCGGGCCGTGGACGAGACGGGTCACCAGCTCGCGGTCTTCGGCCGGCGCGGCGCGCGTCCGTTCACCCGGGAGGAGATGGAGCGGCTCTATCTGCGCGACGGCGCGCCGTTCACGGTCACCGACCGCCCGCCGGGACCGCCCCGACCCTTCGCCCTCCCCGCTCCGCCGCCGCCCCGCGCGGAGCCGGGCCTCAGGAGGCCGCCCGTGCGGAAGCCGCCGGCCTCGGCGCGCCGCGAAGCCGCCGACGCCGATCGTGGGGCGTGCCCTTGAAGATCCGCTACTGGGGGGTGCGCGGCTCGATCGCCGTGCCGGGGCCGGACACGGTCCTTACGGGCGGCAACACGCCGTGCATCTCCCTCACCCTCTCGGACGGCGCGCTCCTGATCCTGGACGGCGGGACGGGCCTCAGGGCGCTGGGGCGCGCGCTCATGGCGCGCCCCGAGTTCGCGTCGGGTCGCGGACGCGCGACGTTCCTCTTCACCCACCGCCACTGGGACCACATCCAGGGAATCCCGTTCTTCGAGCCGGCGTACGTTCCGGGGAACCAGTTCGACGTCTGCGCCAGCGACCACGTCGCCTCGGGGGCGCCGCTCCTCGACAACGTCGTCTCGCTGCAGCACAACATGGTCAACTTCCCCGTGCCCTTCGACGTGGTCCGGCGTGCCTACCGGTTCCACGGCGTCCACGAAGGGGTTCCGTTCGACCTGCCGGCGGCGCGAGTGCTTCCGGTGCGCCTGAACCACGCCGGCGTCACCCTCGGCTACGTCGTCACCGAAACCGCGACGAACGCCCGCCTCGCCTACCTCTGCGACACCGCGCCCTGGGACGACGTGCTGCTCGGCGACGGCATGGACGTCGAGGGCCGGCCGGACGCCGTGGGGCGGCGCCAACGGGACCTCGTGGTGGCTGCGGCGCGCGACGCCGACCTGGTGATCCACGACACGTTCTTCGACGACGCCGGCTACCAGTCGCGCAAGACCTGGGGGCACTCGACGCCGCACCACGCGCTGGAGTTCTGCCGTTTGGCCTCCGCCCGCCGCCTGCACCTGTTCCACTTCGCCCCCGACCTCGACGACGCGGCGGTCGCGCGCCTCGCCGCCGAGACCGCCGCCGAGGCGCTCGCCTCCCCGGGTGGGATCGAGGTCAGCGCGGCGCGGGAGGGGATGGAGCTGACGCTCCCCTGATCCAGAGCCCATGCCGCGGCAGGCCGAGACGCCCGGGTCCGAGCAGGTTCTCCTCCGCCACGTGGTAGCCGTGACAGAAAACGCAGGTCACCGGCGCGCCGCCGCCCGCGTGATGGCAGGAGGCGCAGACCTCGCGGCCCGGGACCAGCACGTCGGACGTGCGCTGGCTCGCGCCGGCCGCGGGGTGGCAGGCCGTGCAGGCGAGGGCCCGGTGGGGACGGTGCGCGAAGCGGGCGCGCGGCATCCACGAGGGCGGGATCTCCGGCTTCGGCACCACGGGAGGAGCCGGCAGGATCGAGCCGCCGTCGGGCGGCGGCGCCGCAGCCGGCAGCGGCTCTCCTCCCCCGGGACCATGGCACAGGGCGCAGGTCTGCCGCTCCAGGATCCGGACCGCGAGGCCGACCCTCTCCACGACGAACGCGCGCTCCGTGCCGGGCGGCCGGGACAGCGGCACGTAGGCCGGAGACTCGAGGCGCGCGCGGCGCGCCCGCTGGCGGGCCAGGGCGATCGCCACGGGATCGACGGCGCGGGCCGCGTCGTCCTCGGCCACGGCCGTGCCGGCGTAGAGCTCCACGAGCCGGCGGAGCGCCTCAGCCGGATCGCCGTGCGGCACGACCGTGCCCGCGGGCAGCGAGTCCCCGCTCTCGAACGTGAGCGGGTGGCACGACGCACAGTGCGTCTCGTAGTCGACCGGCTTCATGAGGCGTCCCTCGGCGTCGCCGGCGTGGCACGAGGCGCAATCCAGCGTCACCGGACCGCGCAGCCCCTTGAGATCGCGCTTGAGATGCAGCTCGTGGTTGAGCCGGAGCCTCCCCTCGTCCCGCCCGAGCGACACGGCGTGGAACTCCGGGTGTCCCCCCGGGAACGAGACGACGCGCTCCGCCACGGACCGCACTGCGGAGCCTGTCAGCGAGGCGGCCGGCTCCGGCCTCGGGACGGACTTCAAGTCCGCGTGGCACGCCGTGCAGTGCGAGTCGTCCACGCGCAGCAGTGGCCGCCCGCGGTGTTCCTCGTGGCACGAGGCGCAGGCGGGCGCCTTCGAAGCACCTTCGTGATGCGGCGGCCCGGCATGGCAGGCGGTGCAGGCGGCGTCCTCGACCGGGCCGCCGGCGGCCCGGGCGTGGCAGGCGGCGCAGTCGGCCTGGAACAGGGCATGCGGCGGCGTCAGGCCCCCGGACGACCAGGCGATGCGCCCGGCGGGCCGGAGGGCCAGCAGGACGACGAGGGCCGCGAGTCCCGCCGCCGTCCACGACAACCGCCGCATCCAGGTCCGCAAGGCGTGGGGCTTGTGAAAATAGTCCAGCTCGATCCGCTTCGCGAGGGTCTTCGTGGTGCGCGCGCGCGCCACCGCCGCCTCAGTAGAGGAGAGTCATCACGGCGTGCGCCGCGACGAGCAGCAGGAGGGCGTAGGAGACGGGGACGTGCACCAGGAGCCAGTTGTGCAGCCAGCGGTGCAGCCGGGCCTGCAACGCGAGCTGCCGCCTCTCCTCGCAGATGTGCGCCAGGTCGGCGAGCGTCTCGTGGTGCGCCAGGGGGACCAGCCTCTTGAGCTCCGCGAACATGGCCTCGGATCGGCCTGCGTCCCCGAGGCGCTGCGCCCGCCCGCCGTCGCTCAGGAGGAACGGCTCGATCGCCTCGCGATGGACCTTTGCGATCACCGGGTCCCCCGTCTTGGCGGCCCGCTCCGCCGCCTCCTTGCGGAGCTGCGCCACGACCTGCGGGATCTGCTCGAACACCGTCTCCATTTCGACGCGCGCCGTCATCACGCGGGGCAGGACCTGCTGCAGCGCCAACCCGAAGAGCCCCGACAGGGTGACGAGCCCGAACAGGACGAGGAGGATGGTCGTGATGGCGCCTCCGGAGTGGAACCCGGAGTGGAACAGGACGAGCGGCACCGCCAGGACCCCGAGCCAGATGTGGCCGCGCATCCAGGTGGCGGCGCGACCCAGGCGCCAGGCGCGCTTGCGCTTCCTGGCCGCCAGGAGCCCTTCGAACATCATGAGGCCGGCCGCGGCGATCCCGAAGGCGAGCCCCGCCGCGCTGTCCCCGGTCACCCCGCCCGGGGCGCTCCGCGAGGCGAGACCGTAGGCCGCGGCGGCCGCCACGGCCAGCCCCGCCGTCGCGAGCATCCATCCGCGGTGCGTCGCGTCGACGATCACGCCGGGCCGATTCGCTCCGCGAAGAACTCGCCCGGCTGGACGCGGAACGCCGCCTCGTGCGGGCAGGCGACGACGCAGGACGGCTCCTCGAGGTGCGCGCACAGATCGCAGGTGATCGCCTTGTCGCGGGTCGTCTTGACCGCCGCCTTGGACGCGGGGGCGGCGGCCGGAGGGGCCGCGGCCGGCGGAGCGGCGGCCTCCGCGGCGCCCGGCGCCAGCGGGACGGGGTGCATGTTGATGTTGCCGTAGGGGCAGTTCCGGGCGCAAAGCCCGCAGCCGATGCACCAGTCCTCGATGATGATCTCGAGCGAGTCCTTGCGCCGGATCGATCCGACGGGGCAGCCGACCATGCAGAGCGGATCCCGGCACTGCCGGCAGGAGGTCGCGACCAGGTACTTGTCGAACCGGAGCCCGTCGCGGATGAGCCGGGTGACCCCGTCGTGCGTGTCGGCGCAGGCGCGCACGCACTCGTCGCAGCGGGTGCAGCGCTCGAGATCGAGCACCAGGAGGCTCTGCGCCTGCATCAGCCCTTGCTCGAGGAACTCGTCCAGGCGCGCGCCCGAGGCCTGCTGCGCCCGGGCCAGGTTGGCGCGCCGGCGGCTCGAGGCCGTCTCCTCGAGGCGGGCCCGGATGTCGGGGAACTCCGCGGTCATGGCGCGGAACTCCTCGGCGGCGATGCGCACCACCTCGACGTGGTCGAGGGCGGAACAGGAGGCCTCGCGCGCGCCCTCCCCGAGCAGGCCCATCTCGCCGAAGGCGTCGCCGCGCGACAGGTACGCGAGCACGACCTCCCCCCCGGGGAAGGAGCGCGCCACGCGCACGAAGCCGATCCGGATCAGGTAGAAGGCGTCCGCGGGCTCCCCCTCGCGGCAGATCGCCTGGCCCGGCTCGTAGGAGACGAGGGAGACCTTCGATCGGAGCCGGTCGAGGAACGCATCCGAAAGCCCGGCGAGGAGGGGCACGGACCTCAGGTGTTCGTCCATGGCGCGGGCGCGGTAGTCGGTCTCGAGCTGCTCACGGAAGGCGGGGCTCTTCCTCAGGATCTGCAGGACGTTCCGGAGCATCTCCAGCAGGACGCAGTCCTCGGCCGCGACGACCGTGGCGGAGCGCGGGTAGAACGACAGGCAGGTCATCTCTCCGAACAGGCTGCCGGCCGAGAGGGTGGCGACCGGCTTGTCCGTCGTCAGGTTGACCGGGGCGTCGATCGGGATCGGCCGTCCTCCGACGCCCGCGCGCGGGTCCTCCTTGTGGCCCAACAACCGGCTGCGGATCCGGCGCACCAGCCCTCCAGCGCCGCCGGCCGTCCTGACGTGGCCCATCGGCGCGCCGATCGACACCGTGACCGAGCCTTCCAGGATCAGGAACGCCGTCGAGCCGTACTCCCCTTCGCGGCAGACGACCTCGCCCTTGCGGAACCGGCGCCGCACCACGGCGCCTGGATACTTCTCCAGCGTGCGCGCCTGCGGCCCCTGGAAGAACGGCAGGCGCGACAATTCCTCGGCGTTGAGCGGCTCGCCGCGGTCGAGTCGGATTTCGGCGATTGGATCGGGCATCGCTCGCAGGACGTCGCGCGGAGTCTAGCAGAAGGAGGACGTGATAGTGTCCAGGAGGATCCGAAGTCAGTCATGAATCGGATGAAGGTCGTCCAGGCGTGCGCCTACGGAGCCAGCTTCCTCCGCATCCGCGCCGGATCGAGGCGATGACCTACGACGATCTCCGGAAGGATCGGAAGGCCATCCTGAATCTCAAGCGGCCGGGGGACCTGTCGCTATACCTGAATCCGCCGGCTTGACAGTTCGGCGGAGCAGCGCGTTGAGGGCCTTCAGGGGGTAGTACAGCAGCGTGTGCCGGTAGTGCTTGTCGAGGATATAGTCGTAGGACGTGTAGATGTAGTCCTTCCTCCTCCCCGAGACCTGCCCGACGTGCATCACTCCGATGGTCGGGTCGTAGACGACGCGGTGGCCCTGCTTCCTGATCCTGAGGCACAGCTCCAGCTCCTCGGCGTAGAGGAAGATGTTCTCGTCGAAGCCCTGCAGCTCGTCGAAGAGCCCCTTGTCGATCAGGAAAACGGCGCCGGACACCCACGCCGCCTCCACGCGATCGCCCACCGCCTCAGGCGGGCTGCGGAACGAGGGGCGCAGCCGGGCGTGATCCCAGCGCTGCGGGTTGCCCCGGGGATCGTAGAGCTTCGGGCCGGCCACCTTGGCGCCGGGCTCCCGCTGCAGTGTCTCGAGCAGCCGGCCGATGGTGCGGGATTCCCTGAACGCGATGTCCGGATTCAGGATCAGCAGGTATTTCGCCTGTACCCCTCGGGCGAGCAGGTTGTGACCCGCGCCAAACCCCCGGTTGGTGTCGCTCCTTTTGAACGCGACGTCCGCGTAGCGCGCCTGGAGGTCGCCGAGGTCGTCTCCCGAGGCGTTGTCGAGGACCGAGATCCCGGACCGCAGTCCGGAATCGGACAGATCGGTGATCACCGAGTCGAGACAGGCGGGCAGGTACCGCCGGGTACGGAAGTTCACGATCTGGATCGCCAAGTCCAGCATGTCCGTGCGCGCGTCACAAGAATGAGGTTCGAGGATCGCCGGGAAGCATGGCACAAACCGATCGGGCGCGCCACCCGCCTGTTGACGGCTTCAGGCGTGGTCGTGCAGAATCCGCCGCGGGCCTGGATGTCCGCGGGCCGAGGGAGCCTTTGGAGCGAGCCGGGATCCCCTTCGTCGCGGCGGCGTGGGCCTGTCTGGCCGTCATGGCATCGCCGAACGCCCGCGCGGTCGATCCGGATCCCGATTACACGGGATCGGGCTCCTGCTCCTCCTCCCAGTGCCACGGCAGCCTCCGACCCCGGACCGACGGCCGCGTCCCGCAGAACGAGCACACCGTCTGGGTCACCAAGGACGAGCACGCGCAGGCCTACGCCCACCTCCTGCAGGAGCGGTCGCGCACGATCGCCCGCAATCTCGGACTGAAGGGGGGCGCCGAGAAGGAGCCGCGCTGTCTCGCCTGCCACACGGTCGACGCGCCTCAGGAACGACGCGGCCGCTCCTTCGACGTGGCGGACGGCGTCACCTGCGAGGGCTGCCACGGTCCGGCCGAGAGGTGGCTCGGCCCGCACACGACGCGCGGCTGGGAGCACCGCCAGTCGCTGGAGCTGGGGATGCGGGACACGAAGGACCCGCTGGTCCGAGCCGAGACCTGTTCCGGCTGCCACGTCGGCACGGCGAAAGCACAGGTCGATCACGCGCTCCTCGCCGCGGGGCATCCGGAGCTGGTGTTCGAGATGCAGTGGGCCACGAACTCGATGCCGCCGCACTGGCGCGAACCGGCCGCGCGCGGCCCCTTCTTCGCCACGCGGCTCTGGGCCGTCGGCGAGGCCGTCCACCTGCGCGACCAGATGAGCCGGGCGGCCCGCCGGGAGCCGGGAGCGCGCCCGGAGTTCGCCGATCTCGACTGCGGCTCCTGCCACCACGAGCTGGTGCAGAAGAGCTGGCGCCAGGCCCGCGGCTACGCCGGGCGCCGGGCGGGCGATCCGCCGTTCGATCTCTCCCGCTGGCGGGTGCTGGCGCCCCTGGCGCGCCGCGCCGCGCCGTCGATCGCGAAGGAGATCGACGCCGCGGCGGCCGAGCTGGCCGCCTCTCCCGCCGACCCCCGGGGCCCGGCTTCCCGCCTGTCGGGCGCGGCCGACCAGCTGGCGCGCAAGCTGGGTGAGCCGGCCGCCGATTTCGGCCGCGAGACGACGCTCGCGATCCTCGCGGACCTCGCGGGCGACGCCTCCCCCGCCCGCGAGTTCGGCTTCCGCGGCGCCGGCCAGACCGCCATGGCCATCGACTCCCTCGGCCGCGCCCTCATCGAGGCGGGCGGTCGATCCGGTCCGGCGCTCGACGCGTCGGTCGAGGCGCTTTTCGACACACTCAAGAACCCCGCCGCCTACGATCCGGACGCCTTCGCCGGCGCCCTCCGGTCCGTGGCCTCGCGGCTCAAGGAGACCGCACCATGAAGCGATCTGGAACGTCGAGACGGGTGGCCCTGCTTTTCGCCGTGGCGTCCGCCGTGATCCCGGCCGCGGCGTCGCGGGCGCGCGCGGCGGATGCCGACGCGCCGGAGGAATCCGGGCCCCGGGCCGATGTCGCGTTCGCCTGGGGCCTGAAGGCGTTCAACCACGGCGACGACAAGGAGGCCGTGGCGCGCTTCGAGGAGGCGGTGCGCCTCGATCCCGACCACGGCACCGCCGCCTACTGGCTCGGACTGGCCCGCCTGCGGTCGGGGGACGCGAAAGGGGCGGTCCAGGCGATCGAGAAGAGCCTCGCGGCCAGGCGCCCGCCCTCCACGCCGAAGGGGATCGTCCTCACCAGCCTCGGCGAGGCGCAGCTGCGCGCGGGCGACGCGGCCGCCGCCGAGAAGACGCTGGCGCAGGCCCTCGCCGATCGCCCCAACGACCCGAACGTCCTCTACCTGCACGGACTGGCGCTGGCGCGGCTGGGCGACTCGGAGAAAGGGCGCGCCGACGCCGAGCGCGCGCTCGCCCTCGAGCCCGACCTGCCGAAGGTCCCGTCCGCGGCGATAGCGCCGGGCACGGGCGGCGAGCTGGTCGGGACGGGCGCCCTGCCCTTCTTCGAGATCCGCGTGGAGGCGACGGGCGGCCACGACTCGAACCCGGGAGTCTTGTCGGACGACCTGGCGACGCTCCAGGAGATCGACCAGGCCGACTCGGTCGCGACCGCGGGCCTCCGGGCGGAGATCCATCCCTTCTATGGCCAGGGGGGCTTCAGCCTCGGCCTGCTGTTGGAAGGCTTCCGGTCCTTCTATCAGGATTTCGACGTGCTCGATCTCGGGTTCGGCGAAGGCGCCTTCCAGCTCGCCTGGGGCAAGGACCCGCTGGGATTCGTCACCGGACCCATGGGCTACACGCGCGTGCCGGCCGGCGACGCCACCGTCTCGTTCCTGCTGCAGGGGGGCGTCGCCTACAGCCGCCTCGACGACGAATCGTTCTACCGCGTCCACCGGCTGGCCGGCTCCGCCACCATCCGGGAGGGCGCCGTGACGGCGACCCAGATCGATGCCGACTACCAGGACCTGAACTACTTCCAGACGGGATCGATCCTCCTGGAGCCGGAGGAGCTCAACGGCCACCTCGTCACGCTCAAGGCCAGCCAGTACTTCTATCTCGGCCGCCGCGACAGGTACATCCGGGCGGGGTTCCTGCGCGGCGAGGACAGCCGATCGTCCGAGTTCTTCGACTCGACGATCACCGAGTGGAGCCTCGAGACGTCGCTGCCGCTCGGCCGCTGGCTCGTGTTCTACCTGGCCGGCGCGTATCGCGAGGACGATCGGGACCACGGGTCGGCGCCCCACGAGGAGAAGACGCCTGCCGCCACCGCGGCGTTCATCGTGCCGTTCGCCCCGCACTTCTACCTGACGGCGCGCGGCAGCTGGATCGACCACGACGTCCAGGACGTTCCCACCTTGGACGTGCTCGATTACGATAGGACGGTGGCGTCGCTCGGCGTCACCTGGTATCACTGACGGGGCGATGGGAGGCATGGCGATGATCGGACGACGGAACGGACTCTCGGGAATCCTGATCCGGTGCGCCGGCGCCGCGCTCCTGGCGCTCGCCGGCCATGTGGCGCGGGCCGCCGACGTCGGCGAGACCGTCATGGTGCGCAACGACGTGACCGGCACGCCGACCGGCGGCGCCATGCGGAAGATGGTGGTCGGGGACGGCATCGGGCTCGGGCTGGCGCTGGCCACCGCGCAGGCGTCGGCGGTCAAGATGACCTTCGTTCCTCACGGCTCGCTGACGCTCGGGCCGGAGACGCGGCTGGCGATCGAGCAGACGGTCGTCGATCGCGCCACCGGCCGGGATACCTCGAAGCTCTCGCTGTCCGTGGGTCGCCTGCGCGTCGCCCTCGGCAAGCTGTTCGAGGGGGACGTCGAGGTGAAGACGCCGGCCGCCGTCATCGGCATCAAAGGGACCGACGTGCTGCTGGATCTGGACGCCGCCGGGCGGCTGACGGTCCTGGTGCTGGCTGGCACCGCCAAAGTCGGGGAGGCCGGCGGGGGCGGTACCGTCGACTTGAGCCCCGGACACTACACGACCGTCGAGCCGGGCGGGGCGCCCGGCGCGTCCCGCCCCCTCGATGCGACGGTCCGCAGTTTCGTCGACGAGGCGCTCGCCGATTTCGGTCTCAGCCCGACGCCGCCCCCTCCGCGCATCGACCAGGACCTGGTCAGTGCATCATTTGGTGGAGGCGGCGGAGCCGGGAAGGGCGCCGGCGGCGGACGCGGTCTCAGCATCGAGACGGCGACCGCCTCGCCGGCGGCCGGCGGAATGGCCTTCAGCGATCCGTCGCTCGCCGGATTCCCCGTGTCGCCCTTCTTGGGCCTGCAAAGGGGCGGCCAGCCACCGATCGTCGGCGGCCCCTAGAGGCTCCGGGAGCCTCGCGGTGCCGGGGAGCCGGATCGTCCGGGGCGGCGCGCGCGGCCTCCTCGCCACCGTCGCCATCGGCACGGGTGCCTCGCTCCTCGCCCTCCTGGCGGCGCGCGGTCCCTGGATCGGCCTCTACGAGCTCCGATCGATGGACCTGATGATGCGCCTGCGCGGCGCGGCGCCGGCGGACCCGCGGGTCGTCGTGTGCGACATCGACGCGGCGGGCGTCGACCGCTTCGGCCAGTGGCCCTGGCCCCGCCCGGTCCTGGCGACGCTCGTCGATCGCCTGTCCGCGGCCGGCGCCGCGGTCATCGCCTTCGACATCGTGTTCGCGGAGCCGGCGCGCGCCGGAGCGGAGGAGGACCGCGTTCTGGCCGAGTCCCTGAAACGATCCGGGATCGCCGTGCTCGGCTACTACTTCCGGCGAGAGAAGGTGAGTGAGGAGCCGGCCCTCTACGGCGGCGACCCCGCCAACATCCAGGACAGCGCCATCGAGCAGGTGATCGAGCCGGCGGGAGGCTTTCCCCTCCCCGACCGGCCCGAGGTGGAGCCGAACATCGATCTCCTGGCCGCGGCGGCGGCCTCGCAGGGTTTCTTCTCGATCGATCCGGACCCCGACGGGGTGCTGCGGCACTACGCGGTGCTGTCCCGGCACGGGGACGGCTTCTATCCGGCTCTCGCGGTGCGCGCTGTGCAGAAGGGTCTGAACGCGGGGCCGCTCATGCTCGCCCCGCGCCAGGGCCGCCTGCCGTCTCTGACCATCGCCGGACGACCCGTCCCGACCGACGAGGCGGGGCGCCTCTGGGTCAACTACCGCGGGCCGGCCGGCGTCTTCACGACCATCCCGGCGCGCCAGGTGATCGAGAACCGGTTCGATCCCGAAGCCGTGCGCGGCCGGCTGGTGTTCATCGGGGCCTCCGAGACCGGCATCGCCGACCTGCGCGCCACCCCTCTGGCCGGGGTCGTCCCCGGCGTCGAGGTGCACGCCACCGTCGCCGACAATCTGCTCAACGGCCGCTTCATCCACGACACGGCCGTGCACCTCGCCCTGTCGCTCACAGCACTCCTCCTGATCGGCCCCCTCGTGGGCCTCCTGGTGTCGGCCGTGCCGCGCGCCTTCCCCGCGTTCCTGCTCTCCGCCGCCGCAGCGGGCGGTTGGCTCGCGGCCACCTGGATCGCCTTCACGCGCTTCAACGGGCACTTGCTCATCGTGGCGCCGTTCCTGGCCGCCGTGCTCGCCTACGTCGGCGGCAGCGTCTACCGGGCGGTCTTCGTCGAGGCCAAGGCGCGCCAGATCAAGAAGACCTTCGAGCGCTACGTCTCGGGCGCCATCGTCGAGGAGATGCTCGCCGATCCCGATCGCGTCAAGCTCGGCGGCGAGCGGCGCGAGATGACCGTCCTCTTCTCCGACATCCGCGGCTTCACTTCGCTCTCGGAGAAGCTGGAGCCGGAGCAGGTCGCGCGCCTCCTGAACGGCTTCCTGACGCCGATGACGCGGGTCGTCCTGGAGACCGGCGGGACGCTCGACAAGTACATGGGAGACGCGCTGATGGCCTTCTTCGGCGCCCCGACCGTGCAGCCCGATCACGCCGCGCGGGCGTGTCGCGCCGCCCTTCGCATGCGCGAGGAGCTGGCGCGACTCAACGAGGCCTGGGAGCGCGAGGGTCTTCTGAAGGGGTTCGGCGGTCGGCTCGGGATCGGCATCGGCCTCAACAGCGGCTGGATGTCGGTCGGCAACATGGGCTCGGAGGAGATCTTCGACTACACGGTCATCGGCGACAACGTCAACCTCGGGTCCCGCCTCGAGGCGCTCAACCGAGCCTACGGCACCGAGGTCCTCGTCTCCGAGTTCACCGCCGCGCAGGTGTCGGGCGATCTGCTGCTGCGCGAGATCGATCGGGTCCGGGTCAAGGGAAAGCAGCAGCCGGTCACCATCTACGAGCTGGTGGGTCCTGCTCCCGCGGACGCCGTGGCGCGGGCCCGGCTGGAGGGATTCGCGTCCGGGCTTGCCGCCTATCGCGGCCGCGACTTCCGTGCCGCCGGCGAGATCTTCGCGCGCCTCCTGGCGGAGAACGGCGCCGACGGCCCGGCCCGGATCTACCTCGACCGCTGCCAGACCCTCCTTTTGAGTCCTCCTCCCGCCGACTGGGACGCCGTCGAGACGCTGACCGCGAAGTGAGTCCCCCGCGGCCGGCTCAGGCCGCTCCCCCGGCAATCGAGTCAGCCTTCTCCAGGAGGTCGCGCGCCCGATCGTCCCAATCGCCCCGGCGATGGGTCAGCATGCGACGGGTGCGGCTCAGGAGCGCGGCCGCGCGGTGCCAGGCGAGCGAGCGCCGATCCAGCAGCGGCCCGGTGCGCTCCAGGAAGACCGCCTCGGCCCGCTCCGCTTCGGCGGCCCGGCCCTTTTTCATCGCCGCGCGCGACAGGGAGGCGAGGAACATCCCGCCTTCGATCTCGGCCGGCCCCTGGCCGAACTGGTGCCAGTCGATGACGCCCGGGCCGTCGCCGAGATCGACGATGTTGCGGTCGTGGAACGCCCCGTGCACCAGGCGGCACGTTCCGCCCCGGGGGGCGGTCCGCCGCAGCCGATCCGTCAGCTGCGCCGCCGCCGCGCCCAGATCCGGACCGGCCTCGGCCAGAGCGGACGTCCACTTGTCGGCGTGCTCGAGCAGGCGCCCGCCATCATAACGCTTCCCCAGCGGGATGGAGATCGACGCCGCCCTCTCGATCCACGCGGCGGCGAGAGCGCCGGCGCGCTCCCCCTCTCCGCGCTTGAGCAGGTCGCTGACCGTCGGGCCCTCGAGCCATTCGAGGGCCAGCACCCGAAGATCGGGATCCCAGGCCAGGAGTCCGGGCACGCGCGCCCCGGAGCGGCCGGTCAGACCTTCCCCGGCCAGCGCGGGATACAGCTCGACCTCGAGTTCCGGACGCTTCGCGTACACCAGGACGGCCAGGTGACGCTTCGGCGTCCTCGCCTCCAGCGTCGCATGGCGGCCTGGTTTGTGGGCGCGGAGCCGCAGCTCATAACGGCGCTCCTCGGGATTCAGGGAGCGGGAGCCGTCGTTGTCGATGCCGAGGGCTGGCAGGACGGCGGCGAGGCCGACGGCGAGGAGTCTTCCCAGGGCCGGAAGCGCGGAGTCCTGCGGCAGCGTGAGGGTCTTACCCATGAGGCACTCCTTTTCGACGGCAAGGTGTTCGAGGGCCCCATGATGCGCCCGATCCGGGGGATAGGCAAAAAGCCGCTGCCGCTGGGAAGAACCCGGCTACCTGCGCTGCCGGCGGCCCATGGCGTCGTAGGTGGCGTACTTGTAGGTCTCGGAGAGGGTCGGATAGTTGTAGCAGGTCTGGATGAACAGGTCGGCGCCCTGGCCACAGAGCATCGCCGTCAGGCCGATGTGAACGAGCTCCGAGGCCTGCTCGCCGAGGACGTGCGCGCCGAGCAGGCGCATGTCGTCGCGAGCGAAGACGAGCTTCAGGAAGCCGTGCTCGTCGCCGACGATCTGTCCTCGGGCATTGTTCTTGAAGGCGGCCTTGCCGGAGACGACGTCGATGCCTTTCGCTCGCGCGCTCGATTCCGTCTCCCCCGCCGCCGACACCTCCGGAATGGTGTAGATGCCGTACGGCAGGATCGGAGCCAGCGCCTTCTTGTACGAGAGCTGGAAGGCGTCGCACATCGCCAGGCGGGCCTGTTCCATCGAGGTGGAGGCGAGGGCCGGGAATCCGATCACGTCCCCCGCAGCATAGATGTGCGGCACGCGCGTGCGGTAGGCCCCGTCGACATCCAGGAGGCCGCGCTTGGCCGCCTCGAGGCCGGCCGCTTCGAGGCCGAGCCCCTCGGTATTCCCGCTCCGGCCGGAGGCGACGAGGATCGTCTCCGCCTCGAAGACCGCTCCGGACTGAAGCGCCAGACGGTAGCCCGAGGCGAGCGGCTCGACGCGCTGCACGGTGTCCGGCATCCGGAACTCGATGCCGAGTGCTGTCATGCGCTCCTTCAAGGCGGCCACGATCTCGTCGTCGAGGAAGGTCAGGAGCCGATCGCGCCCTTCGACCAGCGTGACTCGGATGCCGAGCGCCGCGAACATGCAGGCGTACTCGCAGCCGATGACGCCGCCCCCGGCGACGGCCATGGAGGCGGGGATCGCCTCGATCTCCAGGATGCTGTCGGAGTCGTAGACGCCCGGTGAGCCGAACGGGAACTCCTTCGGGCGATGGGGCGTCGAGCCCGTGGCGATGAGGACGCAGGCGGCGCCGAGGACGTGACGTCCGTCGCCGCCCGTCACCTCGACGCGGTGCGGGTCGAGGAAGCGCGCGCGGCCGCGGTAGAGATCGACGTGGTGCGCCTCGAGGTTGCGCGCCACGCGCTCACGCTCGGTCTCGGCGACGGCGCGCTCGCGCCGCAGGAGGTCGCGCACCGTCGCCCGCTCGCGGAGGTTCGCCTCGATGCCATACAGGCCGCGCTGGCGGAACCCCGACAGATAGAGCGACGTCTCGCGCAGCGTCTTGGAAGGCAAGGTTCCGGTGTTCGCGGCCGCGCCGCCGAGGCAGGGCTCCTTCTCGACGAGGGCCACCCGCTTGCCGAAGTAGGCCGCCTGCGCCGCCCCCTTCTCCCCCGCCGGTCCGGATCCGATGACCACGAGGTCGTAGTCCCTTGGGCCTTCCCGTTCTTCGGTGCTCATTCCGTCGCTCATTCGGTCGGGTTCCTCGGGAACTTCCAGTAGGGCAGCCGCACTCCGCCGATCACGATCTGGTCGGCCCGCAGGGAGGCGGGCGGCTCGTATCTCGAAGCGCCCGCCGCGGTCACGAAGTCGTCCTGCTCGACGCCGTCCCCGGACACGCCGAGGCCTCCCGCCAGGACGCCCCCGACGTAGAGCGGTGCGCTCCCGGGGAAGAAGACGACGCCGTTCTGGTTCGGGTCGGCCGGCTGCGACCCCTGCGTGCACGGGTTCGAGACATCGAGGAGATAGAGCGGCCGGAACGGCCCCGGTAAAGTGCCGTCGATGCCGGAGGGGAAGAACGGCTGCGCCCCGAAGCCGATCGTCCGGTTGGTGATCGCGGTCCCCGGAGGGACGCCGGGGAGATCCGACGCCGGGCGGGCGGGGCTCGAGAACCAGACGACGTTGCGGGCTTTCGCGACCGCGACGTCGACCGAGAACACGGTCGTGTCCTCCATCCGGTAAAGACCGAGGATCGTCCCGTCCAGATCGGCGACCGCGATCGTCATCCGCGTGCGCGATCCGAGCGGCAGCCGGATCGCCGCGCGCGTGGCCGAGGCGCGCCCCACGGCCGCCTGGACGATCGCGTCCACCTGCGCGCCAGTCAGCATCGCGCCGGCGGCCGGCCCGACGAGGTAGCCGTCCGGCACCGGTCCGCCCGGGAGCGGACCCAGATCGTAGGCACCCGCGAGGCTCCCCGCCGTGAAGCCGGCCGGGAGGCTCCTCTGCGTCACGAACGGCAGGCGGATGCCGTCGAGGTAGATCGCTCCCGGGTACGGGACGTCCGGGGCGAAGCCCCCCAGGAGGGCGCTGAAGGCGGCGTACTCGTGCGCCGCGTCGGCGGCGGTGCCGCTGCCGGCTCCGCTCACTCCGACGCCGCCGACGACGCGCCGCGTCCCGGTCGCGGGATCAAACAGGAACAGCGGCACGCCTCCCGGACGGGTCACGGGTCCGGTGCCGGTCCCTCCGCCGAGGGCGGTCGCCGGCGGCAGATCCTGCCCCGGCAGGAAGGCGGCGTTCAGATCGCACCCCCGGTTGGTGTTCTCGATCCCGAACAGCGCCCCCGCGGCGGTGTTCGCGATGCCGGGGGGAAAGTGGTGGCTGCTGATGTAGGCGACAGTGCGCGACGAGAGCGGCGCCTGGTCGTTGCTGAACAGGGCTCCGGTGCGCGCCAGGCCCAGCGCCTCCTCCCGCGCAGCGGGGGTGGCGAGCGGCCGGGAGAAGACCGCCAGCGGGCGGCCGGCCCGATCGCAGACCGCGATGGCGACGCCGTCGCCGCCGAGGGCCGTGGCGGCCGCGTCGACGGCGGCGGAAACGTCGACCACCGCCAGAGGGGGCGCGGGCGTCGCTGCAGGCCGCGGAGTCGTGCGCGCCTCCCGGCGCGCGGCGCGGCGCGCCCTGATCTCCGCGCGGCGGGCGGCGTCCCCGGAATCGGCGTCGATCGGCCCGACCGCCGGGATCAGGAGCGCCAGCGCGGGCAGCATCCCCCACACCCAGCGCCCCCGGTGTCTGCTCAAACGGCTCACAGGAGGAACCCTCCGCGCGCGGCGGGCAATCCCGTCGCCCGGACCCGAAGCGGCGACAATCTACGGGAGACGGTCGCGGGGGTCAACCGGCCCGGTCTGTTATCCTTGCGGGACGATGAGCCGGGCGATCCGCATCCACAGCACGGGAGGTCCCGAGGTCCTGCGCTTCGAGGAGGTCGATCCCGGCCGGCCGGGGCCGGGCCAGGCGCTCGTCCGTCACAGCGCCATCGGCGTCAACTTCATCGACACCTATCACCGCTCCGGCCTCTACCCGCTTCCGGCGCTGCCACACGGGCTCGGCATGGAGGCGGCCGGGCGCATCGAGGTCGTGGGGGACGGCGTCACGGAGTTCAGCCAGGGGGACCGCGTCGCCTACGCCACCGGGCCGCCGGGCGCGTACGCGGAGGCGCGGGTCGTGGCCGCCGACCGCCTCATCCGGCTGCCTGACGGCATCGACGATCGGGTGGCGGCCGCGGCGCTGCTGCGCGGCCTGACGGTCGAGTACCTGATCCGCCGCACCTTCCGCGTCGAAAGCGGCATGACGGTGCTGTTCCACGCGGCGGCCGGAGGCGTCGGGCTCATCGCCTGCCAGTGGCTCAGGCATCTCGGGGCGACCGTCATCGGCACGGTCGGCAACGACGAGAAGGCCGCGCTCGCCCGGGACCACGGCTGCACCCACGTCATCGTCTACTCCCGCGACAGGGTGGCGGCCCGCGTGAGAGAGATCACCGGCGGCCAGGGAGTCCCGGTCGTGTACGACTCGGTCGGCCGGGCGACGCTCGACGAATCCCTGGGATCCTTGCGGCGCCGAGGCATGCTGGTCTCCTTCGGCAACGCCTCAGGCGCCCCGCCGCCGATCGATCCGCTGACCCTGCTGCGCAAAGGCTCGCTCTTCATGACGCGCCCCAGCCTCGTCGACTACGCCGCGACGCGCGCCGAACTGCTCGCGGGTGCCGCCGCCTTCTTCGCCGTCCTGGAGCAAAAGGCCGTGAAGGTCGAGATCCGCAAGACCTGGCCGCTGGCGCAGGCGGCGGAGGCGCACCGCGCCCTCGAATCGCGCCAGACCTCCGGCTCGTCGATCCTCATTCCCTAGCGGCTGTCCGTGAACGTGCCGGAGGGCGCCTCTCAGTCCTGCTTGCCGGCGGCGTCCTGGATCTGCTGGATGTGCTGGTCGGTGTTCTGACCCATCTGCTTCATGTTCGGGAGGGTCCCCGAGCGAACCGCGTCCCCGGCTCCTGTCTGGCCGTGGTCGTCGACCCGTCGCGACGAGCCCGGCACGACGGCCTGCGCCGCCTTCGGCATCGCGACGTTCCACGCCTTCGCCGCCAGGAAGAGAACGATCACCAGGACTACGATCGCCATCACGAACCCGAGTCCACCGCCGCCCTGCTTCATGCCACGCCCCCTGCGGCCGGGAACGGAATCGTACTGCCCGCGGCCCCGGCCGTCACCTCTGAATCTAGGTCCCGGGGCGGGCCCCCGCAATCGATCGCCCTCCGGCCCGTGAACGTCTGCAGAAGGTTGCCACCCCGCGGCGCTGTGGTAGCATCCTCCCACTCTTCAGGAGGTCCGATGCGTCCCACACGGAGAGAGTTCCTGCGCACCTGCGGCGCGGGGGCGGCGGCCTGGGCGGGGGTCAGCGTCCTGCCGGGCGAGTTCCTCGTCACCCGCGCGACGGCCGCCGACCTGCCTCCGGATCGCATGCGCGAGCTGGCGGCATTCGCGCTGGAGCGCGCCCGCAAAGCGGGCGCCACGTACGCCGACATCCGCATCAACCGCTACCGCAGCCAGATGGTGTCGATGCGCTCGCAGCCGGATTTCGCCACCGGCAAGCTGAACCACGTGCCGACGGTCACGGACACGGAGACCTTCGGCTTCGGCATCCGGGCCATCGCCTCTGGCGCGTGGGGCTTCTCGGCCTCGCACCGTCTGACCAAGGACGACATCGCGCGCGCGGCCAAGGAGGCCACGGAGATCGCCCGCGCCAACGCCCCGCTGCGGCGCGGCCCGGTGCGCCTGGCGCCGGTGGCGGCCTACAAGGACGCCTACCGCACCCCGATCGCCCGAGACCCCTTCGAGGTCCCGGTCGACGAGAAGCTCGAGTTCCTGCGCTCGCTGAACGACCAGGTGAAGAAAGTCGAAGGCGTGTTCTCGGCCAACGGCACGATCTCGCACCGCGTCGAGCACCGGTTCTTCGCCTCGACCGAGGGGAGCGTGATCGAGCAGCGCGTCTACCAGATCTCACCCGAGCTGACGGCCACCGCGGTCGACAAGGGGCGCAAGACCAAGACGCGCACCTACCGACCCCACGCGGTCACCGCGGGCTGGGAGGCGGTCGAGCGGGCGCGGTTCCCCGAGCACGCGCGGCGCATCGGCGAGGAGGCGGTCCAGCACCTCAAGGCGCCGTCGGTCGAGCCGGGCCGGAAGGACCTGGTGCTGATGCCGACGCATCTCGGGCTGACCATCCACGAGTCGATCGGCCACTCGACGGAGCTCGACCGGGCGCTCGGGTACGAGGCCAACTTCGCCGGCACGTCGTTCCTGACGCCGGACAAGATGGGCAAGTTCCGCGTCGGGTCGGAGATCATGAACGTCAACGGCGACCGGGTCAGGGCCGAGAGCCTCTCGACGTGCGGCTACGACGACGACGGCGTCAAGACGCGCCAGTTCCCGATCATCAAGGAAGGCATCTTCGTCGGCTACCAGACCATCCGCGATCAGGCGCACCTCATCGGGCAGACCGAGTCGACGGGGTGCTGCTACGCGGACTCCTACGGCTCGGTGCCGTTCCAGCGGATGCCGAACGTCTGGCTGGCACCGTCGAAGGACGCGGTGACGCGCGACGATCTGATCGCCGGAGTCGACGACGGGGTCCTGATCGATGGCCGCGGCTCCTATTCGATCGACCAGCAGCGCTACAACTTCCAGTTCGGGGGGGACGCCTTCTGGGAGATCAAGGGCGGCAAGGTCGGGGCGATGATCGCCGATGTGGCCTATCAGAGCCGCACGCCGGACTTCTGGCAGGCCTGCGACGGTCTGGGCGGCGACGCGGCGTGGGAGAACGTCGGACTCAACTCGGACGGCAAGGGGCAGCCGCAGCAGATCAACGCGATGAGCCACGGCTGCCCGCCGGCCCGCTTCCGGCAGATCACCGTGCTGAGGACGGAGTGAGACGATGAGTTGGACGGCGGACGAGGCGAAGAAGCTCGCGCAGCGCATCCTGTCCTATTCGAAGGCCGACGAGTGCGAGGTGACGCTGCAGCTCAACGACTCCTCCCACACGCGCTTCGCGGCCAACGAGGTCATGACCTCCGGCTCCACACGGGACCTCGAGATCCGGATCAGCAGCCGCGGCAAGGGGAAGAGCGGCACCGTTCTGGTCAACGACACGGAGGCCGCGGCGCTCGAGGCCGCGGTGCGCCGCAGCGAGGCGCTCATGGCGGTGGCCCCGGAGAGCCCCGAGTGGGTCGAGGGGCTCGGGCCGCAGAAGTACCCCCCGATCGAGGCGTTCCACGAGGAGACGGCGAACACCGGGGCCGAGGCGCGCCGCGGGGGCGTGGGCGCGGCGCTCGAGGCGGCGCGGGGCGGCAAGCTCAACGGATCCGGGTTCTTCGAGACCGAGGCGACCTGGTCCGCGATCGCGAACAAGAAGGGCCTGTTCGGCTTCCACCGCGCGACGGAGGCCTCGTATTCCACGACCATGCGCACGGAGGACGGCACGGGCTCCGGCTGGGCGGGGACGATCGCCCCGCGCATCACCGACATCCGGGCCAAGGACCTGGCGGCCACCGCGGCGAAGAAGGCCCTGTCTTCGGTTCAGCCGCGCGATCTCGCGCCGGGCAAGTACACCGTGATCCTCGAGCCGCAGGCGGTCGCCGACTTCCTTGGGAACCTCGGCTTCGCGTTTTCAGCACGCGCGGCCGACGAAGGCCGCAGCTACTTCTCGAAGCCCGGAGGCGGCAACCGCACCGGCGAGAAGCTGTTCGCGGACTCGGTGACGCTGCGGTCGGACCCGTTCGACGCGCGGGTCCCAGGACGACCCTGGGCTGGCGTCGGCCCGGGCTTCGGGGGCGGGGGCGGCGGTGGCATGTTCTTCGGCCTGGCCGCGCTCAACCAGGGCCTGCCGGCGCAGCGGGTGACCTGGATCGAGAAGGGCGTCCTCAAGAACCTCGCGACCGACCGCTACTGGGCGCAGAAGACCAAGAGCGAGCCGATGCCGTTCCCGGGGAGCGTGATCATGGACGGCGGCACGGGCACCGTGGACGATCTCGTCTCCTCGTGCGCGCGGGGGCTGCTGGTGACGCGCTTCTGGTACATCCGGGCGACCAACCCGCAGACCTTCCAGACGACCGGTCTGACGCGCGACGGCGTCTGGCTCGTCGAGGAGGGCAAGATCGTCGGGCCGGTCAACAACTTCCGATTCAACGAGAGCCCCGCGAACCTGTTCAAGAACGTCGAGGCGCTGAGCGCGCCCGTCCCCGCGGGCCGGATGGTCCTGCCGGCGATCCGGGCGCGCGAGTTCACCTTCTCGTCCAAGAGCGACGCCGTCTAGGAGACCGGGAGCCGGTCCGGACCATGGCGCGGGCCGCGGCAGCACGGATCCGGCTTCTCGGTCTGGCCCTGCTCGCCCTCCCCGGCGCGGCATGGCCCGGCGAGCGCGGCCGCTCGCAGCGAACCGGCGACACCTCCCCTTACGTCCTGGTCCTCGGCATCGCCCAGGACGGTGGCCTGCCGCAGGCGGGCTGCGACCGCGAGTGCTGCCGGAAGGCGTGGGCCGACCCGCGCCGGGCGCGGCGCGTCGCCTGTCTCGCGATCGTCGATCCGCTGACCCCCGGGCGCTGGCTCATCGACGCCACACCGGACTTCAAGGATCAGCTCCGGGCGCTGAACGCCATCGCGCCCATGCCGGAGGCGCCGGGGCTCGGCGGGATCTTCCTGACCCACGCGCACGTCGGACACTATGCGGGCCTGATGCACCTGGGCCGGGAAGCGCTCGGAGCGCGCGGCGTGCGGGTCCACGTGATGCCGCGGATGCAGGCGTTCCTGTCCGCGAACGGGCCGTGGGATCTGCTGGTGCGTCTCGGGAACATCGAACTCGCGCCGATGCGGGAAGACGTCCCCGTGGCGCTCGGTCCCCGCGTTCGCGTCACGCCGTTCCTCGTTCCCCACCGCGACGAGTATTCCGAGACGGTCGGTTTCCGGATCGACGGCCCCGGCCGCGCGGTCGCCTACGTCCCCGACATCGACAAGTGGGAGACCTGGGGCCGCCGCCTCGAGGACCTCGTCGCCGGCGTCGATGCCGCCTATCTCGACGGCACGTTCTACGCGGAGGGGGAGATCCCCGGCCGCAGCCTGACGGAGGTCCCGCACCCGTTGATCGTGGAGACGGTGCGTCGGCTCGCCTCGCTGCCGCCCGAGGAGCGGGACAAGGTGCGCTTCACGCATCTGAACCACACGAACCCCGCCCTGCAGGACGGGAGCCCGGCCGCGCGCGCCATCCGCGAGGCCGGGTTCCGCGTCGCGGAGCAGGGGGAGCGCTTCCCGCTGGACTGACCGGCGCGCCGCCACCTTCGCAGGACGCGCGCTTGCGCAGGCCGGGGCGCTCCATTAGGCTGGAGCGCATGCCGGCCCGAACCGTCATCGACCGAGAGCGCCTGCGCGCCGCCATCAAGAGGGAGACGCTCCGCTTCACCGAGGACCATCCGCGCTCGCGCGCCCTGTTCGAGCGCGCCCGCGGCAGCCTGCTCGGGGGCGTGCCGATGAGCTGGATGATGCGCTGGGCTGGCGGCTTCCCGATTTTCGTCCGCGAAGGGCGCGGCCCGCGCCTCGTCGACGTGGACGGGCGGGAGTACATCGACTTCTGCCTCGGCGACACCGGGGCGATGACGGGGCACGCCCCGCCCGCCGCCGTCGAGGCGGTGGCGGCGGCGATGGGACGCGGTGCGACCTTCATGCTGCCGACGGAGGACGCGGTCCATGTCGGCGAGGAGCTGCGGCGGCGCTTCGGGCTCCCCTACTGGCAGGTGGCGGTGACCGCCACGGACGCCAACCGCTTCGCCATCCGCCTGGCCCGCCACGTGACCGGGCGGCCGAAGATCCTGGTCTTCAACGGCTGCTACCACGGCACCGTCGACGAGACTTTCATCACGCTCGAGAACGGGGCGCCGCGACCGCGGCGCGGCAACACCGGGCCGCCCGTCGATCCGGCGGTCACCACCCGGGTCGTGGAGTTCAACGACCTGCCGGGCCTGGAGGGCGCGCTCTCCAGGGGCGACGTCGCCTGCGTTCTGGCGGAGCCGGCCATGACCAACATCGGCATCATCCTGCCGGAGCCCGGCTACCACGACGCCCTGCGGGCGCTGACCCGTCGCGCGGGCACGCTGCTCGTCCTCGACGAGACCCACACCCTCTCCGCCGGGCCGGGCGGCTGCACCAGGGCCTTCGGCCTCGAGCCAGACTTGCTGACGATCGGGAAGGCGATCGCGAGCGGCGTCCCCGCGGCGGTCTACGGGCTGACGGCCGATCTGGCCGCGCGGATCGGCGCCGGCATCGACATCGAGGATGCGGATGCCGGAGGCATCGGCGGGACGCTGGCCGGCAACGCCCTGTCGCTCGCCGCCATGCGCGCCACGCTCGAGTCGGTGCTGACCGAAGAGGCGTTCGCGCTCACCATCCCGCTGGCGCGGCGCTGGGCGTCGGGCGTCGCCGACGCGATCGCCGATCTCGGCCTCCCCTGGCACGTGACGACGCTCGGCTGCCGGGCCGAATACTGGTTCCGCTCGACGCCGCCCCGGAACGGCGCCGAGGCCGCCGCGTCGATCGATCACGAACTCGACCACTACATGCACCTCGCGGCACTGAACCGCGGCATCCTGATGACGCCCTTCCACAACATGGCGCTCATAGCACCCGGCACGACCGAGTCCGAGGTCGACGCCCACACCCGCACCTTCCGCGACAGCGTCGAGCCGCTCCTGACCTGACGCCAATGCCGCCCCCGGTCGAGGGATAATGAACCTGCTCATTCCTGGCAAACGAACAGGGGCGAGGGTGGTCCAGTGAGCGGCGCGCGCCGGACGCAGGGGAGGGGACCGTGGCGACCCGCCCGGGCGATCCTCCTGGTCCTCCTGGCGCTCCCGATCCTGCCGCGGCCAGCGCTCGCCCATCCCGGGCTCGACGAGCAGATCCGGGATCTGACGGATCGCATCGAGCGCCACCGCGGCGATGCGACGCTCTACCTCGGCGGATAGGTTGTCGGCCGACACGGCCGCGCCCGATGCGGGCGCGCTCTTCTACTACTTCGTGAGCGCCGGCAACACATGCGCCGAGGGGCCACTCGGCTTCGCCTCGGAAGGCGCTCCGGTTCCCGACCCGGCCCCCTGCCCCTGAAGCCGAGGTCGATCCGGACGGCGGATCAGGAGGAGGGTGCGTTTACCGGTTGTCGGCGGCGGCGGGCCTGGGCCTTTCTGAGCGCGGGCGTGGCGTACCCCTCGCCGCCGGCCACCGCGACGCCGACCGCCTCCGCGCCGACCGTCGTCGCGCCGACCGCCTCGGTCCCCTTGCGGCGGATCGCGTGCGCCGTCTTGATCATCCCGTACCGACTCACGAGGTAGTTGCGGGCGAAGTGGGAGACGGCCCACGGCACTTCGAGCGCCGTGCCCCGGAAGCGTCGCATGATGCCGGTCAACGAGTAGGCCTGGCGCAGGAAGTAGTAATACCCTTCCTGCAGCGCGTCGATCGTCATTCCCTTCGGGCGGATCAGGACGTGAGCCCCGTCGAAGAGCGGCCAGTTGTAGTCCATCGCCACGTCGGCGTCGACCGGACAGGAGGCCCAGGGGAGAAAGGCGTTGCCGGCCACCGCATCCCTGAAGGTGCCCGTCCCGGGATAAGGCTGGATGATGTTCGCCACCACGAAATCGATCCCCGTGTCCTCGACGAATTCGAGCGTCCGATCGAAGCTCGAGGCGTCGTCCCCGTCGAGGCCGAAGACGAAGGCGCCCATGACGTTGATTCCGGCGTCGTGCACGCGCTGGACGCTCTCCTTCATCGCCCGGGTGTTGTTGGACCACTTGTCCAGCCCGTCGATCGCCGTCTGGTTGACGGACTCGATGCCAAGGAACAGCTCGCGGCAGCCGCTCTCGTAGGCCATCTTCAGCAACTCCGGCTTGTCGGCCAGGTCAATGGTCAACTCCGCCGCCCAGGTGCGCTGGAGGGGACGGATCGCCTCGAACAGAGCCGTGATCGACCCCGCGGCGTTGTACAGGTTGTCGTCCCAGAAGAAGAACTGGTCGCTGAAGCCGGGCCCCATCTTGGCGATCAGCCGGTCGCCGTAGAGGCGGCCGACGATCGGCATGCGCACCAGCGTCTTCAGGATGCCGTTGTAGAACCCGGGCTCGATCCGGTCGATCGTCTCCCGCGTGTGCGCCGGACCCTGGCTTCGGATCTCCTCGACCACGTCGTCCACGTCCCGGTTCCTCACAGTCGGGCCGTTGGTCAGGAAGACGGCGCAGAAGTGGCAGTCGAGCTTGCATCCGCGGGCGAAGTGCGTCGAGGCGACGATCTGCTGCGGCCGTTTTTTCAGCCCGCGCCAGATCCCCATGTCGAGAGCCAGCGTGCCCCGATCGCGGATGCGATCGAAGGTCGCCCGGTAGAGCGGCCGCACCGGCCGGCCGGCCTTGATGTCGCCGAGCAGCTCCGACGCCGCCCACTCCCCTTCCCCCGTGACCGTCGCGTCGACGTGTCCGAAGCGGACCCCCTCCTCCGGCACGGCGGAAGCGTGGGCGCCGCCGAGCACCACGGTCAGCTTCTTGCCGGCCGCGGCGTAGGCGGCCCGCGCCTCGCCCGCCCTCCGGTAGGCCTCCCGGACCGAGTTGGTGTAGGCGGTGATGAACAGGACATCGTGGTCGCCGCGGCGCAAGTCGACCTTGTCGTTCAGAATGTCCTCGAACGGCGTCGCCCCCTCGATCTTGTCGTGCTGCACCGCCACGCACGTGTCGGCGCCCAGGATGCCGTTCTTCCGGAAGAAGCCTATCAGGTAGGGAAAGCCGATTCCCGGACTGCGGACGAAGGCGCCGATGGAGCCTTCCAGCCGCCCCAGGAGTCCCTTCTTCCGGATCGGCTCGTCGACGACGTAGGAATCGCGTGGAGTCAGGCAGATCAGGTTGCCGATCGAGGCCACTCGTCCCTCCCCATGGTCCGCCGTTCCCGCTCGAGAGTCGTCGCACTTTATCCCGACCAAGGCGGGAACACAACCGGGCCCGACATCGGGCGATGGTTCAGCCCCGACAGGCGGCGCCGGACCGTCGCGAAGGCCGACCCCGCCGGCGGGATCGGGCCGCTGATCGGTTAGACTGACGGCAGACTCGAAGGCGAATCACCCGCGGAGTCAGCGATGGCCACGACGACGCAGACGAGCGGCATCCGGCTCGAGCCGGCTCTTCCGGGCCGCTATTACTGCGACCCCGCGATCCTCGAGCAGGAGCGGGAGCGGATCTTCCGGCGCTCCTGGATCTACATCGGGCGGGAGGATCGCTGGCGCGGGCCGGGGGACTTCCTGACCCTGGAGGTCCACGGCGAGAGCGTCCTCGTGCTGCGCGATCGCGAGGGCCGTCTCCGAGCGTTCTACAACGTCTGCCGGCACCGCGGCTCGCGCTTGTGCGCCGCCGAGGAAGGCTCGGTGCGATCGTCCCTCCAGTGCCCCTACCACGCCTGGACCTACGGGCTGGACGGCCGCCTCCTCGGCGCCCCCAATCTGAAGGATGCCGACGGCTTCCGCAAGGAGGACTTCTCCCTCGCCCCGGTTGATCTCGAGGTCTGGCGGGGGTTCGTCTTCATCCGTCTCGAGGGAGGCGGTGTCTCGCTCGCCGATCGGCTCGGAGGCATCCCGGGCCGCGCGCGGCCATACCCGCTGGAGAATCTCAAGGTCGAGCGGCGCACCGTCCACGAGGTCGATGCCAACTGGAAGATCCTGTTCGAGAACTACCAGGAGTGCTACCACTGCCCGGGGACGCATCCCGAGCTGTGCGACCTGGTGCCGCTCTACGGCACGGGAGAAGTCGACATCGTCGGCGGCGAGGTGGTGGCGCGGTTCCGCGAAGGGGCGAGCACGCTGACCCACGACGGCCGATCGCGCCGGCCGATGCTGACGGGCCTGGGGGACGAGCAGCGGGCGTTCAACGGCGAGTCGATCCTCCCCAACATGTGGATCAACTTCCTGCCCGATTTCCTCCAGACCCGCGTGCTCTGGCCTCTCTCCCCGACGCGCACGCGCATCGTCACCGAGTGGCTGTTCGAGGGATCGACCATGGCCCGCCCCGATTTCGACGCCGGCGACGTCTACGAGTTCACCATGCTGATCTCGCGGCAGGACTGGGCGATCTGCGAGGCGGTCCAGAAGGGCGTCGGATCGCGCTCGTTCCGGCAAGGCGTCCTGGTGCCGCTCGAAGAGTACGTGGCCGACTTCGATCGCTGGGTGCTGGAGCAGCTGGGCGACCGGCGCGAGTCCTGAGCGCGACACCCGAGCCCGGTGCCCCGGATTCCGCGCCCGGCTAGGTCCTGAACCCCGGCAACCACATTCGAAACGCCCCGTAGGCCAGCGGGCCGGACAAGAGGCCCGCGAGGCCGAGCCAGGCCATCTCCCGGCCGCCGATCGGCACGCCCAGCCAGCAGATGACGAACGGCCCGGCGCAGACGGCGATCGCCCCCGCCCAGCCTCCGGGCACCTTGAAAGGGCGCGGCAGGTCCGGACGCCGCCGGCGCAGGACCAGGAACGACAGATAGAGCAGCGTGTAGATCCCCAGGTTCAGCCACTGGTTCCAGACGACGATGTCGGCGAAGCGCTCCACGAGGAGGGCGATGCCGGTGTAGACGCAGGCGTCGAACAGGAGCGACGCCCACGGCGCGCCCGATCGCTCCCCGAGCCGCGCGAAGAACCGCGGGAAGCGTCCCTGCATCGCCAGGAACGCCGGCACGCGCGTGTTGACCATCAAGGCGCCATGGAACAGGGAGAGGTTGCTGAGCAGCGCGCCGGCACCGATCCAGGCGCCGAGCCAGGCGCCGCCCAGCCGCTCCCCCAGGGTCGAGAAGTGATGGTCCTGCCACGAGGCGTACGCCGGATCGATCGCCAGCCCGACCGCGACCGACAGGACGTATCCCAGGAGGAGCGCGGGCAGGACGAGCGCGTAGGCGCGGCCGTACGCGCGCGCGGGGTCGCGCACCTCGCCGGCCACGACCGACACCGAATCGAGCGTGTTGTAGCACCACATGCCGAACATGAGCGCCAGCCCGAGACCCTGGAGCGTCGTCCGCCCCTCCGCCACCAGAGGAGGAAGCGGGGCGCCGGCCAGACGCGGTGCGCCCAGAATGATGAACAGCACGAACGGCGCGAGGAGAAAGAGCGTCAATCCCAGCGCGACCTGCCCGCCGGTGCGGATGCCGCGCAGGTTGATCGCCAGGACGAGCCAGATGAGGCCCATGCGGACGAGCCGCTGCTCCCCCATCGAGATCCCCGGGGTCCAGTACTTGAGATACTCGGAGAAGAGGATCGGATAGATCGCGGTGTCGGCCAGCATCTTGATCCAGTACCACCAGGCCGCCTGGAATCCCCAGAAGCCTCCCAGCGCCATCTCGATCCAGCGCACGAAGCCGCCCTGCTCCGGCACGGCGCTCGACAGCTCGGTCGCGACCAGGACGTGCGACAGCCCCCAGAAGAGGAGAGCCAGGACGAGCATGAGGAGCGTGGCGCCGGGCCCCGCGTCGCGCACGGGCGACTCCAGGCCGTACGGTCCGGAGGAGACGAAGATGAAGATCGTGCCGGCCAGCGTGAGGACGCCGAGGCCGGGTCGCGGGCGCGCCGGCTGAGGGATCGAGCGGCCCCTCAGGCCTGGGCCGGCGGCTGCTCGGGAACCGCTCCCGCGATCGCCTCCGGAGCGAACACCAGCCGGCGACGGAACTCGCGCTGGACGAGCAGCACGACCACGACGGCCTGGATCGCCGACGAGGCGACGGAGAGGTACCAGACCTCGTGGATATCGAAGCCCGGCCGGAGCGACAGGAGGAGTGCCGGGAGCGCGAACAGCACCAGGCGCATGGAGGAGCAGAGCAGCGGGGGCAACGTGTGGCCCATCCCCTGGAACATGCTGGAGGAGGTGAAGATCAGACCCACCGCCAGGAAGTTCAGGGAGATGATGCGCAGGTACTCGGACCCGAAGGCGATCACCTCCGGTTCCTGGGAGAAGGCGCGGATCATCGCGTCCGGCGCGATGTGGCTCAGCACGGTGAGCAGGATCATCAGCCCGGAAACCAGGAGGGACGCGGACCGGAACGTCTGGCGCACGCGATCACCCAGGCCCGCGCCGAAGTTCTGGCCGGCCAGCGGGGCCGTGGCGAAGGCGATCGCGATGACCGGGACGAACATCGACTGCATGACCCGCGCTCCGATGCCGAAGCCGGCCTGCGCCGAGGCTCCGAAGCCGCGGATGATCCAGTAGATGAGCACCAGGTAGACGGACATGAGGCCGAACTCCCCCCCCGCCGGCAGGCCGACCTTGATCATGCCGCTCCAGACGGAGAGCCTCGGCTTCCACAGCGCCAGCGTCAACCTCAGGTAATTCTGCGGGCGCAGGAAATAGGCCCAGAACAGGATCGTGGCCACGACCATGGCGAGGAACGTCGCCAGCGCCGCCCCCGGGACGCCCAGCGGCCGTCCCGTGCCCCAGCCCAGGATCAGCACCGGCGCCAGGATCGTGTTGACCAGCACCGTCAGGATCTGGATGCCGACGGCCGGCTTCACGACCCCGCTGCCGCGCAGGGCCGAGGCCATGGCGACCATCGCGAACTGCAGGAACATGGCCGGCAGGAACCAGTTGAGGTACTGGACGCCCAGGCTCGCGGTCTCGGCGTCGGCTCCGAGCCAGAGGCAGTAGGTCTCGCGGAGCAGGAATCCCAGCCCCGCCACCACGATGCCGACGAGGAGCGACAGCACGAACGCCTGGTTGAAGACCAGGATGGCGCCGTCGCGATCCTTGCGGCCGACGGCGTGCGACAGCAGGGTCGTGGTGCCCACGCCCAGAGCCTGCGTCACCGCCATGACGACGATCATGAGGTTGCCGGCCAGGCCGACGGCGGCGATCGCCTCCTTCCCCAAGCGCCCCACGAAGTAGAGGTCGACCAGGTAGTAGAGCGTCTGGAACACCATGCTCAGCATCATGAAGGCGGAGAGCGCCAGCAGGTGCCGCGTCACGGGTCCCTTGGTCAGATCGTTCATCGGTGGCGTCGCTCGGAGCGGATGAGGCCTTCCGGCCGGCCGCCATCATACCAGCACCCGGCCGCCCGCCGCGCC
>DASRJX010000058.1:0-2335 GCA_035649235.1 Candidatus Cryosericum sp.
GCGCGAAGGTGTCCGCGCTCTTGCCCTTCGACCACTGGCCGCCGTGCTCGAGCTGGAAGCTCCGCTCGGAGTAGTCGTTGTGCAGGGCGTAGCCGGCGATGTGGCGGGCGGCGTCTTCTTTCGTCACGTAGGACGCGCGCGCGCCGATGACGATGGCGAGCTCGACCTCCCAGTCCACCTTCTCCGCCCCGCGCGGGGTGACCATGTCGTCGTCCGGCCCGACCAGCGACGAGGTGGCCTTGAAGAAGATGACCGGCTCCTTGGGGATCTGGGCCCCCGTCTCCGCGGCGTGATCGCGGTAGTTGAGGCCGATGCAGACGATCTTGCTCGGGCGCGTCACCGGCGGCCCCAGCCGCGTTCCCGGCGCCACGCGCGGAGCGCGGGCGGCGTTGGCCGCGGACCATTCGCGGAGGCGGGCCAGGCCGCCGCCGCCGAAGAAGGCCTCGTCGTAGTCGGAGCCGAAAGCGGACGCGTCCACGCGCGTCCCGTCCTCGAGCTGCAGGCCGGGCTTCTCGCGCCCGGGCTCGCCGAACCGGATGAGCTTCATAGAACCAGCACTCCACCGTCGATGGGGAAGGCCTGCCCCGTGATGAACGAGGCCTCGTCCGAGCAGAGGTAGAGCGCCATCTGCGCCACCTCCTCCGGCTTTCCCATGCGGCCCAGGGGTTGATAGGCCGAGAGCTCCTGGAACATCTCCCGCTCGCGGCCCGGATAGGCGGCCTTCAGGTACCCGTCGACGAACGGCGTGTGCACGCGCGCCGGGCAGATGCAGTTGCAGCGCACGTTCTTGTGCATGTAGTCGGTGGCGATGGAACGGGTCAGGCTGAGCACCGCTCCCTTGCTCGTGGAGTAGGCGAAGCGCTCGGGGATGCCGATGAGCGAGGCGATGGAGGCCATGTTGAGGATCACGCCCCCGCCGCCCTTCAACATGATGGGCAGGGCCGCCTGCGTGCTCAGGAACATCCCCTTCACGTTCACCCGGTAGACGCGGTCGAAGTCCGCTTCCGTGGTCGTCTCGACCGTCCCCACGTGGGCGACGCCCGCGATATTGGCCAGGATGTCGATGCGGCCGGCCGCCTTCTCGACCGCGCTCATGGCGGCGACGGTGTCGGCGGCGCTGCTCACGTCGCAGCGGTGGGCCTCCGCCTTTCCCCCCGCGGCCACGATGCGGTCGGCCGCGCGGCGGGCCGCCGCTTCGTCGACGTCGAGGACGGCCACGTGAGCGCCCTGTTGGCCGAACAGGATGGAGATGGCTTCTCCGATCCCGGAGGCGCCCCCCGTGATGACGGCGGATTTGTGGGTCAGCTCAAACATGCGATTCGTTCGTTCTCGCGGTGGCGTCGACGGCAAGGATATGGCGAACGCGCGCCTCAAGGAAAGCGCTTACTGCCCGACGGGCGGCCTTCGGGTTAGGCTCTGCGCACATGGCGTCCGCCCGCTCCGCCCGCGTCAGCCGTCGCGACCTGCTGCGGCTCGCCCTGGGCGCCCCGCTCGCGAGCCTCGCTCCCGGCGGGCGGGTCGCCTCGACCGGGCCCCGGGCGACCCTGGACCTCGCGCTCCTGCAGGGTTCTCCCGGCCGGGTGAGGCTTGCCGACGGCGGCGACGTCTCGCGCGTCCGTCTGGTGCGCGATTGGGATGGCCCGCACTGCCGCGCGCGCCTGCGCAACCACGGGCGTTCCGCGGCCGCGGTCGCCGAGGTCGTGCTCTTCGACGTGCCCCACGCCCTCCCCCCCGAGACGCCGATGTACGGCGAAGGCTTCCAGATGTTGAGCCAGACCGGCGGCACCATTGGGCAGCCGGCCGACCTCGGCGACTACGCCGACGCCAAGCACTACCGCATGCCGCAGCCCGCGGATGCGGCCGTCGCCTACAACCTGCTCGCCCTGACCCTGCCGGACGGCGGGCATCGCGTGCTCGCCTTCTCCTCGTCGCGTCGTTTCGTCGGCCGCTTCGAGATGAGGCCGTCGTCACTGCGGATCGTGATGGACGTCGAAAGCCGCGCCCTGGGCCCGGGCGAGGAATGGGAGCTCGAGGAGCTCGTGTTCCTCGAGGGCCCTGACCGCGAGTCGCTGCTGGCCGCGGTGGGCAACCGCATCGCCTCCCATCATCCTCCGCTAAGGACGGCCGCGCCTCCGTCGGGGTGGTGCTCCTGGTATTGCTTCGGCCCCAAGGTGACGGCGGACGACGTGCGGCGCAACCTCGACGTGATCGCGCGCGAGACGCCCGGCCTTCGCTACATCCAGGTGGACGACGGCTACCAGCCCGCGATGGGGGACTGGCTGGAGACGGGCGCGGCCTTCGGCGGGAACGTGCAGGGCGTGCTCAAGGAGATCCG
>DASRJX010000059.1:0-44863 GCA_035649235.1 Candidatus Cryosericum sp.
TACCGCGGCACCGATCTCCTCCGCGACGGCGCGGCGGAGCGCCGCTACCTGACGATCGATCGCTGGGCGTCGCGGGCCGCCAACGACGCCTTCCGGGAGCGCTGGCGTTCGGATTACGAGGCCCTCGACCGGCGCTGCGAGTCCTTCACCGAGCACGAGGCGGCCCTGGGACGCTACGACACAGTCCCCGCGGCTCGTGGCACGCTCCTCAAGGAGTAGAATCCGCGCATGATGAACGTCTACGACGATGTCGTCGCCGCCATCGGCAACACGCCGCTGGTCCGGCTCAACCGGGTCGGGCGGGAGATCGGCGCCACCCTCTACGCCAAGCTCGAGTACCTCAACCCCGGCAGCTCGATCAAGGACCGGATCGCGGTGCAGATGATCCTGGACGCCGAGCGCTCGGGACGGCTGAAGCCGGGCGGGACGATCATCGAGTGCACCAGCGGCAACACCGGCATGGGACTGGCTATGGTGGGGACGGTGCGCGGCTATCGCACGATCTTCGTGATGCCGGACAAGGTCAGCAGCGAGAAGATCAAGGCCCTGCGCGCCTTCGGCGCCCGGGTGATCACGACCCCGACGGCGGTCGCCCCCGAGGACCCCCGCAGCTACTACTCCGTGGCCCAGCGCCTCCAGCAGGAAATCCCGAACTCCTTCTTCGCGAACCAGTACGACAACCAGAGCAACCCCGAGGCGCACTTCCGGACCACCGGCCCCGAGATCTGGGAGCAGCTCGGCGAGCGTCTCGACGCCGTCGTAGTGGCCACCGGCACGGGGGGCACCCTGACCGGGATCGCGCGCTATATCAAGCCGAAGAAGCCCGCCGTCCGCTTCGTGCTGATCGATCCCGTCGGCTCGATCCTGTACGAGTACTTCAAGACGCGGAACATCGCCAGGTCGTTCAAGACCTACAAGGTCGAAGGGTTCGGCGAGGACTTCATCCCCGGCAGCCTCGACATCGGCCTGGTGGACGACTGCTACCAGGTGACCGACAAGGAGTGCTTCATGGGGGCCCGCGAGCTGACCCGCAAGGAAGGGCTGTTCTCCGGCGGCTCGGCGGGAGGCGTCCTGTACGGCGCCCTCAAGTTCGCGAAGGAGCACCCGGAGTGCAGGACGATCCTCGTCATATTGCCCGACTCGGGCTCGCGCTACCTCAGCAAGGTGTACGACGACGACTGGCTGCGGGAGAACTCGTTCCTCGACGAGGAGGACACCTACGGCCGGCTGCGCGACCTGGTCGAGCACCAGGAGCAGACGCTCATCACCGCGCACCCCGAAGACGGCGTCAAGGAGATCATCCAGCTGATGAAGAAGCACGCGATCTCCCAGCTCCCGGTGCTGGAGGGAGAGCGCCTGGTCGGCATCATCTCGGAGAGCGACCTGGTGCAGGCGCTGCTCAGCGATCCGGACAACATCGCGCGGCCGATTTCCGGCCTCGTGGACCAGAACTACGTCGTCGTGCCGCCGGAGACCCCGGTGGCGAGGCTGGCGGCGATCTTCGGCGAGGGAAAGGTGGCGCTGGTCCAGGAGGGCAGCCGGATCTGCGGCCTGGTGACCAAGATCGATCTGATCGATCACATCTCCGCGCGCATGCGTTGATCCCGGAGCGGCGGGAGAGGGCCGAGGTCGTCTAGCCTTTCGGTGCGCCCCCACCCGGCGGCTTGCCCCCGGTGTGCCGGCGGATCGTGTACAGCTTGCGCCGCACGCCGTGGAGCGGCGCATCGTCGCGGGGCTCGAGCGACTCCGCCTTGGGCTGCGTGGCGGCCGGCGGCTCGGCGGCCGGCGCCGGGTCCGCGGGTTCCTCCCCGGGAGGCGCCTCCTGCAAATCGGCGGGAGCGAGCGCAGCAGGGGCGGCGGCCTCGCCTTGGCGCCCCATCCCTCTCAAGACCTCCTCGAACAGCTTGCCGGTCGCGTTGCGCCTGCGGGCCGGCAGCCGGCCGTGCTTGTAGACGTGCTCCGACTGGCAGGTGTTGCAGCGCACCTTGCGGACCTCGTCCCCCACCAGGCCGACGACCCCATGGTTCATGATCAGCCGGCAGCGCGGGCAGTAGTCGTCGATCACGTCTCCGAGACGCACGCGGCGCGTCTCCATAGGTACCTCCGGCGGGGATGGTGTCAGGAGATGGGTATGCTAGCCTGTTGCGGCCCAAAATGGAAGGGTCGACCTGATGCCGGAGCTGGGCTCCCTCGCGCTGGTGCCGCTGGTCTTCGGGCTGACCGCTTTCGGGCCCGGGTTCTGGCTGATCCGTCGCCTCGACTGGCGCCCGGTCGAGAAGGCGACCGCGGCCCTGGCACTGTCCTTCCTGCTCGTCGGCTTGGCTTCGTTCGGCATCGGGGTCCTGCGTCTTCACCCCGCCTTGCGTGACCTGCTGCTCGCCGCGTGCACCGCCGCGACCCTCGCCTCGATCCCGGGCGTGGCCTCTCTTCTCAAAGCACAGGAAGCGCGGCAGACGCTGCTCTGGTTCTCCATTCTGGCCCTCTGGTGCGTGGCGCTCCAGGCGCTGGTCCGGAACTACTCCGGCGGCAACCTCGTCTTCGACTGGCTCAACCATTACGAGCGCAGCAAGTTCTTCCTCGGGGGGCAGCCGACCGCGGCCCTGCTGCCGTCCCGGCCGCCACTCGCCAACGCGTTCGCCGCGCAGATCATGGCCCTGACCTGGCCGCGATTCCCCTGCTACGAGCTGACCGCCGCTCTGATGGCCCTCCTGGCCTACTTCCCGATGCTGCTGGTCGCCCGGCTCTTCTCGACCTCCTCCGGGGTGCCACGGATCCTGGCGATCACGCTCATGTTCCAGCCGACGTTCGTCCAGAATGTCTCCTACACCTGGACCAGGATGCCGGCCGCCTTCTTCGTGCTCGCCATGGTGGGCTTCTATGTCGGCGGGTGGCGCGAAGGGGATCCCCGCCGGACGCTGTTCGCCTTCCTGTGCGGGGCGGCGTCGATCCTGACGCACTACTCCTCCGCTCCGTACGTCCTCTTCCTGGTCCTCCACTACCTCCTCCGCGTCCTGCCCAGGAGGGAACGTCCGGCACGGGAGCTCGGCGTCATCGTCCTCGCGGCAAGCCTCGTCCTGGCGCCGTGGTTCGTCTGGGCGACCACCGTCTACGGAGGCTCCGCGGTCGTCTCGACGGCGCTCGCCTCGTCCGGGACGCCGCCGCCGACGGCCGGAGCGAACCTGGTCAAGACCGCACTCAACCTGCGGGACCTGTTCGTGCCCCACCTCCTGCGCGACGTCCCCCGCGACGACCGCTCCTCCGGCCTGACATGGGGGAGCGTCAGGAACGACGCCTTCACGCTCTACCAGGGAAACCTGCCCCTGGCGATCGGCTCGCTCGGCTGCATCCTCCTGGTGGCGGAGCTTCTGCGGTCCCGGAGGTCTCCCGCCGCCGCGCGCGCCGACTCCCTCTGGTTCTGGGGGGGATTCGCCGCGTTCGCCGTCGTGGCCGGCATCGCGGCGCAGGGCGGGCGCGAGCCTCTCGGGCTGGCGCAGACGGCCCAGCAGCCGCTGATCATGCTCGTCGTCGCCTTCCTGGCGGCGCGGTTCGAGTCCTGGCCGCGGCCCCTGCGCTGCCTCGCCGCCGCGGGACTTCTGGTCGACGCCGGCCTGGGCGTCGTGCTGCATTTCTGGCTCCAGTCCTATCCTCTCGATCTGCCGGATGGATGGCGCGGCCCGCTGGGGCTGGACCTGGTCGATCTTCGGTTGATGATGGCGGAGTGGAACTGGCATGGGAAGGTCGCGGATCGACACTGGTTCGTCGCGGACCTCCTCGGTCGTCTCACCTGGATCCCCGCCATCCTCGCGGCGGTCCTGTTCGCCGCGGGAGCCCTGACGCTCCTGCGCCGCGCGGCCCGAAGAGCGGCATGAGCGGCCCGTCATGACGGATCACGCCGCCCTCCTCTTCGTCCCCATCGTCTTTGGCCTGACGATCACCGGCCCGGGTCTGTGGATCGTGCGTCGTACCGACTGGGAGCCGGGCGAGAAAGCGACCGCGACCGTCGCTCTTTCCGCCATTCTCGTGAGCCTGGCATCTTTTGCGCTCGGCGTGCTGGGGCTCCACCCCGCTCTGCGGTTCGCTCTGCTCGCCGGTTGCGCCATCATGACACTAGCGGGCGCGGCGCCGGATCTCGTCGCTCTGCGGCGACCAGGGGCGCTTCAAGCTGGTCTGGCGCTGGCCCTTCTGACAGCCTGGGTGGTGACGTTCCTGTCGCTCAACCGGACCTATTCTGAAACCTACATTTACGCCGACTGGGTGGAGCACTATCAGCGCAGCCGATTCTTCCTCGGCGGAATGCCGACAGAGGCCCGCTTTTTCGCCGATCTCCTGCCGTCCCGACCTCCGCTTCTCAACGCCTTCGCGGCGCAGGTCATGGCCGTGACTCGTCCGCGCTTTCCGGAATTCCAGCTGACGATGGCCCTTTTCGGTACGCTCACGTTCCTGCCTGTCCTGCAGCTTGCGCGCTTGTTTCATGGGGGACCCTCGGCGCCGTGGCTCGTCGCCGCTTTTCTCATGCTCAGCCCGGTCTTCGTGCGAAACGCGACCCTGCCCTGGACCAAGCTGCAGGCAGCCTTCTTTGTCGTTTCGGCCGTCGCGTTCTACGTCGCGGGATGGCGGCGGAACGATCCTCGCAGGACGGTCCTGGCCTTCACCTGCGGGGCCGGGGCGTTCCTGACCCACTACGCCACCGCGCCTGGCATCCTGTTCCTGGGCCTTCACTACGTGCTGCGCGTTCTGCCGCACCGCGCCAAACCGGCGCGCGAGCTGGCGGCGGCCCTGCTGGCGTGCTACGTGGTGCTCGCCCCGTGGTTCGCGTGGTCGCTCGCCACCTACGGAGTCGACAAGGTCACGACCGCGGTGAAGGGGTCGACCGGACCAGCGCCGTCGATCTCGGAACGCGCAGCCGTCGCGCTCCTGAACATGCGCGACACGATCATCCCGGAACTCCTGCGTGACGTCCCAAGAGACGCGCGGAGGCCGCCTTTCTCCTGGGGCGGCATCCGGAAAACGACGGAGTCTCTTTACCAGCGGAACCTGATCCTGGGGCTCGGCGTCTTCGGGGCGTGCCTGCTGGCTGCCGAGCTCGTGCGATCGCGCGCCTCCCGTCGCTCGCCGCTCCCGCGCGGCGAACGTTGGTTCTGGATCGGGCTGCCTGCCTTCACCTTCGTCGTCGGCATCGCCGCCTACAATTCGCACGAACCCGGGGGCATCGCCTTCAACGCCCAGCGGCCCCTCTTCCTGATCGGCGTTGCGTTCCTGGCGTCGCGCTTCGAGGATTGGCCCCGCTGGCTGCGCGGTGTGTGCCTCGCCGGACTCCTGATCGACTTCGTCCTGGGCGTTCTGGTGCAGGCCTGGATGGAGAGCTACGTCCCCAATCAACCGGAAGGATGGCAGGGACCGCTGGGACTCGTTCCCGGGGACCTCCTGATGGGGACTGCGCAATGGAACTGGATGCTCAAACGGGACCTGGGGACTCCTTTCCTCGCCGACGTCCTCGGCCTTCCAACCTGGATCCCGGCTCTCGTCGTGACCCTCCTGCTGGCCACGGCTGTCGCGCTTCTGGTGCGCCTGGCGGCTCGTCCGAACGCTGTCAGCCTCGAGCGCTGATGCGGCCCAGGTTCCCGCCAGTCGCCCGCGCCTGCCTCCACCTCAACTGGATCTTCCTCCTCCTCTGGGGGCTTTACCTCCTGGGGCCGGACGCCGGGGGCCTCATCATGCTGGACAGGAAGGGAGCGGCGTATCGCCTGTTCGCCGGCGCCTTTTTCCTCTGCCATTTCGTGCTGATCTCGACCGGCATCATCGCGTTGTTCGTGGTGATCATCGAGATCTACGCCCGACGGCCGTTCCGGGGCTTCCGCAGCGTGCTCCTGGCGCTGGGGCTGCCGATCCTCTCGTTCCTCTATTTCGCGGCGCGCTTCCTCATCCAGGTCCGGCGCTGGGGCGAGACCCAGGGCTGGGTCGACCGGTGAGCGCGAAGCCCGCGGGAGGCCGGAGGCTCGCGGACGCGGCCCCCCTCACAGCAGTCCGGCGATCTCCTGCTCCAGGGTCGCTGCGTCGACGAAGCCGACGAAGGTCCGGCGCAGCACACCCCGGCGATCGATCAGCAGCGTGGTCGGGATGGCCGACGGTTGGCCCAGACGCTCGGCCAGTCGCGGGTTGAACAGTCCGGTGGGATAGCGGATCGGCACGGCGCGCTCGAACTCCAGGACCGCCGCGGGGTCGTCGTCGACCGAGATCCCCAGAACGACCAGACCCCGATCGTGGTAGCGCTCGTGCAGGGCGTTCAGCTCCGGGATCGTCACGCGGCAGGGGCCGCACCAGGACGCCCACAGGTCGACCACGCGCACCTTGCCAGCGAAATCGGCGAAGCGGAGCGTCCGGCCGTGCGGATCCTGGGCCACCAGGTCGAGGTAGGGATCGGAGGGAGCACCCTCCCGGCGGCATCCAAGAACCGCGCATCCAAGAACCGCCAGGGAGAGCAGCGTCAGGGCGTTGAGGCGGGCCCGCCGGTGGATCACGGTCCGGCCGCGCGCCCGACCGGCTGCGGCAGCCGCTCGAAGCGCGTCACGGCGATGGCCGGTCGAGCGAAGGAAGCGCGGTCGTGCAGGCGGAAACCGAGCAGGTACTCGCCTTTCAGCGCCGGGCTGCCGCGGAACAGGGCCCGGAGCTGCTGCCCCTCGAGGACCTGCCAGGTGTAGGTGCTGCCCGTGACGCGGAAGGTGATCCGGCCTTCGCTGCCGATCGTGAAGCGCCCGCGGGCCACCAGGTCGCTCTCGCCGTTGACCGGGAAGCCGGCGCGGGCCGTGCGCTGCCGGATCACATCGAGGTTGAGCGACTGGCCGTCCTCGGCCTCCACGTCGACCCGCCCCGAGGCCAGGTCCGCGCGCACGCTGGCGACGCCGGGGAGCCGCTTGAGCGACTCCTCGACGCCGCGCGTGCACAGCGGGCAGACCATGCCCCGCACCGGGAAGCTCAGACCCCGCACTTCCGCCCGGACGGCACCGCCGCAGAGCAGCAGGGCCGCGCCCACGATCCAGGCTTCCCAGCGTCGGCACGCGCGCACGTGGCGACAATAATGTCGGTCTCCCCCGAAGGCAAGACCGGCGTGACTCCGGGGGGGCACGTCCACTACAATCGGCCTCGGATTGCAGCGCCTGGGAGCGACGATCGCGATGGAGACCCTGTCCACGCCGGCCGAGAAGCCGGCCGGCACCGACCGGCCGGGAGGCGTCGAGCGCTCCCAGCAGTACCGCTCCTTCTGGCGGCGGCTCGACGCCACCCTGGGCACGCTGCAGGCGCAGCGCGACGTCGAAGCGACTCTCGATCTCATCCTCAAGACGCTGCTGCGCGACTACCGGCAGGACCTGCACCTGGTCGCCGGCCGCATCTACGAGAAGGTCGGCGACGACCAGTACGTCCTGCGCCGCTGGCAGGGGGAGAGCGCCCCGGCCCGGATCGGCTACACCGTGCCCATGACCTACCCGGCGGTGCAGCTCCTCCTGGACCGCGGCCTCATGGTCATGAAGGAGACCGACCCCGAGTTCGATCCGCAGATCGAGGACCCGCTCGGCGTCGAGGCCTTCGCCGCCATGACGCTGGGCGAGGACAATCGCTGGATCCTCTCCTTCAGCATCGAGGGGGAGTACGACCGCGAGCGGCTGCTCTACCTGCTGTCGGCCGTGCAGCACACCGTGGCCCAGAAGATCCGCCAGAGCGGACAGTACGACATCATGGAGGAGGCACGCCTCATCCAGCTGTCGCTCCTGCCGAAGGCCTCCCCGACGTTCCACGGCTACCAGCTGCACGGGCGATCGGTGCCGGCCGAGGCGGTCGGTGGCGACCTGTTCGACTTCATTCCGCTCTCCGACCGCATCCTGGGGATTGCCGTCGCCGACTCCTCGGGGCACGGCCTGCCGGCGGCCCTGCAGGCCCGCGACGTGATCACCGGCCTGCGCATGGGGCTGGAGGAGAACCTCAAGATCGTCAGCACCCTCGAGAAGCTCAACAAGGTGATCAACCGCTCGACGCTGGCCACCCGGTTCATCTCGCTCTTCTACGGCGAGCTGGAGAAGAACGGCAATTTCATCTACTGCAGCGCCGGCCATCCTCCCGGGCTCTACCTGCACGAGGGGCGGTTCGAGGAGCTCAGCCTCGGCGGGATGGTGCTGGGTCCCGACCCGGCGGCGCGCTACGAGCGCGGCTACGTTGTCATGCGCCCGGGAGACATCCTGGTCCTCTACTCCGACGGCATCACCGAGGCGACGGACCGCGACGGCGAGGCGTTCGGCCTGGAGCGCCTCAAGGCCCTCGTCGCCGCACACGTGGATCTGCCGGCGCGCGGCCTGGTCGATCTCGTCTTCCAGAGCGTGGAGGCCTTCTCCGGGCGGACGCGGCCCAACGATGATCAGACGCTCGTCGTGGTCCGCCAGCCGTAAGCCCCGCCGGGGAGCGCGCCGCCCGCCTGACACGCGTCCCGGCGCCCTTCCGGCGCCGCCTGGCCATCGCATCAGTGGGTCCGGAGGAACTCCTTCAGCGCGGCGTCGGCGGCCGTGAAGTCGGGGAAGGAGGCATCGACTTCGGGGAGCGGCGTCGGGAAGGAGCGGGGGCTGCTGTAGATGAGAAGCCGCCATCCCGAGTCATCCTTCTCGATCCGGAGGTCGTACTGGTTTCCCCGGCCGGTCTCGACGTGCTTTTCGACGGGGCCCGACGGCTCACGGATGGGCGCCGCCGGGGATGGTCGGGGCGAAGCGTCCGGCGCCGGCGCGCCGGCTCCCGCGGCCTCCGGCTTCGGGGCCGAGGTCGCCGGGCCCGCCTCCTCGACCCACTGCTCGTAGGCCGCCATCAGGGACCTGTCCGGCTGGATGTAGGCGAGGCCCATCACCGGCGGCTCGCCGCGCACCCAGACGACCCGCGCCCGCAGTCGCAGCCGCCGGCGCGGGAACTGGACGAAGAGGTCGACCAGCATGCCCGCCGCGAAAAACTCGGAGGCCCGGATCTGCAGCCCGCCATCCGACAGATCGATGATCATGCCGTCGCACATCCGCCCCTCGAGCCCGAATCGAACCGGGAACGAGGCGATGACGCGCCGCTGCTGTCTGCGGTCGGCCGGGTCGCCCTGGCTCATTCCGGCGGGATTCTAGAATGAACTTGACGCCTGCGTCACCTCGGAGTAGATTCTGGCCGGCCATGAAACAGGCGAGTGTTGCAGCCCCGACCGCGCGCGCCACGAGCTGGTGGTGCTGGCGCAGCGTCCACCCGGTGGAGGGTGACGGCGGGCCGTAACGCGCTAACGACGGTTGCCAGAGACCCACCCCCGGACGACGGGCGGTGGGTTTTTTAGTTTCTGCCCTCACCTCCCGGACGCCGGGCGCGGTCTCCGGGAGGACCATGGACAAGCCCTTCGACATCCCGGCCGACCTGGACACGCCGGTGTCGGCCTACCTCAAGCTCGGCCCCTGCCGTCCGCGCTTCCTGCTCGAGAGCGCCGAGGGCGGGGAGCGTCTCGGACGCTACTCCTTCATCGGCTTCGGCGAGGCGCTCGAGGTGCGCCTGGAGGCCGGTCGTCTCCTGATCGGGCCGAGCGGGGGCGGAAGCGACCGCCTCCCGAAGCCGGACCTCCCGGCGCCCCGCGATCGCGACGCCTTGCTGGCGACGCTGCGCGCGGCGCTCGACCGGGCGCCGCGGCCGGGCCCGGCGATCCCCGGCGTCCTCTTCTCGGGCGGACTGGTCGGAGTCGCGGGATGGGACCTCTCTCGTCTCCTCGATGGGCCCGCGTCCCCGGCTCCCGAGCGTCTCGCGGGGCCGCAGGCCTGCTACCTCGCGCCGCGCTCGCTCCTGGTCTTCGATCACCTGACCCGGCGGATGGCCCTCCTGCACGACGGCTCGGAAGACGAGCGCGCGGCGCTTCGCCGCGAGGTGCGCCGGCTCCTGAGCGGTCCCCTGCCGCCCGCGCGGCCGCCGGGCCGGCTGGAGGCGCCCCGGGCGAGCCTGGACCGGCCGCCGTTCCTGGCTGCGGTCGGCAAGGCGAAAGAGGAGATCGCCTCCGGCGAGGTGTATCAGCTCGTCCTCTCGGTCCGATTCGAAGGCGCCTGCGACCTGCCGCCGTTCGAGGCCTACCGCGCCCTGCGGCTGCTGAATCCCTCGCCCTACATGTACTTCTGCGACTTCGGCGACCTCGCTCTCGTCGGATCGTCCCCCGAAGCGCTGGTGCGACTGGATGGGCGCGAGGCGTCGCTCCGGCCGATCGCCGGCACCCGCCGGCGCGGCGCGTCGCCGGACGCGGACGAGGCGCTCGAGCGCGAGCTGCTCGCCGATCCCAAGGAGGCGGCCGAGCACGTGATGCTGGTGGACCTGGCGCGCAACGACCTCGGACGGGTCGCGGTCACGGGATCGGTGCGCGTCGAGCCGTACCGCACCGTGGAGCGCTACAGCCACGTCATGCACCTGGTCAGCGGCGTGCGCGGCGTGCTCGCGCCGGGCGCCGACGCCTTCGACCTGTTCGCATCCTCCTTTCCGGCCGGCACCGTGTCGGGAGCGCCCAAGCGGCGCGCCCTGGAGCTGATCGACGCGATCGAGCCGTGCGGACGGGGGCTGTACGCCGGCACCGTCGGTTACTTCGGGCACGGCGGCTCGATGGACCAGGCGATCGCCATCCGGACCATCGTGTTCACGGGCGGCGGCTACGCGTACCAGGCGGGGGCCGGAATCGTCGCCGACAGCGTTCCCGAGCGGGAGCACGACGAAGTGCGCGCCAAGGCCGGGGCGCTCGAGGCGGCGCTCCGGCTCGCGGAGGAGGGGCTGTGACGCCGCGTGTCCTGCTGATCGACAACTACGACTCGTTCACCTGGAACCTCGCCCAGGCCCTCGGCGTCCTGGGCGCCCAGGTCCTGGTGCGCCGCAACGACGCGATCACGCCCGAGGAGGCAGATCGCCTCGAGCCGACCCACCTCGTCGTGTCCCCCGGCCCGGGGCGGCCGGAGCGCTCCGGGGCGTCGCCCGCGATCCTCTTCCACCTGATGACGCGCGTGCCGGTCCTGGGTGTCTGTCTCGGGCACCAGGCGCTCGCGGCGATCCTCGGCGGACAGGTGGTGCGCGCGCAGCGTCCGGTCCACGGGAAGGCCTCGCCCGTGTACCACGACGGGCGCACGCTGTACGAGGGCTTGCCGAACCCCTTCCCGGCCGGTCGTTATCACTCCCTGGCGGTCTCTCCGGACAGGCTCCCGACCGACCTCGTGGTCTCGGCCTACACCTCCGAGGGGGAGGTGATGGGCGTTCGGCACCGGATCCTGCGGGCCGAAGGCGTGCAGTTCCATCCCGAGAGCATCCTGACGCCCCAGGGCGAGCGGCTGCTGCGGAACTTCCTCGACCTCGATCCGCCGGCGGCCCCGGCAGCGGGGGCAGGCTCATGAGGCCAACCGCCCCGGACGGCGCCGGCTCTCCGTTGCCGGGCGTGCTGGCGCGCATCCTGGAGGGCGACCGGCTGGACGCGGAGGACGCAGGGGGTCTTCTGGAAGCGCTCGCCTCCGACGACGTGCCGCCGGCCCTGGCCGGCGCCCTGCTCGCCGCGCTCCGGATGCGCCGCGAGACGGGGGCCGAGCTGCGCGGATTCGCGGCCGCCCTGCGTCGCCTGGCGCGCCGGCCCGACCTGCCTCCCGGTCTGGCCGCGCTCGACATCGTCGGCACCGGCGGCGACGGGTCCGGAAGCCTGAACCTCTCCACCGGCGCGGCCCTCCTGGCCGCGGCCGCCGGTGTGCCGGTCGTCAAGCATGGCAACCGATCGGTGTCGAGCCGCTGCGGCAGCGCCGATGTCCTGGAGGAACTCGGGCTGCCGCTGCCCCTCGACGAGCAGGCGGCCGGACGCTGCCTCGAGGCCTGCGGATTCACCTTCCTCGACGCGCGCCACTATCACCCCGCGGTCGGAGCGCTCGGACCGGTCCGTCGCGCCCTGGGCGTGGCGACGACGCTGAACCTGGTCGGCCCCCTCGCCAACCCCGCGGCGCCGGCGTTCGCGGTCATCGGGGCCTGCACCGCCGCCGCCGCGGCGGCGATGGCCGAGGCGCTCTCGGGGCTCCCGATCGAGCGAGCCTTCGTGGTCCACGGCGCCTTCGGCTGGGACGAGCCGACGCCGGCCGGCCCCTTCCTGCAGTTCGAGGTCCGTCCCGGAAAGGTCGAGAGGCGCGAGCGCGATCCGGCCGGCGACGGGTTCCGGCGCTGCCATCCGTCCGATCTCCTGGGCGGCGACGCCGCCGACAACGCCCGCCGGCTCCGCGCCGCGCTCGAAGGCGAGCCGGGACCGCACCGCGACGCGCTGGTCCTCGGCGCCGCGCTTGGCCTCGAGGTCGCGGGGCGGGCCGCATCGCTGGGCGACGGCCGCGCCCTCGCCGAGGCGGCGATCGCGGGTGGCGCCGCCAGGCGGCTCCTCGATCGCCTGGCCGCGTTCGGGCGGGAGGAGAAGGCCCGTGGCTGACCTTCTGTCGCGTATGGCGTCGCTGAGCGCCGGCCGGGTGGCGGAGGCCCGCGGTCGGGAGGGGGAGGCGGCGCTGCTGCGCCGGGCGCACGCCACCCCGGCCGCTCCGCCCCTCGTCCTGCACCCGGACGGCTTCGACCTGTTCGCGGAGATCAAGCGCCGGGCGCCTTCGGCCGGCAGGCTCGGCGCCGCGCGCGAGGAGGATGCCGAGGCTGCGGTCCGGAGGGCGCGGGGTTATTCCGAGGCGGGTGCCGCCGCGGTCTCGGTCCTGACCGAGCCGGACGCCTTCGGCGGCGGGCTCGACGATCTGGAGGCCACGGCACGGGCCGCCTCCGTGCCGGTCCTGCGCAAGGACTTCATCGTCGATCCCTACCAGGTGGCGGAGGCGCGGGCGGCGGGCGCGGGCGGCGTGCTCCTCATCGTGCGCTTGCTCGAGGGGACGCGGCTCTCCGAGACGATCGGCGCGGCGGCGGGTCTCGGACTTTTCGTTCTCCTCGAGGCGTTCGACGAATCCGACCTCGAGCGGGCCGGCGAGGTCGCGGGGCCGGCGGGACGCGCCGGAGCGCGCCTCCTCGCCGGCGTGAATGCCCGCGACCTCGCGACGCTCGAGGTGGACGTGTCCCGTCTCCGCCGCCTGTCGGGACGCTGTCCCGCCGGCCTGACGCGGGTGGCCGAAAGCGGCCTCGCGACCCCCGACGATGCGCGTCGGGCCGCGGCGTGGGGCTACGACGCCGCCCTGGTGGGGCGCGCCCTGATGACCACCCCGGAGCCGGAGGCGCTGGCGCGCCGCATGATCGCGGCCGGGCGCCGGGCCGCGAGGAGCCGATGCGCGTCCGCGTGAAGATCTGCGGCGTCACCGACCGCGCGGGAATCGAGGCCGCGATCGCGGCCGGCGCCGACGCGGTCGGCTTCGTCCTCGCCGAGTCCCCCCGCCGCGTCGGACTGGAGCGCGCGCTCGGACTCGCGGCGCTGGTGCCGCCGCTCGTCTCCCGCGTAGCGGTCCTGCGCCACCCCGACGCCGGGACGATCCGCGACGTCGCGGCCGCTCTCGCGCCGCACTGGATCCAGACCGAGACGACGCCGGAGGTCGAGGCCGCCCTGGCCGCCGGCGCGCTTCCGGGTGGCGCGTCCCTGTTGCGCGTCCTCCACGACGGCGACGACCTCCTGGAGCGCCTCCCGCAGGAGACCGGAACCGTCCTGCTGGAGGGGCCCGGGCGCGGGGGGCGCGGCGTCTCACCCGACTGGAGTCGGGCGGCCCTCCTGGCGCGCCGGGTCCGCCTGATCCTCGCGGGGGGACTCACGCCCGACAACGTGGCGGCCGCAATCGAGACGGTCCGGCCTTTCGGCGTGGACGTCGCGAGCGGGGTCGAGTCCTCACCGGGCGTCAAGGATCCGGTCCGGGTGGCGCGCTTCGTGGCGGCGGTCCGGCGCGCCGAGGCCGCCCTGGAGAAGGAGAAAGCATGACGCCTGACGCTCGACTCGACGACCTCCTCGCCGGCCGCCTGCCGGACGCGCGCGGCCGCTTCGGTCCGTTCGGAGGGCGCTTCGTCCCGGAGATCCTGGTACCGGCCCTGGAGCGCCTGGAGCGGGAGGCTAAGGGAGCCCTCGCCGATCCGTCCTTTCGATCGGCGCTCGCGCGCGAGCTGCGCGACTGGGTCGGGCGTCCCACGCCTCTCACCGAGGCCACGGGCCTCGGCCGGGCGTGGGGCGCGTCCGTCTGGCTGAAGCGCGAGGACCTGGCGCACACCGGAGCGCACAAGATCAACAACGCCGTCGGCCAGGGGCTGCTCGCCGCCAGGCTGGGAGCGGCGCGCGTCGTCGCGGAGACCGGCGCGGGCCAGCACGGCGTGGCCGTCGCGGCCTCCTGCGCCAGGATCGGGCTGCCGTGCACCGTCTACATGGGTCGCGTCGACGTGGAGCGCCAGGCGCCCAACGTGGATCGCATGCGGCGACTGGGAGCCCGGGTCGCCGAGGTCGACGCGGGCGATCGGACCCTGCGCTCGGCGATCGACGAGGCGCTGCGCGACTGGGTCTCGGACCCGGAAGGGACCTACTACCTCCTCGGATCGGCCGTCGGGCCGCATCCTTACCCCTGGCTCGTGCGCGAGCTGCAGTCGGTCATCGGGCGCGAGGCCAGGGCCCAGATGATCGAGCGCGCCGGACGCCTTCCGGACGCCGTCGTCGCCTGCGTCGGCGGAGGGTCGAATGCCATCGGCCTGTTCCACCCGTTCCTGGCCGACGAGTCTGTCGCGCTCCTGGGAGTCGAAGCCGGCGGCCGCGGCCGGGCGCCGGGCGAGCACGCGGCCACGCTCGGTCTCGGATCGCCCGGCGTGCTGCACGGCTCGTACTCGATGCTCCTGCAGGACGCCCACGGCCAGGTGATCGAGACCCACTCGGTGTCGGCGGGGCTCGACTATCCCGGCGTCGGCCCGGAACACGCCTTCCTGCGCGACGTCGGCCGGGTGCGCTACGAGACCGCGTCGGACGAGGAGGCGCTCCTGGCGCTGCGCGAGTGCTGCGCCCTCGAGGGGATCCTCCCCGCACTGGAGCCGGCCCACGCCCTGGCGGGGGCGAGGCGCTGGGCAGAGCACAGGCCGGGTGCCACGATCCTGATCGGCCTCTCGGGCCGCGGCGACAAGGATCTCGAGACGCTGCGCTCGGCCGACACCGGCGGAGGAAAGCCATGACCGATCGGCCCATCGGCGGCTCGCACCGCCTCGAGACCGCGATCCGCAGGGCCGCCGGCGAAGGACGGCCCGCGATCGCCGCGTTCCTGACCGCCGGCTTCCCGGCGCGCGCGGGGTTCGACAGGGTGCTGGCCGCGGTGGCGGCAGAGGCCGACATCGTCGAGCTGGGCGTGCCGTTCAGCGATCCAATGGCCGACGGCGTGACCATCCAGCGCGCCAGCCGCGCGGCGCTCGAGGCCGGCGTGACCTTGGATTGGATTCTCGAGACGGTCGCCGCGGGCCCCCCGGGGACGCCGATCGTCCTCATGAGCTACCTCAACCCCCTCCTCGCTTTCGGCTTCGATCGCCTGGCGGGGGCGGCGCGTGAGGCCGGAGTCGCCGGCTTCGTGATCCCGGACCTGCCGTGCGAGGAAGGAGACGACCTGCGCGCCACCTTGGATCGGGCGGGGCTGGCGCTCGTGCAGCTGGTGACGCCACTGACCTCGGAGGACCGGCTCTTGAAGCTGTGCCAGGCGAGCCGCGGCTTCGTCTACGCCGTCACGGCTCCCGGGACGACGGGCAGCCGGGTCGACACGGCGGCGGAGGTCAGGCTCTATCTGACCCGCGTGCGCCGGACCTCGCCGCTGCCCGTGCTGGCCGGCTTCGGGATCCGTGACGCCCGACAGGTCCGGGATCTCGCCGGCTGCGCCGACGGCGTCGTGGTCGGCAGCGCGCTCGTGGAGGCGCTCACGCGGGGCGGCGATCCCGCCGCGTTCCTGCGCGAGCTGAGGGATGGCGCCGGCGCGCGGCCGCAGGAGGAGCGCCGGTGATCGCCGTGCTCGATCGTGATTGTCCGCTGCGCCTCAAGGCGGCCGTCCTCCGCTTCATCGAAGACGCCGGCCTCCGGGCACACGTCACCGAGAGCGGCGGCGAGACGCTGATCGGCGTGATCGGGCCGGGCGCCGCGGCCCTGGCAGGACCGATCGCGGCCCTCGAAGGCGTGCGCGAGGTCCGGGCGGACGCGCCGGCCTATCCCCGGGTGGCGCGCACACAGCACTCGGTATCGACGCGGGTCAAGGTCGGCGACGTCAGCATCGGCGTCGGGCCGGTGGTCGTCATCGCGGGGCCGTGCGCCGTCGAGTCGCGGGACCAGATCCTGGCGACAGCCCGCGCGGTGGCCGCCGCCGGCGCCCGCCTGTTGCGCGGGGGCGCGTTCAAGCCGCGTACGTCGCCCTACGCCTTCCAGGGGCTCGGCCAGGAGGGGCTCGAGCTGCTCGCGGAGGCGCGCGCGCTCACCGGACTCAAGGTAGTCACCGAGTGCGTCGCGCCCGAGGATGTCGATGCTGTGGCGCGGATTGCCGACGTCGTGCAGGTGGGGGCGCGCAACATGCAGAACTTCCGCCTCCTTCAGGCGGTCGGCGGACAGCCGCGTCCGGTCCTCCTGAAACGAGGCATGATGGCCACCATCGAAGAGCTGCTGCTCGCGGCGGAGTACGTGGCCGCCGCGGGCAATCCGCGCGTGATCCTGTGCGAGCGCGGTATCCGGACCTTCGAGACGTCGACGCGCAACACCCTCGATGTCGCAGCGGTCGAGGTCCTCCGCCAGCGGAGCCACCTCCCGGTGCTGGTCGATCCGAGCCATGCGGCAGGACGGCGCGACCTGGTCCCCGCGCTGGCGCGGGCGGCGATCGCCGCCGGCGCCGACGGTCTCATCGTGGAGGTGCACCCCGACCCCGATCGTGCGCTGAGCGACGGGCGCCAGAGCCTGACGCCCGAGGGATTCGCGGCGCTGATGTCCGAGGTGTCGCGCGTGGCCGCGTCGGTGGGGCGCGGCCCCGTCGCCTTCTGACGCTTCCCCTCTCCGCGTCCGCGGCCGGCTAGGCGTCGATCGTCAGCGTCACGGGCGTGCGCAGGTGGACAGTGAGCGTGGTGCCGGACGGGAGCTGGATCTCCTCGCCCTTGGTGCCGGCGGCGATGGCGGTCCCCGCGGCGCCGCCGAGCAGCCCGCCGACCAGCGTGCCCTTGCCCTTGTCGTGGTCGCTCAGAACGCGGCCCAGGAGCGCGCCCCCGGCCGCGGAGCCGCCGATGATGGCGGCGTCCTTCTTGGTCTCGCTCTTCCCGACGCGCGACCACGCGGCGCGGATCGGCACCTCTCCGGACGGCGTTTCGACGGCGGTGAACTCCAGGCTGAGGAAGGCGCGCCCGCCGATCGCCTTGAGGCCATGGACGGCGACGACCCGGCCGCTCACGTTCGAGCCGGCCGGAATGGCGACCTGCCCGTCGACCAGGACCTCTTCAAGGATCCGCGCCTGGAGCCCCTCACCCGCCTGGCTGTCGGAGCTCGACACCGAGTCGATCAGCTCCAGCTTCAACTCCGTTCCCGAGGGGACGGTCTTCTCGACCGGCACCCTGGAGGCACATCCGCCGGACAACGCGCAGAAGAGAAAAGCACCCAGGACCATGGGGATGGTCATCTTCATGGCTCGACCGCCTTTCCGAGATTGAGCAGCTGTCCGCTACCGAGCAAAATCGATGCCCGATCCGCCCTTTCAGTCGGAAGGCACTGCAAAGCCATGAGCTTCGTGAGGTTGCGACGCGCGCCGTGATTCAGGCGCGCCGACGCGGGCGCTCTGCCGTGGTCACGATGGACTCATCAGGGGACGACCCGAGGGTACGCGACGGACACACCATTCCTCTTGCGCATCTTTCCGATTCCTGCGTAACTCTTGGCGGCTCGCCTGCGTCAGCGGGTGCCGAAGCGGAGGGCGATGCCCGCCCTGGCGATCAGAGGATCGACCGCGACCGTCTCCGTGTCCGTCTTGATGTCGGAGGAGAGCCAGCGAACGCCAGCGGTGATGGCGAACGTCTTGCCGAGGCCGATGTCGAAGCCGACGGCGGCGCCGAACGCGACCTCGCTGTCGACCTCCTCGGAGGGGGCAGGCGAGCCCGACTCCGGCTCGACGTCTCCCCAGTCCACCCAGGAGGCGACGGGCGCGACCCAGAGATCGAAGAACTTCGTGGGCAGGATGTGGAAGTTGAGCGCCGCGGTGAGGCTCTTCTGGTCCACCGTGGCGACCGTGGCATCCTGGAATTCGATGTCGTGTTCCGCCACGAGATAGCTCCCTTCGAGGCCGACGATCTTGTGCAGGCGCCACTCGAAGCCGCCTTCGTAGCCCAGCTCGTCCGAGGCCTGGATGGAGTCGGTGACCGATCCGATGGTCACGTCCTCCTCGCTCAGGGGCGAGATCCAGTCGGCGGCCACGAAGACCTTGAAGGTGTGGTCCTGCGCCGCGGCGGGAGAGACGACGCACAGCGCGACGATCGCAAGGACAGGGAACAAGGCGCGGTATCTCGTCATGAGGAACTCCTCCTTGAGGTGCCGGGACTCTACCCGGATCGGGGGTCCAGCGTAAAGACCCTCTGGACCGATGCGGCGCTCCTTCGTCCGCTCGCGACGCCGATCGCCGCGAACGGTGGTAGCGTTGGCGGCGCCTCATGGATCCGACCTGGGTTCACCTGTCGCTGTTCGCCGCGGGGCTCGCCGGCAGCCTCCTGAACGTCGTGGCCGGCGGCGGCTCGTTCCTGACGCTGCCGATCCTGATCCTGACGGGACTCCCCCCGGGGGTGGCCAACGGCACCAACCGCGTGGGGATCCTGTTCCAGAACGCCGCCGCCGTGTGGGAGTTCCGTCGCAGCGGAGTCGACCAGTCGGGCTGGGCGTTGACCGCCGGGATCCCGGCAACCCTCGGCGCGATCGCCGGCAGCCTGATCGCGACCCGCGTCTCCGACGATCTCTTCCGCGCCACCCTGTCGTGGCTGATGATCGTGATGAGCCTCTGGATCGTCTGGGATCCGATCGGCCGCAGGGCGGCGCCTGCGGCCCGCGGGCCGGCGTCGATCGGCTGGGGGGCGCGCGCGGGCTTCTTCGCGGCGGGACTCTACGGCGGGTTCGTGCAGGCCGGGGTCGGGTTCCTGCTGCTCGCCGTCTCGACGCTCGCCGGTTTCGACCTCGTCCGCGGCAACTCGCTGAAGGTCCTCTGTGTGCTCGTCGGGACGCCGATCTCCCTCGCCATCTTCGCCGCAGGCGGCCAGGTCTCGTGGATCCACGGCCTGTCGCTGGGGGCCGGCATGCTCATCGGCGGTTTTCTCGGCGCCCGTCTCACCGTCCTGAAGGGGCACGCCTGGGTGCGCGGCGTCGTGACGCTGGTGGTGATCGCCCTGGCCGTCCGGCTCCTGTTCGACTGAGATGGGGCGGGAGCGCGTTTCGGATTGACTCGCGCCGGGCGATCCCGTACAACATTTCCGCGACAGCGGAGACGGCTGATGGCGAAGGTCCGGATCATGTACTGGAAGGAGTTCCCCTATGGCGTCAGGGGCCAGGACGCCTCCGGCCAGGTGACCCGCCATCTCCCGGAGAGATTCCAGGAGGCGATCGACGCCGCGGCGATGGCTTCCGGCGAGACGTCGCAGGAGGCGTACCAGGCAGGCTTCACCTGGGGGCCCGTGGAGGAGCGGCCTGGCTCTGCCGCGGAGGCGGCGGAGGCCGTGCTGGGGGAAATCGTGCTCGCTTATCCGGACGATCGCCTCCGCGGGATGGCCCGGCGCGGCGAGGCCTGAGGCCGAGACGGCATGATGACCGATATGGAACGGGAGACCGACGCGCTCATCCTTCCCTACCTGCAGGCGAAGGATGCCGAGGAGGCCCGGCGCCTCCTCGGCGAGCTGGTGTCGCAGCAGGCCGATCCGATCATCAAGAGCGTGATCGCCCGGCAGACGCGCACCGACGCCGGCCGAAGGGCGGCCGCCGGCCGGCGCCAGGAGGCCGAGGCCATCCAGGGGGAGATCGTGGTGCAGCTGGTGGCCCGCCTGGAAGCCCTGCGCGGCGGAGATGGATCGGAGAGCGACGCTCCGATCGCCGACCTGCACGGTTACGTGGCGGGGCTCGCCTTGCAGAACTGCGAATCCTGGCTGCGCCGCCTGTTCCCACGGCGGGCGCGGCTCCGGAACCGTCTGCGATACCTCCTCGGTCACGATGCTCGCTTCCGGCTGCAGGCCGAAGCCGGCGAGGGCTGGCTGTGCGGCCTCGCCGGCCGGGATCGAGGCTCGCTGCGAAACGCCGGGGGGCAGGCCCCGCTCACCGACCCTTCCGCCACGGCCGGAGCGACCGGCACATCCGAGAGCCCTCAGGCCCGAACTGGCTCCCCGGACCCGTCGCCGTCCGAGCAGGCAGCCCTGGCGCTCGACCTGCTGGCACGCGCCGGGCGGCCCGTCAGCCTCGATTTCCTGGTCGACGCCGTGGCGCGCTCCTGCGGCCTGGACGAGCCAGCGGAACGCCGGCCGACCGGCGGGAACGACTCCGACCAGGCTGCGTCCCGCCCTCCGGCGGCGCGCACCGTCCCCGAGCCATCACGCGATCCCCGCGATCAGGCGAGGCGGATCTGGGAGGGGATCCTGGCGCTCCCGCCTCTGCAGCGATCGGTTCTGCTCCTGAACCTTCGCGACGCGAGCGGCTCCGGGCTCGTGGGAGTTTTCCCGGTGACCGGCATCGCCGGGATCCGGCGGATCGCGATCGCCATTGGCATGCTGCCGGAACGGTTCGCGGAACTGTGGAAGGACCTGCCGCTCGACGACGGGACCATCGCCGCGCGTCTGCGGTTGAGCCGGTCCCAGGTGTTGGAATTGAGGCAGGCCGCCCGGCGACGCCTGGCGCGGCGCATCAAATAAAGGATCGGGACTGGATGGCCGGGCACCTGAGTGTGGAGGTTATGAACGGATACGCCCGGAGGGCGTTGCCGCCGCTCGATCTGCTGGCCGCCGACGATCACCTCGAGGCCTGCGGCGTCTGCCGGGAGCGTATCAGCGACGATGCGGGTCTGAAGGAGGCGATCCGCTCCCTGCAGCAGGTGCTCCAACCCGATGAATCGCAGGAGGCCGGCCACCTCTCCTACGAACAGCTGGAGACGCACGCCGAGGGGAGCCTCGGCCGGGCCGAGAGGGAGATCGTCGACGCCCACCTCGGATGGTGCGACCTCTGCGCCGCCGAGGCCCGCGATTTCGCGGCCTTCGCGCGCCTGGCCCGCATCGCGATCGCCACCGGGGCGGGGAGCCAGGCCCAGCGCGTGGAGAGGAGACCGCCCGCGGACGGGAGGCCGCCGGAGAGCGCCCGTGCCCTGACGAATGCGGTGGCGCCGGAGGCGGTCCGCGAGGTAGCCCGGTCATCCACCCCGGAAGTCGCCGAGGAACGAGAGCCCGAATCCGAGCCGGCGCGGCGTTTCCCGCAGCCGGCGCTCCTGCTCACGCTCTCCCTGGGTCTCGTGGCCGCGGTCGCCGCCGCGTGGCTGGTGCCGGCGATGCTACGCAAGCAGGTCGGTGACCTGAACGCCCAGGTCGAGGCGCTCAGGAAGACCAACGAGGCGCTGGCTCTCCAGGCGGAGGAGACCGAGAGCCTGCGGTCCGAATTGGAGAAGGTCCGAGCCGACGCCGCGGAAGACCCGGGGCCGGCCGCGCCGGCTGCGGAGGCACCCACGTCCGCGATCACGCTGATCGACCGGCGTGGCCCGGTCGGCCTGGACGCCAACGGCGACCTGATCGGCCTCGATGGTCTGCCGGTCAGCGCCGGACGGGCGATCGCCGCGGCGATCCGGAGCCGTCAGGCCGGGACGCGCTCCGAGCTTGGGTATCTGTCCCAGCCGGCCACCGCTCCCGCTCAGGAGGATGCCGACGGGGCGGTCGCGCGCCCCGTCTCTCCGGTCACAACCATCGTGCGGGACGCCCGACCGACCTTCTCGTGGCTGGCGCAGCCCGGGGCGGCCGGCTACACCGTCGCCCTCTTCGACGACGGTTTCAACCCAATCGCCAGGAGCGAGACGCTTCGCCGGACGTCCTGGAGGCCCTCGCGGCCGCTGAAGCGGGGTGCGGTCTACGCCTGGCAGGTGATCGTCCGCCGCGGCCAGGACGAGGCCCCGTCTCCCTCGCCCACCGCACCCGCCGCGCGCTTCCAGGTCCTGGGAGCGGCCGAGAGCGCCGCTTTGGAGCGCCTCGTGCGCGACGCCGGCGGATCGCACCTGGCGGCCGGCGTCCTTCTGGCCCGCGCCGGGTGCGTCGTCGACGCCCGGAGCGAGTTCCAGGAGTTGCTCCGGAAGAATCCCGACTCCCCCGTGGCCCGCGACCTGCTGCAGAGCCTCCCGAGCGACGGCCACGAGGAGGAGCCGAGGGCTCCGGAGCCGGCCCGCTGAGGCGTCCGTGAGACAGGCCAGCCGATCCATCACCGTCTCCACGACGCGCGGGCTCACGGTCATCACCGGGCTGGTCGCGGAGGCGGTGCGCGAGTCGGGGGTGCGCGACGGGCTGTGCACCGTCTACATCCGGCACACATCCGCGAGCCTGATCATCCAGGAGAACGCCGACCCGGCGGTCCTGAGGGATCTCGAAGCCTTCCTGAGCCGCCTCGTGCCGGACGGCGACCGGCTGTTCACCCACACCGCCGAGGGGGACGACGACATGCCGTCGCACGTGAAGTCGGCGCTCACCCGGACTTCCGAGCAGATCCCGATCCGTGACGGGACGCTCATGCTCGGGACATGGCAGGGGATCTACGTCTGGGACCACCGTCACGGACGGCACCGGCGGGAGATTCTCGTGCACGTCCTCGGCGAGTAGGCTTTTTTCAGAACGCCTGTCCGATCGAGAAGAAGAACTGCCCCGGGTCCTCCCCTTCCTCCCGATCGATCAGCGCTCCGTACTCCATGCGGAACGGGCCGATCGGTGTCATCAGCCGGAGGCCGGCGCCGATGCAGTAGCGCAGGTCGCTCAGCGTGTAGTCGCTCAGCGTGCGGTAGACGTTGCCGATGTCCGTGAACACGACGCCGTGCAGGCTGCGCCAGAGTGGGAAGCGCAGCTCCTCGTTCAGCAGGAACAGGCCCTCGCCGCCGAACGGGTCCCCCTCGATGTCCAGCTCGCCCGCAAGATCGCGCCCGATGCCGCGGAGCGTCGTGTCGCCGCCCGCGAAGAACCGCTCGGACGGCGGCACGCCGGACTCGTCGTCCCCGGTGGCGGCCGGATCGCTCCGCGTGCGGCCGTAAGGGATGACGGCTCCGGCCCGGATCGCCTGGGCCCAGACGAGCCGGGGGGCCAGCTCGCGAAAGCCGTAGGCCTGCATGTACAGGCGCACCATGTCGGCCTCGGATCCAAGCCCCTCGGCGTATTCCTGCAGATCGGCCGCCAGGTAGTGTCCGCGCAGCGGCCCGAACGGCGAGTCGCGCGTGTCGTGGACTCCGGAGATCGAGACGCTGGCCAGGCGCACCGTCGAACCCTCGAAGCCGGTGGTCCCCTCGGTCAGGTTCACGTCCTTGAGCGAGTAGCGGTACCGGAGGCGGGTCGCCTGCGTGACGTCGCGGCCGAGCTGCCCGGCGACGCCGACGGTGCGGCCGCTGAAGGCCGGCCGCTCCTCGTCCAGCCCGTAGGCCGAGCCCAACAGATCGTAGCGCCCGCCGAAGACCCCCCGCTCGCGGTACAGGAGAGCGGCGCGCTGCTCGATGGAGCTGGCCCGGATCTGAAGCCCGAGCGACCGCCCGCTTCCGAACAGGTTGCGATGGACGATCTCGTACAGGCCGCGCAACCTGTCCTCGCTGTCGTACCCGAGACCGAAGACCTGGCGGAGCGGCGCCGCCTCGGTGACCGTGGCGCGCACCGTGCGCTCCCAGGGATCCTCCTCGGGCGCAGGCGAGCCGGCCTCGGTGCCGGGCGCCACCGGCCCGGTCGCCCCAGGCTGCCCCGGCCCCGCCCCGGCGGCCGGCGCCGGCCGGAGCTCCACCGAGCGGAAGATCCCCAGCCGGTAGAGACGATTCTGGCTCGCGATCAGGTCCGCCCGGCTGAGCGGATCGTTGGGCTCCACCGTGAGCGCCTTGCGCACGACCTGGTCGTTGGTCAGCCGATTCCCCGCGATCGACACCTCGCTGATCGTCTGCCGCCGACCTTCCGCGATCTCGAACACCAGGTCCACCTCCTCCGCGTCGGCGTCCCCCCCGACCCTCTCGGGGCGAACCCGCACCCGCGCGTCGGGGAAGCCGGCGTCGTCGTGGGTGCGCCGCAGGCGCACGGCCGCCGCCTCGGCCTCGCCGGGCGTGTAGGGCACTCCCTCGGGGAGCGCCGCCAGTGCCTGGAGACGGTCCGGCGGCAGGGACGACGCCCCCTCGAAACGCGCCGCGCGCACCGAGACGCGCGGGCCTTCCTCGACCCGGAAGACGACCGTGGCGCGGCTGCTCTCCCGGGCAGCGATCACCTCCGGGACGGAGACGCTGACGTGCGTGAACCCCTGCGAGACGTAGAAGGTCTGGATGGCCGCGGCATCCTCTCTGAGGCGATCCCCCCTCAGGATGCCGCGATGCCAGGCGGTGTCGCTGTGGCTCCGGACCACGCGCAGCACCTCTTCTTCGCGGACCTGCCGCGCCCCGGCGACCTGCAGGCTGTCGATCTGGAAGCGCTCGCCCGCATCGACCAGGAGGCGCACGTGGACGTTCCGGGGGTCGTTCTTCACGACCTCGGCCGTCACCTTGGCCTCGCGCCAACCTCGATCCCGCACCAGCGACTCGACGCGATCGCGCATCGACTGCACCGTATCCTCCACGAATAGGGACTGCAGCCAGAGCGGCTCGACGGCCTCGCGCAGAGCGGCGCGGCCGCGCGTCCCTTCGATGTCGATGCGGATCCTGGGCCCGGCCTGGACCTCCAGGGTCAGGTCAACTTGATCGTCCGTCGCAGGGGACTCGCGCAGCACGGCGTCGGCGGTCAGGTACCCCTTCCGGCGGTAGAGCCCGAGTACGCGGTCGACCCCATCGTTGAGCTTGGCTCGGTCGCGCTTCGCGCCCGGTCGCGCCCGGAGCTTTCTCCGGATGCGATCCTCGGGGAGGCGGAGGTCGCCTTCGATCCGGACCTCCCTGAGGCGCACGCGGCCGCCCGTGGCCGTGGAGAGCTCCACGCCGGGCGGATCGGGCGGGCGACCGAGGAGCGTGTAGCGAAAATCACCGCCGACCGATCCGTCGCTGTCGCGCTCGCTCGTGAACCCGAGCCCGCGGCCGATGGCGTAATCGAGGCTGTAGGTCGCTCCCTGGTTGGTGCCGAGAAGATCGGTGTAGGTGACGCGCAGGTCGGGAGTGATCTGCTTTCCGAGGGTGATGCGGGTCGTCGGATCACCCTGGGTGACCACATCCATCGGATCGATCGAGATGACGTCGGGCCCGGCCTTGCCGAGGAAGCGCGTCGAGAGCTGCTGACCGAGCGTTCCGGCGAGGTAGGAGGACACGTTCTCGGGCGACAGGCCCCCCAGTCCGCCGCCCTCGCCTCCCGGCGCGCGGCCGGTCAGGAGCAGGGCCACGATGTCCTGCTGCGCCAGGGGCGGGTTGCTGCTCAGCTCGTAGCGGAACTTGTCGACCGTGCCTTCGATCTGCAGGGTGACCTGGTACTCCGCGACGCTGGTCTCCGCCGTCAGGTTGAAGACGGGATTGATCCTCTCGGGATCGTCGAAGTCCACCGTGCCGCTCAGCAGCCGGTAGCGGACGCGGTTGAAATCGATGGTGCCTCCCTCGACGGCGGTGATGCGGCCTGCGACCGACGGGCGCCCGGAGGTTCCCGTGACGTGCAGGTCGACCTGTCCCTCGATCCGTCCGAAGTCGTTGCGCAGCCAGATCTGCTCCGGACCGAGGATGGAGAGATCGAGCCGCATGGCGCCCAGCGGGCCCTGCGGCTCCGGCATCTCGAATGGCGCGGGAGCACGCCCCGTCAGGAGCGTCGACTCGAAGCGGAAATTGCGGCTGTAGACGCCGCGCTCGAGCCGGACGACGCCGCTCAGCTCCGCCCCGGTCGGGTCGAAGACGAAATGCAGATCGGCGTCCGAGAGCGAGCGGAAGCCGGCCGGGAACTGCGCGCCGACGCCGTTCCCCCGGATCGTCAGGTCAGCCGCGAGGATCGACGCGAGTCCCTGGGAGACGCCGGTCTTCCCGATCAGGACCTCGCCCGTCGCCTCGACCCGCCCTCCGCCCGCCGCGCAGTGCAGCGTCTCGATGCGCGCGCCGACGCCGTCGAAGGCGATGCGCCCCTCCAGGCTGTCGATCAGGAAGGGCAGATCGGGGTAGCGGACGCGGGGAGCGTTCAACTGGAGCGTGCCTCGGAAGATGGGATCGCGGCGGAGCCCCGCGACTTGGAGCTCGATGTCCCCGCGCCCCTCGGCGTGCAGTCCGCGCACGAAGAAGCGCAGCAGCCCCAGATCGAACGCTCCGTGCGCCTCGATCTCCATGCGGCCCTCGGGATCGATGTCCCCCGAGGACCTCAGATCTATTCGGGTGCCGTCGCCGATGAGCACGGCCGGCTTCACCTCGAAGCGGCCTTCCGCGAGCCGCGCTTCGACGACTGCCTCGTTCGTCGCCGAGGCCTCGCCGGCGACCAGGTGCACGCGCTCGAAACGCGCCTCCGCCAGAAGGGCGTCCGGCCGGGCGAGAGGACCGGAGATCGTCGTCCGGCCGTCGAGCGACAGGAGCACGTCCTCCGGAACGCCGCCCAGGACTTCGGGGCCGCGCAGGGTCAGGCCGGTGATGCCGATCGTCAGATTCGCCTCGTGATCGCCGCCGATCCCCACCTCGCCTTCGAGCTCGAGGCCGCGGTCGGGAGCCGCGCCGCGGAGGGCCAGACGGCCCTCGCGCAGCGTCCCCTCCAGCCTCGCGTCGCCCGCCTGGAACCCGGCGACCCCGGCCGCCTCGACGTCGACGGCGAGCGTCCCGGCCGGCTCCGCGACCGACCCCACGATGGAGGCCTCGATCCGGGCGACGCGTCCGGAGACCGTCGCGCCGGGCCACAGGGCGTCGAACCGCTCCAGATCGAAGCCGCCGCCCGTGAGCTTCAGGCCCTGGTCCTCCGGTCCGCCGCCGTCGGGACTCGCGTGCAGCGGCAGGGCGCCCTGGAGGCGGAGCGATCCCTCGCCTTGCAGGAGCAGCAGGTCGCGCACCAGCACAACGCCGTCGTTCAGATCGGCTTCGCCGGCGAGACGATCGAAGTGCACCCCCCGCACGGCGACCGGCCCCGTCTCCAGAACCGCCTGGGCTCGCGGGGACAAAAACGTCCCGCCGACATGGCCCCGGCCGCTCACCTCCCCTTCGCCGCCCGCTCCGATCTCCGCCAGGGCGAGCAGTGTGGCGAGAGGCGCCGTGTCGAGCGCCACCTCGAGATCCATGGCGCCCGCGCCGCGGAAATCGACCTTCCCCTCCAGCCGCGCGCTCCCCGCCGCGGCGAGATGGAACTCGGCGCGGCGCACGGTCAGGCGCTCCCCCTCGTAGAGGATCTCGGCGTCGACCGACCCGAGGCGGACGCCCCGGTACTCGAGGTCGGAGCCGGCGAGCGTTCCCTCGAAGCGGAGGCCCCGATGGTCGTAGCGCAGCTCGCCGTTCCACTCCCACCGTCCGCCCAGCGCTCGCAGGGCCCTCTCGAACGGTCCCTCCTCCGCCGCCTGCGATGGGCCGGGCCGCGCTCCCCGATTTACGGCGGCGAGAGCCACGGGAAAGGCGGAGCCGGAGCGCCGCACCGCGGCGACGACCGGGAAGGGCCCCGGCGCGCGGAGACGCGCGGGCAGGATCGCTCCCGAGAAGCGCGGACGCGCCAGGTCAGCTCTCGGCCGGCCCGTGGAGCCGATCCGAAACAGCGGCAGGAGGTCGCCGATCTCTCCCGTGGCGCCGGCGAGCTTCAAGGTGAGTCCCTCGTGCGGCTCCAGGCGCCCTTCGAAGCGAGCCTGCACCGTCCGCGATGTCACGGTGCCGCCGCTCAGCATGAGCCTGCGCCCCAGGGTCTCCACGCGCACCGACGCCTCGAGTGGCAGGGCCGCTCCGCCGACCGGCTCGAGGCGTCCCACGAAGGCCAGATCCCCCGCTCCCTTGAGGCTGTCCGGCCCGGAGGAGTGCAGGGTGTGCCGACCTTTGTAGCGCACCCGGCCGCTGAGCGGCGGCCCGGTCCACCCCGACATGGCGAGCAGTCGGTCGGCGCTCAGGTCCTCGGCGTCCAGCGTGGCGCCCGCTTCGTAGCCTCCCGCAGGGTCCGGCGAGATCACGATGTCTCCCCGGACTTCCCCGTCGAGGACCCGGGCTTCGAGCGCCCGCAGCTCGATCGTCTCTCCGATGCTCAACTGACCCGCCGCCCCCGCTGCCTCGACGCCGAACAGGCTCAGGGAGGGAGCCGCGACCGTCCCTTCGACATGAGGTTTCCCTTCGCTCCAGCGGCCCCGCAGCCGCGCTTCGACCCGTCCCGAGGGAGCCGACTCCTGCGGCAGCCAGGCCGCCAGGCTCGCGGCCTCGACGCCGAGGACGGCCTCCCCTGTCGAGCGCAGCGCCTCCGGGCCATCGGACCGAAGACCCTCGACGTTGCCCCGGCCCGACAGGTCGATCCCCCGGCCATGGAGGATCACCGGGTCCAGACGCAGCCGTTCGGGCGACCACTCGAAGCCGATCTGTCCTTCGAGTTCGGGCCATTCGCTCAGAGGGGTCGTCAGGGCGCCGCCGCCGCAGTGGATGCGGCCGGCGATGAGGGACGGCGCCGGCGCCGGTTGCGAGTCGAGGCCGAGCCCCTCGCAGCGGAACAGGAGACCACCCAGCGCCTCCACGTCCACCACGCCGTGCCGCACCCGCAGCGTCGACCCGGGCGGGTAGATGGCTGTGAACGGCTCGTCCGCCCCTCCCGCCGGGACCCCCGCGGCCGGCCCGCCGGTCACGGGCCAGACGAGATGAAAGCGCGGATGGTCGATCAGGATGTCGACCGGCCGGCTGCCCCATCTCAGGAACGCGAGCGGGCTTCCGCGGAGCTCCGCCCGTTCGAACGAGGACCCGGCCCGGAGCCCCAGGGCCCCGTCCCGGGTCAGACGCAGGTCGCGCAGGAGGAACAGGGTCGGGTAGAACTCGACGGCGGCGCCGGCCAGGGTCACGGGGGCCCGCAGCCCGGCCGAGGCGCGCTCCTCGACCAGACGCCGGGCGCGCTCGGCGATCGCGTGGGCGATCATCGGCCGCGCCACGGTGCCGGCCAGCGCGGCACCCAGCGCCGCCGCCATCACGATGATGAGAAGCTTCCGTCTCCGCCCCATGCTCCCCAACCCGATTCCAAGAGTATCGCGCCCCTGCGCCCCCGGCACGCCGGCGCCCGGCCTTTGGCCAGCCGCGACGCCCGGGACACGTGGAGGCGCCGGGTCAGGATCCGCCGGCGCGGTGTCCGGGCCGCCGTCCGTGAACCTTCCAGAGATCAGCGAACGCCACCAGGGCGGCCACGCGGCGGCGTTTCACGAGGATGACGGCGATCTCGTAGGCGCACCATGCGAAGTAGATCAGCGTGACCGGCGTGTGCAGCCCCGGGACCAGGAACTGCAGCAGCCAGAGGAGGAAGATCCCGGCCGCCTCGACCACGTGGAACGACATGTTCGCGAGCAGGAGCATGCCCAGCATCGACTGCGAGATCGTGAGCAGGATCTCCTTGCGCTGGTGCTCGTCGAACGGCACGAACGTGGGCTCTCCGACGCTCATGCTGTACACGACCGGGATCATCGCCGCCAGCATCGTCCACTGATTGATGTTCGCCGACACCATGTTCATCAGGGCCATCGACGCCTTCCCTTTCTGGCGCGCCCAGTACATGGCGCTCACCTTCTCCGGAAACTCGGACAGGAAGGGGGCCACCCACTGGATGAACAGGTACTCGGAGACGCCGAAATAGACCGCGAAGCGGAGCATGCTGCGCAGGAACGGCTCGGCCGACAGGGACAGCAGCAGCCCGCCGCCGACGAACAGAGCCAGGATGGTCGCGATCTGGGCGCGCTTCGGCAGGCGCATGATGCGCCGCGGGATCGCCTCCAGGTCCTCGATGTGCTCGTGGTGGCGGGGAGGCAGCTTCTGGAGGACCCAGAGGTAGGCGACGTAGATCAGAAGGAGGATGGCGGCGTCGAAGAGCGTCAGCGTCGCCTTGAAATAGATGACGAGGAAATAGAGGATTGGCAGTCCCAGCGAGATGACCTCGACGCAGTTCTCGGAATCGAGCTCGATGCACTTTAGGAGGCGGCGCTCGCGGCGCCAGGTGCCGAACGTGGCGACGCCGAAGATCAGCGGCCAGCCGAGCCCGACGAGAAGCCTCAGCGAGCCCGTGAAGTTGGCGGTCATGAAGTGGATCTGCTGCGACCAGGCGATGACCGCCTCGACGGCGAACTCCGGCAGCGCCTGGAGCCACGCCAGGATCGCCAGCGCCAGGCCGCGTGACACCCAGAACTGGGCGCACTCCGCCCCCCAGGCGATCAGGAAGGCCGAGACGATGACGGAGGGGGCGGGCCAGAGGGCCTTCCAGAGGCTTCCGCCCCCGGCGGCCGCTCCACCGGCGATGGCGTGCAGCCGCCGGATCGGCGTCTCGGTGCGGCGCGGCTCGCGCATCGGCCGCGTATCTTAGCACCGACGGTTCCGGCTTCAGGGCTCCGGTCGATTCGATTGCGGGTCGGGGTCTTTCTGACGCGGCCGCAGTCCGCGCCCCTGGATCGGCCGCCCGTCCGGGCCGAGCGCCTCTCCGGCGGAGACGAGCACGGTGTAGCCCCCTGGGAGGATGCGGGCGTTCTGGAACAGGCCCTTGCCGAACGTCTCGCCACCCTGGATCGTGCCGCGCCCGGTGGCCTCCAGTCCCGCGGCCAGGCGTTCCGCGGCGCTGGCGGTCTGGGCGTCGACGAGGACCGTGATCGGCGCGTTGGTCAGGGCGCCCTCCCCGCCGGTGATGCGCGGACTCTCCCCGCCGGGCCCGACATCGGTGCCGGCCTTCTGACCGGGACCGATCAACAGGTCGGCCACATCGTCGGCCGATCGGGCCAGCCCGCCTGGATTCCCGCGGAGATCGAGCACGATCCCCTCCGTGTCCTTGAGGGCCAGGAGCGCTTTGCGCACCTCGGCGACGACGTTGGGATCGGATAGATTGGCGATCTGAATGTACCCGAGCCCGCCGGGCAGCTGGCGCGCGACGACCGTGGGGCTCGTGGGCCGATTCCGGCCCAGCGCATCGACCCCTGGCGCGCCCCCGTGGCGCGCCAGCAGGACCAAGGCGGTCTCCTCGGGATCGCGCAGGCGCGTGTAGGCATCCCCTAGAGAGCCGAGCATCTCGGCGATGGCCTTGTGGGCGTCCTGCGCGGCCTGCAGCCGGCCGCGGTACTTGTCGCGCCACGCCTGCCAGTCCTGGTCGTGGAAGGTCCGGTCGCGGTACGTGTCGCGCGCAAAGCCCCAGGCTTCGAGGTAGGCGAGGTCCGGGAATTCCGGAATCGGCCCCTCGAGGGCGCGCCGGGCCTCCAGATTGCGACCCAGCGCGGCGAGAAGGGCGGGGTACTGCCCACGCGCCAGATGGAAGTTGTCGGCGGGATCGGCGGCGAGCGCCGCCGCATACGCCCGCGCGCCGGCTTCCAGATCGCCGCGCTCGGACAGGGCAGCTCCCAGCAGGGACAGGAGCGCCGACGACTCGGGCCATTTCCGCAGTCCGTTTCTCGCGGCGGCCTCCGCCGCGGCGGCGCGCCCTTTCCGCAGGAGGGCCAGGGCGAGGTCGACGTGCGCCGCGGGGCGCGTCGGATCCAGATCGACGGCCCGCTGCAGCTCCTGGAGCGCCGTCGCCGTGTCTCCCGCCGACTGCAGCATCTCGGCCAGAAAGGAGCGGGCCGCAGCCGAGTCGGGCCGCAGCGCCACGGCCTGGCGCGCGAGCAGCAGCGCCTGCTCGTCCCTGCCTGCCAGCGAGTGACAGCGTCCCAGCAGGATCACGAGGAGCGGCTGCGCCGGCGACGCTGGTTCGGGAGTCCGCCCCGCCTCCTCTCCCGCCCGCCGCGCGAGCGCCGCCAGCATCTGCGGCCTCTGGGCGAGGATCTCGCTCACCAGATCGAGCGCCCACGGATCCGTCGGGTCGAGGCGCAGCGCGTCGTAAAGGGCGGCCTCGGCCTCGGTCCAGGAGCCCTGCCGGGAGAAGAGGAGGGCCCGCAGACGGAGCCGCGCGGCGCGAGGAACCGCGTCGCGCCTGTCGGCAACACCGGGATCGGCGAACTTCAGGGCGCGGGCCAGCGCGTCCGCCCCGGCTCCTGCGACAAACTCGGCGTAGGCGCGCAGGGCGAACAGATCGTCGGGGCGCCTCCGGAACAGCTCGCTCCAGGCCGCCTCTTCAGCCTTGCGATCGCCGCTTCTCCGCGCCAGCCCGGCGAGGTGGTAGAGAGCGAGCGCGTCCTGGGGCGCCATGCGCAGGAGCCGCCGGAACTCCTCCCCCGCGCCCCGCGCATCTCCGCTCCGGAGCATCGCCTGCGCCAGTCCCCGCCTGGCGTCGAGGTGCCGGGGATCGCTGCCGAGCGCCTTTCGAAACGACGCCACGGCGCCCGGCGCGTCCCCGGCGATCGCCTGCAGGCGGCCCAGCTCCGCCTGCAGCCCGGCTCCGGGCGGGCCGCCGGCGGCCTCCTGCCTGCTGGCGGTGCGCAAGGCACGGATCGATGCGTCCAGCTCACCGATCTCCTGCCGCCGCTGCGCCGTCGATCCATCGTCCGGCTTCGCCTCGAGATAGCGATCGAGCTCGGCGATGGCCGTGCCGAGCTCCCCGCGCTCCTCCGCCAGGCGTGCCAGGCCGTAGTGCGCCGCGGCCGCGCTCGCGTCGGCCTGAAGCGCGCCACGGAACATCGCCTCGGCCTGGTCCGGCCGGCCCTCCCGCCGCCGCGTCTCCCCCAGGCTCACCAGGATGCTGGCGCGTTCCGAGCCCTGCGTCCGATCGACGGCGGGCTCCAGGATCGCGACAGCAGAGGTGAAATCGTACCGGGCCCTCTGGATTAGTGCCCGGCCTGTATAGCCTTCGGAGCGGCCGGGATCGATCGCGGTGGCGCGAACGTATTCTTCGGTCGCCTCGTCCAAGAATCCGAGCCGCCGGGCGGTATCGGCGATCAGGACATGGATTTCGTACCGTCCCGGGTCGAGGCCGCCGGCGGAACGGTACACCGTGAGGGCGTCTTCCAGCCGCCCGGCCTGGCGCAGCGTGTTGCCCTGGCGGACGAGCTCCTGGATCTCCTGCTGCGCCGCCGGCTCGGACTCCTCCCGCCCTTCGACTGCCGCCGGACCATCCCCGGCGCCCGCCGCAGCGGCCCCGAGCCCGAGACCTGCGCAGAGCCCGACCAGAGCAACGCAGGCCACCGGCGCCGAACGAAACGTGGGACGGATCACGGAACCGCAACGGTACGGTGGCGCCTCTCCGAAGTCAAACGCGCCGCGAGGTCCGGGCTGCCGGACCTCGCATCCACCGACGAGCGGGAAACCGGGGGGGCCTCCCGCGCGCGAGGCGGCGGGCCCGCGGGCGCGGGATCGCCGCCTAGGCGGCCTGCCGATGGCTGCCGACTTGCTCCACGAGCTTGAGGACGGCCTCGAGCTTGAAGGGCTTGCTCAGGCTGGCGCAGCCCGATTGCTGAAAAAAGGTCTGCACCTTTGGGTTGGCGAGGTCGCCGGTGGAGAAGATGAAGCGATGGCGCATCTCCGGCCGATGCTGGCAGAGCGCAACGTAGAGCCCCTGGCCGTCGAGACCGGGCATCTTGAGGTCGGACAGGATGGCGTCGTAGGAGCGTTTCAGGGCCATGTCCAGGGCGGTCCGGCCGTCGCGAGCCTTGTCCACCTCGTGTCCGGCGCTTCTCAGGACGTCGGTCAGGAGCTCCGTCAGGACCTCCTCGTCATCGACGACCAGGACGCGGAGCCGGCGCGTCGTAGCCGGAGCCGACGGCACAGGTTCGGCCGCGGGTGCCTGGGGCCTTTGGCACGCGACGAGCGGCAGCTCGAAGCGGAACGTCGTACCCTGCCCGACCGCGCTCTCGACGCCCATCGTCCCCTCGTGACTCCTGACGATCCCGAGCGTGACCGACAGCCCGAGCCCCGTCCCCTTGCCGGGCTCCTTGGTGGTGAAGAACGGCTCGAAGATCCGGCTCATCCGATCCTGCGAGATACCCGGACCGGTGTCGGTGAAGGCGGCGCAGAGGCGATCCCCCCGTCGCTCGGTGACGATCGTCAGCCGGCGCGGCCGGCCGCTGGTGGCCATCATGGCTTGGTGGGCGTTGTTGACCAGGTTGAGCACGACCTGCTGGAGCTGGTGGAAATCCAGCAAGGTCTGCGGCAGGTCCGGATCGTAGCGGCGCTCCACCTCCACGTCGTCCACCTGGAGCTGATAGGCCCGGAGGTCCAGGACGCTCTCGATGACCTCGTTCAGCGTGCGGGCGCTCTTCTCCGGTTGATGGCGGCGCGCGAAGGACAGGAGGTTCTGGACGATCCTCTGGCAGCGGACGGCCTCGTTGTAGATCCGATCGAGGCTCTGGCGCACCTTGGGGTTCGACTCTCCGGACTGCAGCAGCTGCGTGAAGCCCATGACGCCGGAGAGCGGGTTGTTGAGCTCGTGCGCCACGCCCGAGATCAGCTGCCCGATGGCCGACAGCTTGTCCGACTGCAGGAGCTGGTCCTCCGCTTTCCGGAGCCTTAGCTGGGCATTCCGGGCCGAGAGGTCGAGTTGCCGCTTCTCCACCAGTCGGGACATCTGCGCTGCCAGAAGCTCCAGGCCGGCTACCGCCGCCGGGTTGCGGGTGTCGCGATGCCGCCCGTCGTCGATCAGAAGCGTGCCGATGAGCCGGCCGCCGGCGCCCCGCAGCGGGACGACGAGCAGATCGACGGCGGCGGCGCGGCGGGAGCCCCGGGCAACCGAAGGCCGTTGCGCCAGAAGACCCGGGCATTCCGCCGGCGGCACGGCGTAGGACTGACCCACCCGGTACTTCTCGGCGAGGCAGGCGTCTCGCACCTGAGGCGCCAGCCGGTGGGCATGGAAGTGGTCGATCTCGGCGTCGCTGAGCCCGGAGAAGAACCATTGATGGTCCCTCCCCTCCTCGTCGGTCTGGGTCAGGACGGCGCGCCGGCACCCGTAGTGCGCCCGCAGGGTCGAGAGGAACAACTCCGCTGCGGCGCCATGGTCCTGCAGGAGGTTCATCCTGCAGGACGCCTCGCTGAGGGCGACGAGGAGCCGGGACAACTGCTCGGGGCTTTCGGATGCGCAGGTTTCGGGGAGTGGCTCGCGCTGGGGGCCTTCCATCGCACTCTTCGCGGCGCTACCTTCGGCCGGTAAGGTTCGGTCTTTCAGGTCTGGCGCATCTCAATCGATCCCAATATAGATAGGCGAAGATACAGCGTCAAGATTACGAAAACTTGTATTGACCCTATGCACTGCGGGCCGAAGATTGGACTCGTCTCCGCTTTCGGTGGAAATCGGGCCTCCGGAGCGGCAATCCCGTGTTGCGAACGTCAGTCGGGACGTGGAGGGGATGACGATGACCCGGTGGGGGTTTGCTGGGGCGGGCTGTCTGCTGATCACCGTGGTGCTCCTGTCCCCGGTCGCGTCTCGGGCGGCCTCCCGGGCGCGCGGCTCGCACGAGGTCGGTCCGGCGCTTCTCATAGCGGCCGATCGGGTGACCGGCTTCGTGCCGTTCACCGTGACGGTCTACGGTCGGATCCGCGGGGTCGAGCCGGAGTCGATCGAGCTCTGCCGGCTGCGGATTCCTGTGCTCTCCGAGCCGGCAGCCGACCACACCGGTCCCCGGCCCGGCTCCGAGTCCGAAGCGCGGAACGAGCCGAATGAGCCGACGGCCTGCGTGAGCGGCCGGGCGATCGCGTCGGCCGGGTGGCTCGCGTACGAACACGATCTGCGCTTCGATCAGGCGGGGCAGTACCACGTCCGGCTGACGATGGTGGACAGCGCTGGACGGCGGCTGACCTCGAATACCGTCCGGGTCAGCGCCTTCTAGGAATCGGCGCGTTCGCGGAGCCTATCCCGTGGTGGCCTCGGCCGGCGCCGCCGGCTTCTTGGGCAGCGGCTTCTTGAGCGCCTCCTGGAGCACCGGTCGGGCGGTCTCATCGGCCACCAGCGCGTCCATGATGGCGGTCTTGGCGGTCGGGTCGGCCAGCAGGTGCTGGATCAACTCGCCGCGCCGGGCCGCGTCGGACGAGATCTTCTCGACCGCCAGCGCCTTGACCTTCTGATCGCCGAGAAGGGTCTCGGCCAGCTCCATCTTGCTATCGTCGTTGCTCGTCAGGCGGCCCATGATCGTCTGCTTGGAGACGGTCTCCTCGAGCATCCTGGTGATGATCTCGTCGCGGGTGGTCGGGTTCATCACCATCTCGTCGATGTCCATCTTGCACCCGGTCAGGGAAGCGAGGATCAGCCCCGCCGCGGGCAGCAGTCGGACAGCATGCTTCGATCTCATGATCGTCTCTCCTTAGGGCCGGGCTTCCGTTCAGGCCGGCGCGGTCCCGGTCTCCGCCCCTGCCGGGGTCTCCTGGGCTGGCTTCTTGCTGGTGCGGCTCTCGGCGGCCGCGGCGACGCGGCGCGACCGCTGCAGCCTCTTGAGCCGCTTGCGGAGCTGGCGCTGCCGCTCGGGGCCGAGCGACGTCCCCTTCTCCGCCATCTTCTTCCTAAGCAGGTCGATCTTGCCCTTCAACTGGCCAGCTCTGGCCATCGCGCACCTCCTGAATTCCCCGGTCGGAAGGGCGTGCATCGTATCCCCCCCGCGCACGATGCGTCAAGAAGCACCTGCGTCAGGCCGTGCTAAAGTTTCGCAGGATGACGACCATCGCGCTGTTCGACGTCGACGGGACCTTGGTGTCGATGGGCGGGGCGGCCCGCCAGGCCTTCGGGCGGGCGATCCAGGAGGCGTCCGGACGGAACATCTCGCTCGAGGGGACCTCCTTCATCGGACGGACCGACCCGCAGATCGCGCGCGAGCTCCTCGAACGTCACGGCGTGGACGGAGAGGAGATCGAGCCGGCCATCCAGGAGACGATCCGGCTCTACCTCCAACACTTCGCCGGCATTCTGCCGGGCAGTCAGGGCGCCCGCCTGCTGCCGGGGGTGCGCACGCTGCTCGAGACGCTCTCCGGGAAGCCGGGAGTTCATCCGGCGCTCCTGACCGGCAACGTGGAGGCCGGCGCCCGCCTCAAGCTCGACTACTTCGGGCTCACCGGGTTCTTCGATTTCGGGCTGAGCTGCTTCGGCAACGACGATGCCGACCGGTACCGGCTGCCGGGGCTGGCGCTGCGCCGGGCGCGGGCGGCCCTGGGGGACGTGATCGCCGGGTCGCAGCTCGCCATCATCGGGGACAGCGAGCACGACGTCCTCTGCGGCCGCTCGATCGGGGCGCGATCGATCGCCGTCGCGACCGGTTGGACCGCGGCCGCCACCCTGCGATCGCTCCGTCCCGATCACTTCCTCGCCGATTTCTCGGACACCCGGGCGTCGGTCGCGGCCATCCTGGGGACAAGCGCGTGAGGAAGCAGCTGTCGCGCGTACGACTGTTCCTCTGCGTTCCGCTGGGGGTCCTCTGGATCGGGGTGATGGCCGTGATTGCCGTGCCCGTGATCCTCTTCATGACCGCGCTCTACTACGCGCGCCCGCGCCGTGGCGCCGAGCGCGGCGCGGCCCACCAGGGCGGGGTGCCCCGCGGAGCCTGAGCCCCCTCACGCGTGGCGCAGCTGCCGGGCGATCTCCTTCAACGTGGGTCGCTTGCCGTACATGAGGAGCCCGAGTCGGAACAGAGCTCCGGAGACGCGCACCGCCAGGTAGACCCCGGCCGCGAGACAGAGGATCGCCACCAGCACGTCCCACCAGGGCACCTGTCCGGTGCCCAGGCGCAGCATCATGGTGATCGGGGCGGTCAAGGGGAACCAGCCGAGGCCCCGGGCCAGGGCGCCGTTGGGAGCGTCCAGGACGCCCATCCACGTCAGCGCCGGCGGCAAGATGGTGAGGGTCGACCAGATGGCCGCCATCTGCTGGCTCTCGCGCGCCGTGCTCCCGAGAGCACCGCTACCCGTCATCAGGCTGCCGAGCATCAGGAAGCCGAGGACGAAGAAGGTCATGCAGCCGAAGAACAGCTTGAAGTCGAGCACGGCCAGGGCCGCGGCGGCGAACAGGCTGGTCGCCAGGCTCGCCACGGAGAGCCAGACGATGAGCTGCAGCAGCCCTGCCGCTCCGAGCCCGATCAGCTTGCCGAACAGCAGCTGGTCCGGCCGGACCGAGGAGAGGATCACCTCGATCACCCGGTTCTCCTTCTCCTCCGAGACCCCCTGCAGCAGGTACCCCGAGCTGATCATGATCGACATGAAGAAGAGGACCGCGAACACTCCGGGGATCGCCATCCGGGCGATGCGGACCTGGAGGTCGAGCGGCTCGATCGTCCCGTCCGCGGCGACGCTGTATTGCTGCGAGGCCGCGCCCCGGAGGGGCTCCTCGATCCGCGGCCGGAGCTCCTCCGGCACGCGCCCGGCGAGGAGCGACCGGCTCAGCAGCCGCTCGAGCGACTCGCTGGCGCGGGCGCGCCCGAAACCGAGCGAGGCGTCCTTCGACCGGTAGGTCTCGACGCCACCTGATTCGAGATAACCCTTGGGAACCACGTAGAGGCGCTCGATCACCCCGGTGCGGAGGGCCTGCAGCCCTTCCTCCCGCGAGGCGAACGCGCGGAAGTGTGCGCCCTGGGCCACGCCTTTCAGGATCGCCGCCGCCATGCGTCCGCCCGAGGACCCCGACCCCAGGCGGTTGGTCAGCTCCTGGACCTCAGGCGTCGCGGCCCCGGCCGCCAGCCGGGAGATCTCCTCCTGGCGCACCACGCCGGCCTCGTCCACCAGTCCGATCTCTTTTTTCGCCGCCGCGCTCTGCGCCATGACCAGAGCCGGCAGGAGGGCCACGAGGCCGAGGTAGAGCGACACGAAGAACGGCATGCCGAAGGTGATGATGAGGTAGGAGCGCCGTTTCACGGTCGAGAGGAACTCGCGGCTCATGACGACGCCGATCTTGCTCACGACCGCGCTCCGGCGAGCGCCCCGCGCTCCGCGGGCGCCGCGTCCAGCCGGCGCACGGTCCGGACGAAGATCTCCTCCAGCGGCGTGCGCACCACCTCGAAGTGTTGCAGCGGCACGCCGTGCCGCAGCATCCGCTCCATCAGGTCCCGGGGCCCGGCGCCGGGCTTCAGGAAGATGCGGACCCGCGGCCCCTGGCGCTCGGAGCGCGCCGCGATGTCGAGCGTCGGGATCTCTCCATCCGCCTCCACCAGCACTGACGCCTCGCCGTCCTGGCGGCGGATCTCCTCCAGAGGACCGTACAGGACCAGCCGGCCCTGGTGGATCATGGCGACGCGGTCGCACAGGGCCTCGACCAGCGGCATCTGGTGCGTCGAGAGCACCACGATGCAGCCGGCGCGGCTCCTCTCCTGCAGGAGATCGCGGACCAGGACGGTGTTCATCGGATCGAGGCCGGAAAACGGCTCGTCCATCACCAGGATCGACGGATCGTGCAGCAGCGTGCCGGCGATCTGCACCTTCTGCTGCTGCCCTTTCGACATCTGGTCCACGCGACGCTCCGCCATCGCGGCCAGGTCGACGCGATCCAGCCAGGCGAGCGCACGCTGCCGCGCGGCGGCCCGGACGAGGCCCTTCAGCATGCCGAAATAGATCAGGACGTCGATCACCTTCTCCTTGCGGTAGAGGCCCCGTTCCTCCGGAAGGTAGCCGATCCGATCGCGGTCCTTGGGCCCGAGCCGGTGTCCGTCGAGCAGGATCTCTCCGGCGTCGGGGGCGATGATGTCCATGAGCATGCGGATGAGCGTCGATTTACCGGCGCCGTTCGGCCCCAGGAGCCCGAACACCTCTCCGGAGCGGACCTCGAAGCTCACGTCGTCGGAGGCCACCGTAGCGGCATAGGCCTTGCGGAGGTGCGAGAAGGTCAGCTCGGCCATGGTGGGCGGGGATTATAGCGTGAGGGGCGGCGACGGCTTGCGCCGCGGCGGCGGCCTCCGTAGAATAGTGCTGTCTGAGAAACCGCGTTCCGGAATGTGGAACACGCTCCGCGCTCTTCGAGGCTTCGATCCATGGACGGGATGACCACTTCCACGGCGGCCCAGGTCGTGCGCTCCGGCGAGCAGCCGTTCCACTATCCGCTGCTGCGGGCCTTCGTCGAGCCGGACTGGCGGAGGCTGCCGGGGTACCGCGAGGTCACCCTGGCCGAGTGGGAGAGCGCCCTCTGGCAGCGCAAGCACACGGTCAAGAACCTCCAGGAGCTGAAGCAGGTCTTCGGGCCCCTGATCCCGGAGTCGCTCCTCCTGGGGATCGAGAGCGATCAGCGAGAGCGGGCCACCATGTCGATCCTGGTCCCGCCCCAGATGCTCAATACCATGAACGAGGCGGACCTCTGGAACGACCCGCTGCGTCGCTACATGCTGCCGGCGATCGAAGACCGTCACGCCGAGTGGCCGAACCACCCCAAGGCCCGGAGGGACTCCCTGCACGAGGCCGACATGTGGGCCGTGGAGGGCCTCACCCACCGCTATCCGACGAAGGTCCTGGCGGAGCTCCTGTCCACCTGCCCGCAGTACTGCGGTCACTGCACGCGCATGGACCTGGTCGGGAACGACGTGCCCCAGGTGGAGAAACACCGGTTCACGATCCAGCAGCAGGACCGCTACGGGCGGATCCTGGACTATCTGCGCCGGAACCCCCAGGTGCGCGACGTGGTCGTGTCGGGCGGGGACGTGGCCAACCTGCCGATCGCCGTCCTCGAGCGGTTCGTCTCGTCGCTCCTCGACATCACCAGCATCCGGGACATCCGCCTGGCGACCAAGGGGCTCATGGGGCTGCCCCAGCACTTCCTGCAGGAGGACGTCCTGCGGGGCCTGGAGCGCCTGGCGCGGAAGGCGCGCGAGCGCGGCGTGGACATCGCCATGCACACCCACGTCAACCACGCGCAGTCCCTGACGCCTTTGGTGGCGAGGGCGGTCCGCGCCATCCTCGACATGGGCTATCGCGACGTGCGCAACCAGGGGGTGCTGCTGCGCGGCGTCAACACGAGCCTGGACAGCCTGCTCGAGCTGTGCTTCACGCTTCTCGATCGCGCGCACATCATGCCGTACTACTTCTACCAGTGCGACATGATCCCGAACTCGGAGCACTGGCGCCTGGCGATCCACGAGGCGCAGAAGCTGCAGCACGACCTCATGGGGTACCTGCCCGGCTTCGCCACGCCGCGCCTCGTGTGCGACGTGCCGTTCGTGGGCAAGCGCTGGGTGAACCAGGTGAAGGACTACGACCGGGAGACCGGGGTCACCTACTGGACCAAGAACTACCGGACCGGCATCGAGGCCGACGATCCCGAGGCGCTGACGCGCCGCTACGAGTACTACGACCCCGTCTACACGCTCTCCGACTCCGGTCAGGACTACTGGCGCGCCCAGCGGCCCGGCGCCTGAGGAGCCCCTCCGGGCCGGCGCCTCCAGTGCCTCGACGACCCCGGCGCCAGCCAGCCGGCGCGCTCCGTCGGCGCTGTGGTAGACTCCGTTCCCGCCATCAGCACGAGAGGCCCGTGCGCCCATAGCTCAGCTGGATAGAGCGTCGGACTACGAATCCGAAGGTCGCAAGTTCGAGTCTTGCTGGGCGCACCAGCCGCTCTCTTCTAGAATGTCGTCGGCCCGGTCGCGGCCCTGGAGGTCCCCATGAAGCGCTTCGCCTGGCTCTCCGCGGCGGCCTTGCTCGCCGCCGGCCTGTCCTTGACGGCGGCCTCTCTCAGCGATCGCGCCGGCGCTCAGGAGGCGCCCGCGGCGCCTGTCGATCCGGCGCATGCCGGCCTCCTGCTGTTCAACGAACCGGCCCTCTCCGGAAGCGGCAAGATCTCCTGCGCCACCTGCCATCCACGCGGCGGCCACACCGACAACAAGACCTACGTCGGGCTCGAGGTGGTCAAGGATGGCACTCCCGAGGGGCGCAGCGTGCCGCTGCTCTGGGGCGCGAAGGACACGGCGCCCTATTCCTGGGCGGGCGGCAAGACACTCAAGGACAACATCAAGGGGATCATCGTCAACCGGATGAAGGGCCAGTCACCGACGGACGAACAGCTCGATCGGCTCATCGCGTACGTCGAATCCCTCGACTTCCCCGCCAATCCGAACCTCAATCCGGATGGCAGCCCGTCCGCCGCCGCCCCGGCCGCGGCCCGGCGAGGCTATCAGGTGTTCCTGAAGGCCTCCTGCAACAGCTGCCACACTCCGCCCGTGTTCTCCAAGAAAGACAACGAGGACATCGGCAGCGGAGGGAGTTTCAGCGTCCCCTCGCTGCGCGGCGTGGCGGGCACGGCTCCCTATTTCCACGACGGCCGCTTCGCGACCCTGCGCGCCCTGATCCCGGCCAAGCTCCACTACCTCAAGGAGATGGGCTCGACGGAAAAGATCGGCGATAAGGAAATCGAAGACCTGCTCGTCTACCTCAACCTTCTGTAGGCACGGGCGCCGGGCGACCGGGCGCCGTGCTGCACGGGAACCGCTTCGGGTGCGGTGCCGACTCAACAATTCGGTGGCGCTTGTGCGCTCCCTGCCGCCGGGCTCGCGGTACTGTGCCGCCGTAGCACGGTCGGTCCGGCGTCGATCGACGTTCCGCCTCCGGGCTCTGCCCGCACCGGCCGCCCGGAGACGGGCGCCGGACCGGCCTACTCCACCGCCGCGCGACGGGAGGTCCCATGGACGAAACCGCCATCTTCACCGGCGCCGTCCTGACGCGGCACCGGCGTTCCGATTCCTTCCGGAGAGCGATCCCCTTCGCCGCGGCGGCGATCTTCTACATCGGCCTGGCCGCCGCGATCCTCCTGTCTCAGCTCCTCGTCGTCGAGTCGATCGACCCGCCGAAGGCCGCTTACGATGTCATCCCCGTGTACCACGGGGCCCGTCTCCCGTCGGCCGGGACGGAAGGACCGGCACTCGGGAAAAGGGCGGGCGGCGGAGGTGGAGCGCGCCCGGACGACCGCGAGGCTCGATCCTCGCCCCCTCCGACACGGCCCGTCGTGGTGCCGCTGGCGCCGCCGACATCGGAGACCGCAGAGGGGCTCGAGGCCGATCCCGGCTCTTCGACTCCGGGAAGCGGACCGGGACCCGGAACGGGCACGAATGGACCGAGCGACGGAGAGGCCGGACCAGGGTGTGAAGGATGCCAGGGTGACGGCCGAGGGAGCAGGACCGGACCCGCGGGTCCGTCGTATTACGGCGAGGGCGACCCCCGCATCACGCCTCCCGTGGTCATCCTCGGGAGCCGCAGGCTGCCCGACTATCCCGATCTGGCGCGCCGCGTCGGCGTCCAGGGAACGGTCCTTCTCCTGATCAACATCGAGAGCGACGGTCGGGTCGGCGCCGTGGAGGTGCTGCGATCCCCCGATCTCCGATATGGCTTCGACCTGGCCGCAATCGAAGCGGTTCGACAGTGGCGTTACCGGCCCGCGCTGCTCGACGGACGCCCGGTCGCCGTGCAGGCGACCGTGATGGTGGAGTTCACCATCAGCCGCTGAGCGGGATTCCGGGCGTCCCGGCGGCCCGTCCAGGGACTGCGCACGGAGGGCCGGCACCGCGCCGGTACGCCGTCGCGCAGCTTGCAATTCCGCACTCCGCTTGACCCCCACTTCCACGCCCGCATATTCACAGGGAGGGAGGGGCCATGCCGAGATCGATTCCGGGAACCGTGTTCGTGGTCCTCGCAGGCTTTGCGCTGGCCAGCGGCGTCCTCCTGGCGGAGCAGCAGGACGAGGCGCGGGCCCGGGCGAGGGCCGTTTCCACCAAGGCGCCCGATCCGGCCAGCCTGCGCAAATACCAGGTGACCGCCTCGGAAGGCGACATCGTGCCCGGCCACATCCGGGTCAAGCTCGGAGAGAAGGTCCGCATCACGTTCGTCAGCCGCGACGACACCTACGGCATCCGGTTCAAGGACTTCGGGATCAAGGAGAAGCTGACGCCAGAGCGCCCGATCGTCGTCGATCTCGTGCCGCAGAAGGCCGGCACCTTCGAGTTCCGCTGCACGCGCAACTGGGGCATCAAGCGCTTCAACAACAACGGGGCGATCGTCGTCACGGAGTAGCCCCGGACCCCCACGGAGCGCATGCTAGACTGGCGCGGAGAAACGCTCCGTGCCCAGCCTCCCCGGCTCCAAGATCCGATCCGAAGATCGCGCCTGGATGCAGCGGGCCCTGCGGCTCGCCCGGGACGCGGGTCGCCGCGGTGAAGTTCCGATCGGCGCGGTTCTCGTCCTGCACGGGCGGGCGATCGGCGCCGGGTCCAACCGGACCCTCCGATCGCTCGACCCCACGGCCCACGCCGAGATCGTCGCCCTGCGCCGGGCGGCGCGTGTGGTCGGGAACCACCGGCTCACCGGCGCCACCCTCTACGTCACCCTCGAGCCGTGTCTCATGTGCTTCGGCGCCCTGGTCCATGCCCGGATCGGCCGCCTCGTCCACGGCGCCAGGGACCCCAAGGTCGGCGCAATTTCTTCGCTGAGGAGCAGGGGGTACCCCGCAGGACTCAACCATCGCTTCGCCGCCGAGGGGGGGGTGCTGGCCGACGACTGCGCCGCCCTCCTGCGCAGATTCTTCAAAGCGCGGCGCTGACTCCCCTGTAGCGACACGGGAGCAGTCGGCGGCACCCCATCTCCCACGTTCCTTTTATACTGGCACACGCCTCGCACATGGTGGAGGCCCGACCACCTCGTCAGGAGGACACACGATGAACCTGGCCCGCTCACTCGCCCTGGCGTGCACCCCCATCCTGTTCCTGTGCGTTCCGGCTCCATCGCACGCTGCCGACCCAGCCCACAACTACGTGGGGGCGGAGAAGTGCAAGATGTGCCACAACACGCCGGCCAAGGGG
>DASRJX010000060.1:0-4341 GCA_035649235.1 Candidatus Cryosericum sp.
GGCGAGGATCCCGTCCTTCGCCGGCAGGTGCGAGGCGACGGCCAGTCCGCCCCCCTCCTCGCAGGCCAGGAACGTCTCCCGCGATACGAGCCGATCCGTCAGGTGGCGGAATCCGACCGGGCTCTCGAACAGCGTCCGGCCGTGCAGGGCGCAGACGGCGTCGAGGAGATGCGTCGTGGCGATCGTGCGGCCGATCCCACCGGGCACGCGCCGCTCGGTGATGAGGTAGTCGGCGAGGAGTGCCAGGAAGTGGCTGGGAGGCACGAATACGCCGCCGGCATCCACGACGCCGAACCGATCGCCGTCGCCGTCGGTCGCGAGGCCCAGGTGGAGACCTCCGCGCCTGACGGCGCGGGCCAGCGGGCGGAGCTGGGGCTCGGAGCAGTCGGGGGCGAGCCCGCGGAACTCGGGGTGCGGCTCGCCGTGCAGCACCTCGACCTGCCGCGCCAGCTTCGAGAGCACACCGTCCAGATAGCCGATGGAAGCGCCATGCCGCGGGTCGCACGCGATCCGGAGGCGCGCCCTGCGGATCGCCGCCAGCCGGACGGATCGGCCGAGGTGGCGGAAATAGCCGGCGCGCACGTCGAGCCGGCGCACGGCGGTCCGACCCCGCGCGGCGGCCCTGCGGGTGGGGCGGCGCGGGGTCTCGGACACCGCCGTCCGGGCCTGGCGCTCGACCTCGAGTGTCGTGGCCTCGGGGGCCGGTGCGCCTCCCTTGATCAGAAGCTTCAGCCCGCTGAATTCGGGTGGATCCTGGCTGGCGGTGATGGCGATCCCCGCCGCCCTGCGTCCTGAGGCGACGGCGTAGGCCACGGCCGGCGTCGGGATGGCCCCCGGCGAGCAGGCCACCGGGATGCGGTGGGCCGCCAGGACCTGCGCCGCCTCGGCGGCGAATCGCTCCGACAGGAAGCGCGTGTCGTGCCCGACGAACACCCCCCCTCGAGCCGCTCCCGAGGCGAGGAGGTGCCGGGCGACGGCCCCGGCCGCCCGGCGGATGCTGGCGAAGGTCACGTCCTCGGCGATGACGCCGCGCCACCCCGAGGCGCCGAAGCGGATCACGCCGCCCGCCCCAGGAGGCCGTTTCTTGACGCGCCCAATGAGCGGCCCCTATAATTCATGGCATGACACCGCACAATGTTTTGATCGTCCTCTGCACGGCGTCCAACGAGAAGGAAGCGATGACGATCGCACAGGCCCTGGTGGAGCGCGAGGAGGCCGCCTGCGTGAACCTGGTGCCGATGGTCCGCTCCGTCTACCGCTGGAAGGGCAAGGTCTGGAACGAGACGGAGCAACTCCTGATCATCAAGACGACGGCGCCGGCCTTCGAGGACGTCAAGCGGACCGTCAAGGAGCTGCACTCCTACGAGCTGCCGGAGATCCTGGCGCTGCCGGTGTCCGACGGCGAGCCGAACGCCCTGGCCTGGATCGGAAGCTCGGTCAAGCACGGCCGGGACAATCCCTGAAACGCATCGCCCCGAACCGCCGCCCTGCTAGCGGGCGTTGATCCTGCGGAACGCCTGCCGGAAGCACTCCGTCATCGACAACGACTGTCCTTCTCCCTTGAGGTAGATGCTCTCCATCTCGCGCAGGTAGGCGATAGGCGGGAACCTGGGGTAGGACTCGTAGACGAACCGCACCACGGAGGCGAGGCTCTCGGGCGGGACGCGTCCATCCACTTCGAGAGTCGAGCGGAGCTGCAGGCTCAGCGCCGCCATCGACTGGATCGAGCCCTCGACGAAGGTCTGACGCTCGCGGGCCGTCATCCCGCGCCAGCGCTCGAAATCGAGCGTCGCCCGGAGCGGCCCGCTGGCGGTGGCCGGCGGCGTCGTGTCGAGCGCGGGCACCTCCGGGGCGGGGGCCTTCTCCTGGGGGATCAACTCCGGCTCCTCCTGTCCGAACGCCGCGGCCGATGCCAGGAACAGCGAAGCCGCGAGCGCCATCCGCGCCGTCGCGTGGCGGATCCTGCTCATGCGTGTTCTCCCTTCACCTGTGGGCCCCCGGATGCTCCGACCCCCCCCGAAGGCGCGCTGCTGTTGCGAGACAGGGGCGCATTGTAGCGGCCGCTGTCGGTGCCCGCAAGCCCTGATCGGGCCGTCGGAACGGCGCAGCGGCAGGGGCGGCGCGGCTCCGTCCGCGACGGCGAGGCCTGGGTCAGTGAATGTAGCCGAGTGATTCGAGCTGCCGGCGCAGATCGGCCGGCAGGTCCGCCTCCCGTCGATCGCCCTCGTGCGCGCGCGGCACCTGCCGGAACCTGTCGAAGAGCGCCCGCGTCATCCGTCGAGGGGAGTCCTCCATCCGCCCCGCCAGATCCACCCGCTCCCCGGGATCAGCGGCGAGGTCGAACACCTGCAGGGGCGGGACCTCGAGCGGCAGCCTCTTGTCGAACCGGTCGGGAGCCGGGGTCAGGATCACCTTGTAGTTCCCCTCTCGCATGGCAAAGCGCTCCGGCCCGTATTCCACCGATTCCATCACGATCTCCCTGCGGGATGGCTCGACCCCGTGGAGCAGGGCTCCGGCCAGGCTGGATCCGGCCTGGCTGGGGTCCGCCGGCAGGCCGGTCATCTCTTGGATGGTCGGGCTGAGGTCCAGCAAGGTGACCGGCTCGCGCACCCGCCGGCCGGCCGGCACCAGGCCCGGGGCCCTGACCAGCCACGGGACGTGCTGCAACTCCTGGTACAGCGAGTGCCCGTGGCCGGGGCCGCGGGTCGGATACCGCTCCCACAGCTCCTCTCCGTGGTCCGAGATGACCATCAGGATGGCGCGGTCCAGCACGCCCTCCCGGCGCAGCGCCTCCAGGAAGCCTCCGACCATCATATCGGCGTGGGCCACGCCGCCGTCGTAGTAGTCCGTCACGTACCGCCGCTCCTGTGGGGTGAGTACCAGCTGACCGGCGTGCATGGCGTCGAAGGACGGGTTGTCGATGATCCCCGGCAGTCGTCCGGCATCCCGCGGATCGGCCAGATCCCCGCGCCGCAGAGGGGAATGGATCTCGTAGGTGTGGAGGAACAGGAAGTACGGCTCGTTCCGCTGCTCCCGCACCCAGCGCAAGGCCGCAGCGAGGATAGCCTCTGGGCCGCCCTCCCGGATCTCGTCGTGGTCCTCGTAGACCTCGAAGCCGTGATCGAAGCCGAAACTCGCCGAGACGAATCCTCCGCCGGTGAAGGCGGCGGTGCGGTAACCGGCGTTCCAGAATCTCTCGGCGAGCGTGACGTGGCGAGGGCGCATCATATCGTGGTCCCATCGGCATCCGTGGTCGTAGGGCAGGAGAGAGGTGAACACCGAAGCATGGGAGGGGAGCGTCCAGGGGGCCGGAGACTGGGCCTGCTCGAAGACCGCGCCCTCGAGCGCCAGCTCGTCGAGGCGCGGTGTGAGCCGCCGGGCGCCGCCGAGAAACCCGACCCGGTCGGCCCGCAGCGTGTCGAGGGAGACGAGGATGACGGGCCGTCCGGTCACACCGGGCGCGAGGGGAAGCCGGGGCGTGGCGCACCAGGTCAGGCCGGAGGCCAGGAGCAGGCCCGCTCCGGCGCAGGCGAGGCCGGAGCCGGAGGTCCTCCGGCCGCCCGGCGAGTCGGCGCACAGCGCCTCCCGAGCCCGCCTGACGAGCAGTAGCGCGGCGACGGCGGTCTGGGCGAGGAGCACGCTGGCGAACAGAGAGAGAGAGCTGAACACGCGCAGGTGGAAGAAGACCTCCCGGAGCGGAACCGCGACGAGGAAGGTCCCGGCCAGGAAGGCCACAGCGAGGAGAGCGATCCCGAGGCGGCCCGCAAGGAGACGCCTGAGTCCGTGCAGCAGGACGTACAGGAGAAGCGAGGCGAGCACCCCGAAGAGGGCCCCCGCCGAGACCCTGACCGCCATCCTATGGACGGCCAGCCGGACGAGGCCGTGGGAGAGGTTCTGACTGACGAACAACTCCCAGGCGCCGAAGACGCCACCCACCGCGAAGCCCGCGAGAGCCCCCTCGCCAGCAGCCAGAAGCGCTCGCAGCCGCGCCTCTCCGCCGGCCTCCCCGCCGCCATGGATTTGACCCAAGTGGGCTCCTTCGGGCCGGGCGCTGGGTGGAGGCCGGATCCTCGGGTCGGCATCGACCGCGGCCTCGCCGGCCTTGAACCAAGATAAGGAGCCCCCGCCGGCCGGTCAACTGGAGGCCGGGAAGACGCTCCGGATGGTCGGGCGACGCCGGAGGGAGCCGCCGCGTCAGGCGCGCGACAGGGCCTGCTCGAGGTCGGCGATGATGTCCTCCACGTCCTCACAGCCGACGGAGATGCGCGCCAGGTTGTCGGTGATGCCGAGACGCGCGCGGTCCTCCTCCGGGACGGAGGCGTGCGTCATCGTGGAAGGCTG
>DASRJX010000061.1:0-21946 GCA_035649235.1 Candidatus Cryosericum sp.
AGCCGCCAGACCTTCTCCAGGAAGCGGAAGCACCCCTCGACTCCCTTGTCGTTCCACTCCAGGTCCTTCTCCGGCGGGGCGGCGAACAGGGTGAACAGCCGCGTCGTGTCGGCGCCATAGCGCCGGATCAGATCGTCCGGATCCACGACGTTGCCGCGCGACTTCGACATCGCGACACCGTCCCGCAGCACCATCCCCTGGCACAACAGCCGCGCGACCGGCTCGTCGAGGCGCACCAGCCCCAGGTCCCGCATCACCCGGGTGAAGAACCGGCAGTAGATCAGGTGGAGGTGCGCCTGATTGATGCCGCCGATGTAGAGATCGATCGGGAACCACGCCGCCACCCGGTCGGAGTCGAACGGCGCCTTCTCGCCGCGCGGGTCGCAGTACCGATAGAAGTACCAGGACGAGTCGATGAAGGTGTCCATCGTGTCCGTCTCGCGCCGGCCCTCTCCGCCGCAGCGCGGGCAGGAGACCCGGAGGAAGGCCTCCGACTGGGCGAGAGGGGAGCCGCCGTGGCCCGTCAGCGGGACATCCTCCGGAAGCAGGACGGGAAGATCGCGGTCCGGGACCGGGACGACGCCGCACCGATCGCAGTAGATGACCGGGATCGGCGTCCCCCAGTAGCGCTGCCGGGAGATCCCCCAGTCGAGAAGACGGTACTGGACGCTCCGTTGCGCGAAGCCACCCGCTTCGCCGTCGCGCCCCATCGCCTCGCGCGCCTCGGCCGACCCCAGCGCGGAGTATGAACCGGAGCCGACCAGCACCCCGTCCTGGGTCATCGCGGCTCGGGGCGCTCCCTGCGATGTGGGTTCCCCCGGCTTCACGATCACCGCCCGGATCGGCAGCCGGTACCGCGTCGCGAACTCGAAGTCGCGCTCGTCGTGCGCCGGCACCGCCATGATCGCCCCCGTGCCGTACCCCATCAGGACGAAGTTCCCGGCGAACAGCGGCAGGGACTCGCCACTGAACGGGTTCCTGACCTTGAGTCCGGTCTCGACGCCCTCCTTCTCCAGGGCCGCATTCTCCGGCGCCGCGTCGCGGGCCTTGGCCGTGCGCGTCCGGAAGGCGGTCACCCGCTCCGACTCCGCGCTGCCGGGCCGGAGCCGCGCCAGGATCGGATGCTCGGGCGCCACGACGCAGAAGGTGGCGCCGTAGATGGTGTCGAGGCGCGTGGTGAAGATCTCCAGCGCCTCCCCGGTCGCGCGCCCGTCCGCGTCCAGCAGCGGGAAGAGGACCTTGGCGCCGGCGCTCCGGCCGATCCAGTTGCGTTGGATCGTGCGCACCGCCTCCGGCCATTCCGTGAGGCGATCCAGGCCCTCGAGCAGCTGTTCGCTGTAAGCCGAGATGCGCAGGAACCACTGCTCCAGATCGCGCCGTCCGACGACCGACTCGCAGCGCCAGCAGCGCCCGCCCTCGACCTGCTCGTTGGCCAGGACGGTCTTGCACGTGTCGCACCAGTTGACCTCCCTCCGGCTGCGATAGGCAAGTCCCCGCTCCAGCAGGCGCAGGAAGAGCCACTGATTCCAGCGGTAGTAGTCGGGCTGGTGGGCCGCGATCTCGCGTGCCCAGTCGTACGAGAAGCCCAGGCGCCGGAGCTGCTCCCGCATCGTCTTTATGTTCTCGTGGGTCCACTTCGAGGGATGGATGCCGTGCTTGATGGCGGCGTTCTCCGCCGGCATGCCGAAGGAGTCCCAGCCCATCGGATGGAGGACGAGGTCGCCGCGCATGTGCTTGAAACGGGCCACAGCGTCGCCGATCGAGTAGTTGCGCACGTGGCCCATGTGGAGGCGCCCCGAGGGGTACGGCAGCATCTCGAGGCAGTAGTACTTCCGGGCCGCCGGACGCTCCGGCGCCGTGAAGGCGCCCTCCAGCCGCCAGCGCTCCTGCCATTTCCGCTCGATCGCTTCGAACTGGTCGCGATACTCGCCCGGCATAGGAGGGGGATTCTACCAAACGGGCCGGCGCCCGCCGTCTCCCGAGGGGTGAGTTTCACGATTGTAAGCCGCGCCGGACGGCCGAGCCCCGCTTGCGAGTTTGTCATCAGAACCTATATTCGCTCCGCCCGCACGAGGGGACCTTGGGGAGGAGATGCGTGGGGTCGAGAGATGCCTTCGCCGCGGCGCGGCACGACGACCAGCCGGGCCTGCTGCCGGCCGATCCGGTCCTCCTCCTGGCCTCCCCGCGACCGCTCGTCTGGGCCCTGCCGGAGGCGCTGCGCGAGGCGGACGGGAGACCCGAGAGGCGGCTCCTCGATCGCCTGATCCACCACCGCGTGGACGGCCTCGCCTGGCGGGCCATCGCGTCCCTGCCCAAGGAGGGGATCGAACCGTGGCTGCGGGCCACGCTCAGGCGCCGTCACGAACAGCGCGCGGCGGCCACGCTGGCCCAGGGGCTCGCCCTGTGCGAGACGCTCGAGCGACTCGACCGGATGGGGATCCCGGTGGCCGTGATGCGGGGCCTGCGCGCCATCGAGTGGATCTATAAGGATGCCGGCGCGCGGCCCTTCGAGGATCACGATCTTCTGATCCGCCCCCAGGACGACTCCGGCGCGCGGTCCGTCCTGGCGGCCCTGGGGTACGTCGAAGCGGCCCCGGGCCTCTTCCGCCGCGCCACGGTGTCGATCGACCTGCACACCGACCCGATCGGCGGGCGGCGGCGCCCGAGCCGCGCTCGTCTGTTTCCGATCGACGTCCCGGCGCTGTTCCAGGACGCCCGGCCGGGATGGGTCGCGGGCGGCCCGGCGCTCCTCCTGACTCCGGAGGACGACGTCCTCCTCCTGGCCCTGCATCTCGTCAAGCACTCTTTCGACAGGCTCATCCGCACCGCCGACCTGGCGCACCTCGTGGCGGATCGCGGCACGGAGCTCTGCTGGGAGGCGGTGCGCGAGAAGGCGGAGCGCTCCCGCGCCCTGCGGATCGTGGGCCTGGCCCTGGCTGCGTCCGAGTCGCTTGGGGTGGCGGTGCCGTCCGCCGTGCGGCTGGCGGAGCCAGAGAGCTGGATCGAAGCCCTGCTGTTGCGGAAGGCTCAGGAGCTGCGCCCCCTGCCCTATGGCGGTGAACTGCTCATGGCTCTGGGGGCCCGGAGCCTCCGGGATCGTCTGCGATTCCTGATCGACGCCTTGGCCCCGCGCGGCGAGGCGCCCGCGGCCGGACGCAGGCCGGCCGACCTGCCGCGCCGTGCGGTCGTGCTGCTGAACGGTGCTATGCGCCAGATGCGCGAGAGGAGGCGGGCACGATGAGGCAGGGAACCGACGCGACGGAGATCTATCGGCCCTCCCCCGACGTCGTATTTCGCAACATCGCCGGCGAGCACCTCCTGGTGCCGGTGCGCACCGGCCTGGCGCACATCGACTACCTCTACACTACCGACGAGGTCGGCTCCTTCATCCTCTCCCTGCTGGACGGCCGGCGGGACGTGGCGGACGTGTCGCGACAGGTGAGCGCCGAGTTCGAGGTGGACGAGGATCGCGCCCGCGCCGACGTCGCCGCCTACCTGTCCGACCTGCGCGAGGTCGGGCTCGTCCTCTTGGACTCTGCCTCGTGATCCCCTCCGAGAACGTTCCCTACGGCGTCTTCGGAACCCAGGTCCGGCGGGCGTGCGGCGACGCCCGCGTGCCGCTCAACGGCTCCTTCGAGCTGACGTTCCGGTGCAACCTCCGCTGCGTCCACTGCTACGTCCCGGACTACTCGGGCGACGGGGAACTCTCCACGGACGAGGCGTGCCGCATCCTGAGCGAGGCGGCGGAGGAAGGATGCCTCTGGATGCTGTTGACCGGCGGGGAGGTTCTCAGCCGCTCCGACTTCCCCGCCATCTACCGGCACGCGAAGCGTCTGGGGCTGCTCGTGACCGTGTTCACCAACGGCACCCTCCTGGACGAGCGGACGGCAGACCTGTTCGCCGAGTACCCGCCGTTCGGCCTCGAGATCACGCTCTACGGCCTCTCCGACGACACCTATGAGCGGACGACCGGATTCCCCGGCCGCTTCACGCGCGTCCGCCGCGCGGTGGAACTGGCCGTCGGCCGCAGGCTGCGGCTGACCCTCAAGGCGGTGGCGATGGAGCCGCTCGTCGACGAGATTCCGCGCATGCAGGCCTGGGCCGAAGAGCTCGGCGTGCCGTTCCGCTACGACGGCATGATCCACGCCCGCCTCGACGGCTCGATGGCGCCGGCCGCCGCACGCTCGACGCCCGAGCGGCAGGTGGCGTGGGACGCCACCGACCCGAAGCGGCTGGCCGACTGGCTGCGCTTCTATCGCGACTACGTCAAGCCGCAGGGCTCGAGCCGGTACCTGATGTCGTGCGGCGCCGGCGTGCAGGCGTTTCACGTCGACCCGAAGGGGACCCTGCTCTCCTGCGAGGCGCTGCCGCTCGACGGTTACGATCTCAAGGGCGGATCGTTCCGCGAGGGATGGAGCGGCATCGTCGGCGCGGTGCGCCGCCGCCTGGCGGGGTCGGCCAACGTGTGCTCCGGCTGCGAGATCAAGGCCCTGTGCGATCGCTGTCCTGCCAGCGCGCTCCTGGAAACGGGCAGCCCGGACGGCTGGATCCCGCACGCCTGCGAGGTGACGCACCGACGGGCGGCTCTCCTGGAAGCCGAGATGGGCGATAGCGATCGGGCGGAGCGCTACCTCGCCCAAGCCCGCCGGGTCGCCTCGGGCTGGGTCCCGCCAGGGGCGATCCTCCCCCGCTCCACGACTTTGGCGCGCCACGGATCCCAAGCCACTGCCTGCGCCGGCGGCGGGTGCGCCGCCGGCGGCTGCGCCCGGACCGAGACGGGCCGGGATGGCCCTCTCCTGCGCATCGAGGTTCCCGATCGACACCCACGACCCGGCCCCCTGGCCGCGGCTTCCGCGGAGGTTCAGGAATGACACGCGACGCTTCGATCCCGGATCCCACCGGCCGACGGCCGTACCAGTCGCCGCAGCTGCGGCGCGTCAGCCTCGTCCCCGACGAGGCTGTGCTCGCCTCCTGCAAGAACGCCTCGACCCAGGGCCCGCAGGGCGCCTCCCTCAAGTGCACCGGCGCGCCGGCGCTCTGCTCGCACAATGGCTCCTGACTCGCGGCGCCCCCTGATCCTCGAGATCGCTCGCATCGGGCTGGAGGTGCGCTCGGCGGCGCCGGAGATCGCTCTGGTCACCGACGCCGCCCACGAACCGTTCCTCAAGGACGGGGCGGGCGACGACTGCGCCTCCATCGTCCTGGCGCCCGCCGGCGTGCTCCGGCAGACCCGCCGCCCCGGCAAGACGCTGTTCGACACCGGGGCCGTCTGGCGCCTGGAGGACGTCGACGGAGGACATCACCTGCTGACGCTGCGCTCACCTCTGTACGGAGCCGATCCATACCTTCAGGTGGAGTTCGACCCGAGCTACGCCACGGGACAAGGGGAGACTCTGGACGGCGGTCCGCACCTCTCGGGAGGGACGATGCACCCTTTTGTCTATCCCTTCGACGAGGTGGTCTTCCTCGCCCGCCTGGCGCAGTCGCGCGGCGTGCTGGTGCACGCCTGCGGTATCACCTACCGGGGCCGGGGAATCCTCCTGCTCGGCACCTCCGGCGCCGGCAAGAGCACCTCCGCCCGTCTCTGGAGCGAAAGGCCCCTGACGCAGATCCTCTCGGATGATCGGATCGTCATCCGCCCGCACGGCGACACCTACCGCATCTTCGGCACCCCGTGGCACGGCGACGCCGACTGCGAGTCGCCCGGCTCGGCGCCGCTGCACGCGGTCTTCATCCTGGAGCAGGCGCCGCGCAACCGCATCGTCGAGATGAAGTCCTCGCAGGCGGTGGCGCAGATGATGGTGCGCGCCTTCCCGGCGATGTGGGACCAGAAGGGCCTCGAGTTCGCGGTGCGGTTCCTGTCGACCATGGCCACGCAGGTGCCCGTGCGCCGGCTGCAGTTCCTGCCCGATGGATCGTCGGTCGATTGCGTCCTCGAAGCGCTCGGGGAGGCGGACGCGCCGTGATCTCCCGGCCGCGCCCCGAGGAGACCTCCCGCGCGCCGGACAACGCCCGCCGCACGCCCCCCGTCCTGCTGGCGGAGCGGCAAGGAGTCGTCTTCGTCGCCACCTCCGAGAGCGTCGACGCGCTGCGCGTGCCGCGTCGCTACTGGCGCACCGACATGGGCGTCGTGGCGATACCGGCGCACGAGGAGGAGGTCTCGTCCGGCGAGCTCCTGCCGCCTCCGGACGCCGGCGCCTGGCCCCGCGCCCTGCCGCGGCCCGATCTTCTGGCGCCCGCGCTGTCTCGGATGCTCTCCGCGGAGCACGTCGAGATGAGCTTCCACCCGGCGCCCGACGGTACGAAGGCGATGCTGATCGCGGCCGACGGCCAGCGACAGCCGTTCCCGATCGCTCCCAAGGACACGCTGGGGCTCCTGTCGGCCCTCTTCCACCACGCCCCGAGGGGTGTGGTGACCGCCGGACCCGGCGGCGGGATCCTGCTCGCCGTGCGCCCGGCCGCCCGGCCCCTGGAGTATCGCCTGCGACTCGCGGGGGCCGTCACCTCTCCCCCTCCGCGGAGCTTGAACGAGCTGGGCCTCTCCCCGTCCCTGCTCGAGATCCTGGGTGAGGCGCTCGATCGTCCTTCGGGGCTCCTCCTGGTCGCGGGGGGAAGCTCCTCCGGGCGCAGCACCACGCTGGACCTGCTGGCGGGAGCCATCCTGGCGCGCGGGAGGCGCGGCGGCCGCATCGGATCGCGGACCGGCTCTCCCCCTCCGAACCTGCCCTGGCTCGCCGACTCGGTCACCGACTGGCCGTTTCCCGAAAGCCTCCGGGAGTCCGCCCCCGACTTCGTCGTGGTGGAGCGCCTGGAAGGGCTCCGGCACCTGTTCCTCGCCGCCCGGCTGGCAGGCTCGGGCACGCTGGTGCTCGCCGGCGCGCCGCAAGCCGAGCCGCAGGCGATGCTCCGGCGCGTGCTTCGCGAGCTCGAGGCGGCCTCGGGAACCGACGTGCCCGTCATGGTCCTGGCCCAGGCTCTCATTCGGACGGTGTGTCCGGCCTGCCGCTCCTGGTCGTCGATCCCGGCGGCGCAGGGTCTGCGGCTCGGCTTTCACCGCTGGGACCTGGAGGAAATGGAGCGCCGCGGAGGCCTCGGCGTGCCGCTCGGGAGGGGCTGCTCCGCCTGCGCCGGCACCGGCTTCGGTGGGTTGACCGGTGTCTTCGGCTACGCCGGGTCGGACGGCCTGTCGGGAGGCCTTCCGTCCCTGCGCGAGGAGGGCTGGCGGAAGGTGGTCGAGGGCGCGGCGTGCCACGAGGACGTCGCGTCACTCCCCGGGGCGCAGCACGGACTGCGCTCCCTGCGCGAGATCGCCGTCCTCGCCGGGCTGTCCCCGGCTCAGCGGATGGATCCACGTCCGGACCTGGACGCGGAGGCCCACCCAAAGGCGCTTGCGGGTGCTTTGGCCGTTCCGCGGATCGCGGGCCAGGGGGAATCGGTCGAGTCAGACGTCGAGGCCCTGGTCCAACTGTTCCGGGACGCCCAGTCCGGAAGGCCGGCCCAGCCGGAGCGCCTGCGGGATCTGGCTCGCGTCCTGGCCGGCCGCGCCGGGGCGGCCGATGCCGCGGGCCTGCTCGCGGGGCCGGGCGGCCGCTTCCACCTCGGCCGCCACTCAGTCAACACCGCCCTCCTCGCTGCGCGCATCGTCTCCGCCCTCGCTCAGGGGGAGGACGCTCCGGCGACCGCCTGCCTGGGCCTGCTGCACGACGCAGGGCTGCTCGAGGGCGGCTTCGATCCGGGCGCCGAGGGACCCGCGATCGACGGCGAGGAGGCGATCGATCCCGAGGGCCGGCGGCATCGTCCCCAGGCGATCCTGTCCGCGCTCGGCGCGGGGGGCGCCGAGATGGAGGGGCGGGTCGCGGACGTCCAGGCGGTCCTCGGGCCGCTGACGCCCGCGAGCGAGCGCGGCCGCACCGACTTGAGGTCCCAGGCCGTCGCCCTCGCGAGCCTCATCGATCTCACCTACCATGCGTCGCCTGCGGCGGACCTGCACGAGGTCTCCTCGCTCGTCATGGCCCGGCACGGGCAGCGCTTCTCGCCGCTCCTGTTCCGGGCCCTCCTGCGGGCCATCCCGATCTTCCCGATCGGCTGCTTCGTCGAGCTGAGCAGCGGCGACATCGCCCGCGTGGTGGCGCTCAACCACGAGAACCACTTCCGGCCCCGCGTCGAGATCGCCTCGTCGAGCGGCGGCTCGGCGGAGAGGCGCGTGGTCGACCTGGCCCGTGCCCCGTTCCTGCACATCCGCCAGCGCGTCGCCCGCGCGCCGGGGGAGGCGCCCCGGTCGTGAGCGCCGGGCGCGCCTCCGCGCGCGACAGCGTCGCGGTCGAGCTGGAGCCGGTGCTCGAGGCCCTCCTCGAGGGGGGCGCCGGCTTCGTCCTGCCCGCCTCGGGCCGCAGCATGGAACCGACGCTCCGGCCCGGGGACGCGCTCGTCGTAGCACCCTTCCTGGGCCTCCCCCGCCGGGGGCAGATCGTGCTGGCGCGCCATGATGGCCTCGTGGTGGCGCACCGATTGATCCGGATCGACATCACGGCGACGGGCCGCCTCTACCGGCTCCAAGGGGACGCCGAGGCCGCTCCCGACCCGCCTCTCCGCCGCCAGGACCTGCTCGGAAGGGTCGTCGAGGTGGTGCGCCAGGGGCGCCGGATGCCCGTCGACGACAGCGCGATGGCGCTCAGGAAAGCGCTTCTCCTCGCGGCCCTCAGGAGGCGCCGCCGGCGCCTGGCGCGCCTGGCCGCTGTGATCCTGCTGGCGGTCCTCGCCTCTTCAGGCGTCACCGACGCGTCCCTGACCCAGACTGCTGAGACCTTCGCTCCACCGCCGGACTATCGCTTCGCCCCGGGCGACGTGCTCAGCCTGCGCATCTGGGACGGCCAGAAGATCGACGAGGCGCTGCTCACGGTGCAGAGCGACGGCAGCGCCTTCCTGCCGATCTCCGGCTTCGGGACCCTCGATCTGGGAGGACGGACGGCTCCCGAGGCCAAGCGCGACATCGAGGCGCGCCTGCGCCGCATCTACAAGGAGATCTACACCGAGCTCCTGGTGCTGCGCTATGCGGGCCACCGCGTGCACCTGATGGGAGAGGTGCGCACCACCGCGCGCGCCGACAGCGGGCCCGGAGACTGGGCGCTCTCCGGGCCGACGAGGCTCGTCTCCTTCCTGTCGGAGCACGGCGGCGCGACGCCGGAGGCCGACCTGATGCGCGTCCGCGTGGTGCGCCACGACGGCACGGTCCAGGAGGCGAACCTGTTCCGTGCCGTGTTCCAGCAGAGCGACGAGGACAACCCCGTGCTGCAGGACGGCGACTTCATCTTCGTCCCGTCGCTCGCCATGGGCACGCGCAAGGTCTACGTCCTGGGGGAGGTCAATCAGCCGGGCGTCGTGACCATCTACGACTCGATGACCCTGGTGGAGGCGCTGGCGCGCTGCGGCGGGATCGGCCGGCGGGGCGACCTGAAGGAGATCGTCGTCATCAAGAGGACCGGCGACGGCAAGGCCGACATGCGCATCGCGAACGTCAAGGCGCTCTACAAGGACGGTGCTTTGTCGCAGAACCTTCCTCTCGACCCGGGCGACATCGTCTACGTCCCCAAGGGCGCGCTCGGCACCATGCAGGACGTGTTCTCGATCATCAGCCCCGCGCTGCAGACCATCGAATCGCTCTACATCATCGACAGCTTCCGGGACGACTGACGTGAGCGCCTCCTACGATCTCAATCTCCAGGACTGCCTGCGGGTCCTGCGCCGCCGCTACCGCGTGGTCGCCGGCTGCTGCCTCCTGCTCGGCCTCCTGACGCTGGCGCTCTCGTCGCACGGCGGCCCCGCCTACGAGGCGACGGCGCGCGTCAAATGGACCCGCACCGACAGCGTGGCGGGCCTGTTCCTGGAGGCGTTCTCCTGGAGCCCCGGCGACGATCTCGCGACGCAGGCGCAGATCATCGCCAGCAAGCCGGTGGCCCTCCGGGCGGCGCAGCGCCTGGGGCGCATCCGCGCCGACGCGACGCTCGGGGAGGTCCTCGCCGACCGGGCGGGATCGGCGCGCCTCGACCAGATCATCCTCAGCTACACCGCCAAGCCGATCGACAACACCAGCCTGATCGAGATCCGCTCCGCCTGCGCGACGCCGGAAGAGGCCCTGCAGGTCGCCAACGCCATCACCGAGGAGTACATCGAGCTGCATACGCTGGAGCGCAACCGGCAGGCGATCGAGGCGCGCAAGTTCGTGGAGCGCCAGGTCGCCGAGGTCAGCGACCGGCTGCGCGACGCCGAGGAGCGCCTCACGGCCTTCCGGGAGGCGAACGTCGGGGCACGGCACCCCGACGCGAAGGAGATCCAGTTCTTCCAGGACGAGGCGGCGAGGAACGAGGCGCAGGTGGTGGCCCTCGAGTCCCTGATGACGATCCTCACGGCGACGGGCGACCCCGGGACCTCCCCCGACCTGCTCCTCGTCGACCTGCCGGAGGAGGGGCTGGCGACGCTGCGCAAGGATCTGTCCGATCTCGAGGAGCGCAAGCGGCAGTTCGAGGTGCTGATGCAGGACGACGCTCCCGAGCTCGTCAAGGTGCGCGCGCAGATCGATCGGATCGCCGAGCGGCTGCGCCGGGAGACGCGGACGGCCCTCGACCTGGCGCGCCGGCGCAAGACGGTCCTGGAGGCCAAGCTGGCCCGGTTCCCCCGCACCGAGCAGGTCCTCCAGCAGCTGCAGCGCGAAGTGCAGGTCAACTCCGAGGCCTACGAGATGCTGATGCGCAAGCACCAGGAGGCGCTGATCCGCGAAGCGGACAAGGTCACGGAGCTGTCGGTCGTGGAGACCGCCACCCACGCGGAGGCGCGCCGGGAGCCCGGACGGGTCCTGCGGGGCCTGGTCGGCCTCCTGGCGGGGCTCCTCCTCGGCCTGGTGGTCGCGTTCGCCGTCGAGAGCCTCGACACGTCGATCGGCAGCATCGAGGACGTCGAGAAGTACCTGGACCTCTCCGTGATCGGGGTCGTCCCGCATATCGACCTGGAGGCGGTGCGCCGCGCCGTCCTGGAGCGCCATCCCGCGCTCGGAGCCGACCCGAACCTGGAGGGCTTCCTCAACCTGGTGACCCAGTTCGCCCCGCAATCGCCGGCCGCCGAGGCGTTCCGCTCGCTGCGCACCAACCTCGAGTTCTCCCGGCTCGGCAAGGCCGGCCGGACCTTCCTGCTGACCTCGGCCTCGCCGAGCGAGGGGAAGTCGACCACGGTCGCGAACCTCGGGATCGCCATGGCCCAGATGGGCATGCGGACACTCGTCTGGGATTGCGATCTCAGGAGCCCGTCGCTCCATCGCCTGTTCGGCGTGGCGCGCGAGCCCGGCTTCACGCACGTGGTTCTCGGCATGGCGCGGCTGGACGACGTCGTGCACCGTTTCTCCGAGGCTTTCCTGGGCCGCGTCGACATGCACGCCATGCTGACCAGCGCGGGGCTCGAGAACCTGCACGTCCTGACGGCGGGGGCCCTGCCGCCGAACCCCTCGGAGCTCCTCTCCTCCCCGCTGTTCAACGACTTCGTGGTCGAGGTGGCGTCGCGCTTCGACGTGATCCTGATCGACGCCCCGCCCGTCCTGCCGGTGACCGACGCGGCGATCCTGTCGACCCGGGTCGACGGCGTCATCCTGGTCTACCAGCTCGGCCGCATCGGCCGGGCGGCCCTCAAGCGCGCCAAGATCCACCTCGACAACGTGCGCGCCGCCATCCGCGGCATCGTCCTCAACGACGTCAAGGCGGAGGTGTCGAGCTACACCCCCGAGATGCAGTACATGCGGCACGCCTACGCCGCGGAGAAGAGCGGCCGGAGCCGCCTGACGGTGGCGTTCCCGCGCGTCGGCTCCCTCCGCAAGCGGTGAGCCGATGGCGGCCATCGCGATCCCCGTGGCCGCCCGCCGGGCCCTCCTCCTGGGCGGCCTGATCGCGGCGCTCCTGCCTCTCGGGCTCTGGATCGGCAGCGCCCCGCTCCGCCAGCCGCTCCTCCTGATGGCCGCCGTCGTCCTGGGCGTCGCCACCATCCTGAGGGCCGACGCCGGGCTGGTCATCGTCATCGCCTCGATGCTCCTGTCGCCCGAGCTGGCGATCGGCGCCGCCGGATCGGGAGGTGTCGAGCGCGCGCGCGAGGTGATCCTGCGCACCGAGGACCTGGTGCTCCTTCTCGTCGGCTTCGCGTGGCTGATGCGCATGGCGATCCACAAGGACCTCGACGCCGTGCGCCGCACCCGGCTCAACGCCGCCATCGCCCTGTACGCCGCCTGCTGCCTGATCTCGACGCTCCTCGGCATCGAGGCGGGACGGGTCCGTCCCATGGTCGGCCTGTGCTACGTGGCGAAGCACCTCGAGTACTTCTTCATCTTCTTCATCACCGTCAACTACGTGAGGACCCGCGAGCAGCTGGGGCGGCTCCTCCTGGCCGTCCTGGCGACGGCCGCGGTGATCACCGCCTACGCCTGGTGGCAGATCCCGCAGGGGATCCGGCCGTCGGCGCCGTTCGAGGGGCACTCGGAGCCGAACACGCTCGGCGGCTACCTGGTGCTGATGCTCGCGGTCGCCTGCGGCGTGGCCCTGACGGCCGATCGCCCGCGCCTGCGCGCCACCTGCGGCCTGCTCGCCCTGGCGATCGTCCCGGCACTTCTGGCCACGCTGTCGCGCGGGTCGTGGCTGGCCTGCGCCGCGGCCGTCGTGACGCTCCTCCTGCTGAGCCCGCGGCGCCGGTGGCTCGCCGGCGTCGTGACGATCGTGTTGGCCCTCCTGCTCCTCGCCACGCCGCGCAAGATCGAGGAGCGCATCGGCTACACGTTCCAGGCGGAGGGCCAGGACGCCGTGCGCGTGGGGGGTATCCATCTCGACGCCTCCTCGTCGGCCCGGATCAACTCGTGGACGAGCGCGCTCCAGGGCTTCGCGCGCCATCCGCTGGCCGGCTGGGGGATCACCGGTTACGGGTTTCTCGACGCGCAGTACTTCCGGGTCCTGGTCGAGCTGGGGATCGTCGGCTTCGGCGCCTTTCTTCTCCTCCTGCTCGCCTGCGGCCGGCTGTTCCTGCGCGCCTCGCACACTCTCGCCGATCCCCTGCACCGCGGGCTGGCGCTCGGGCTCGTCGCCGGCCTCGCCGGCCTCATGACCCACGCCATCGCCGCCAACACGTTTCTGATCGTCAGGATCATGGAGCCCTTCTGGCTCCTCACCGGCCTGCTGGTCGCGGCGATCTCTCTGGAGGAAGGAGCATGAGCCTCCGCGATGGGGGGCGGACGTGAGCGTCCGGGCCGATCTCCCAGACCCCGGACAGGGGGAGCGTCGCGCGGCGGCGCGCGGCGTCGCCTGGGGCGGCGTCGAATCGGCGGCGGGCGCCCTCGCCGGGCTCGTCCTGACGCCTCTCGTGGTGCGCCACGCCGGTCTCGCGGGGCTCGGCCTGTGGGGCGCCGCCTGGTCGCTGGCGCACACGGCGGGGCTGCTCGACCTCGGGGTGGGGGCCGCCTACGGGCGCTTCGCCTCCCGGGCGCTGGCGCGGCGCGACCTCGACGAGCTGAACGGGATCCTGGCGGCCGGGACGGGCTTCCACGTCGCGCTGTCGATCCTGATCGGCCTCCCGGCCCTCCTCCTCGCCCCCCGCCTGCTTGCCTGGGGCGTGCGGGAAGGCCCGGGCCTGCCCGAGGCGCGCGTCATCCTGACCGCCACCATCCTGACCGTCCTGATCCGCGGCGCCCTGTCGGCCTATCGCGGTGTCGTGGCGGGCGCCCAGCGAGCCGATCTCCTCGGCCGCCTGGGCGCCATCGTGGCCCTGCTCGAAGGCTGCTGCGGCGCCACCGTCCTGCTGTGCGGCTTCGGTCTCGTGGGCCTGGCGCTCAACTCGCTGGCCGTGGGGCTTGCCGCGAGCCTCGCCGAGGGGATCCTCGCCCACCGTCTCTGTCCCGGCCTGCGGCTGCGGCCCTTCCTGGCGACCGGGGAGCAGTTCCGCCGCGTGCTGGCGTTCGGATCGCAGCTCCAGGTGACGCGCGCCTTCGAGGTCCTCGGGAGCCACGTGCCGCGCCTGGTGCTGGCGGCGGGACCCGGGCTGGCCGCGGCCGGCGCCTACGATTTGGGGGCGCGCCTCGCCGGCTGCGTGCCGGTGCTGGCATCGCTCCCGCTGCGCGTCATCACGCCGCTCACGGGACACCTCGACGCGCGCGCCGATCGGGTCCGGCTGCAGGCGTTGCTCCAGCGCTCGACGCGCTACGTCGCGATCCTCTCCCTGCCGCTCCTGGCACTGGTGCTGCTCGACGCCGAGACGATCCTGCTCGCCTGGACCGGCCGCGACGCCCCTCCCGCGGCCGCCTTCGCGGCGCGCTGTCTCGCCGCCGCGGCGGCCATGACCCTCGCGGCGTCGCCGCTGCGCCTGATGCTGCGCGGCTGCGGCCGCCCCGGGATCGAGGCCGCCGCCACCGGCGGCGGCACCGTCCTGCATCTCGGCCTGGCGCTCTTCCTGGCTTCGGATCGTGGCGCCGCCGGGGTTGCCTTCGCCGCCTTGCCGGGGGCCGCCGCGTCCCTGCTGCTCCTGGCCGGGGGGGCCCTCCGGGGCGGCACTGCCCTCGACCCGCGCGCCGCGGCGCGCGCCCTGCTGGGCCCGATGGCGGCCGCGGCCGCGATGCTCCTCGCCGGATGGATCCTGGCGCAGGTCTCGTGGCCGGCCCTCTCCGCGCACAGCACCTCGCGGCTCGAGGCCCTGACGCTCCTCGTGCGCCGGCTTCCCTTCCTCGGCGCGGCCTTCCTGGCCGCCGGCGCGCCGCTGGGCGTCATCCGCGGCGAGGACCTGGTCCTGCTGCGCGAAGCGGCCGGGGGGACTTCCGGCGCCGGGGCGGCCCGATGAAGATCCTCTTCTCGAGGGCCTTCAATCCCAGCTTCGAGGCTCTCCCCGACTACCTCGCCGCGGCGCTCAGCGGGCTGGGGCACGAGGTGATCCCGTTCGACCACCGCGCCTTCCGTCTGCCGGCGCGGCTCCGGGCGGCGAGCGCGCGGCTTCTCGACTTCGACTCCACCCGGCTCAACGCCGCCTTCCTGCGCCTGGCGCGCCGTCGCCGGCCGGATCTCGTGCTGGTGAACCAGGGCATGACGATCCGTCCCGCCACCGTGGAGAGCGTGCGGGCCCTGGGGGCGCGCTGCGTCAACTGGTTCTCCGACTACCCGGCCGAGTTCGAGTCCGGGGTCGAAGCGGCGCCGGCGTACGACGCCTTCCATCTGGGATCGTCCTACGCCGCGCTGCGGCACCAGGCCCTGGGACATTCTCACGCCGGCTGGCTGCCGTTCGCCTGCGACCCCGGCGTTCACCGGCCCGCCGACGCCGCCGCGGGTGGTTCCCGCTCCCCGATGCCGTTGAGCCGGGGCCGTGTCGTGCTGGTCGGCTCGCACTACCCGGAGCGGCAGATCCTGTTGCGCTTCCTGCGCGGGCTGCCGGTGGACGTCTGGGGGCCCGGGTGGGAGCGCGCCGCGTCCGACCCTCACGTCGCTCCCATGCTGCGCGGCAAAGCACTCCGCCCGCCGCAGTGGGTGGGGATCTACGGGACGGCCGCGGCGGCGCTCAACATCCACTACGGCGCCTTCGGTCCGTCCGACGTCTCGGGCGACATGGCCAACACGCGGGTGTTCGAGATCCTCGCCTGCGGCGCGCTGCAGATCGTCGACCGTCAGCGCGACGTTCTGGCTCTGTTCCGCGAGGGGGAGCATCTCCTGGCGTTCTCCTCGGGGGAGGAGCTGCGGGCCCGCGTCGAGGAGGCGCTCGCCGACGCCGGCAGGATGCGCGCCATCGCCGCCGCCGGCCGGCGCGCGGCCCTCGCCGGCCACACCTATGCCGATCGCGCCCGGGTGCTCCTCGGCGAGGCGGCCTCCCTGGCCCTGCCCTCCTCCGGGGCGCCGCGGCGAGGCGCCGCGGGAGGCCGGCCGTGACGCCGGCGCGAGTGGTGCACGTGGTCGAGTCGCTCGGTCTCGGCGGGCTGGAGAGGGTCGTGGAGCTCCTGGCCCGGCACGCGTCCCCCGGCTTCGTCGTGGAGGTGCTGGCGCTCGCGGGCGGCGGCCGCATCTGGGACGATCTGCGATCGGCCGGGATCCCGGTGCGCCGGCTGACGCTCCGGGACTACTACCCGCAGAGCATCGTTCGCACCGCGCGCGCGGTCATGAGCACGCGGCCCGACGTGCTGCACACCCACGGCCACTTCGCCGGCGTGGCCGGCCGCCTGGCGGCGCGCCTCGTCGGCCCGCGCGCCGTCGTCCATCACCTGCACACGGTCGACGGGACGCTCCGCCGCCGCCACGTGCGGCTCGAGCGGCTCCTCGGCCGCATGACGCGGCGTGTCCTCTGCTGCTCCTCCGCCGTCGCGCAGCACGCGCGGCACGACCTGGGGCTTCCGGACTCTCTGCTCGAAGTGGTCCCGAACGGCGTCGAGCCGGCTCCCCCCGTCTCTCGCAAGGAGGCCAGAAACCTGATAGGGAATCCGTCCCCTCCGGTCATCGGGTGCGTCGGGAGCCTGACCCCGCACAAGGGCCAGGAAGTCTTGTTGCAGGCCTTCGCCTCGCTTCCGGACGGGATGCGCGGGGGCACCCTGGTCCTGATCGGCGAGGGGCCGGAGCGTCCCCGGCTCGAGGCGCTGGCGGCGGAGCTCGGGATCGGCGACCGGCTGCGGATGCCGGGGGAGCGCTCCGACGCGCGGCGGCTGCTCCCGGGCTTCGACCTCCTGGTGGCCCCCTCCATCGGGCGCGAAGGCCTCGGCGTCGCGGTGCTGGAGGGGATGGACGCGGGGCTGCCGGTCGTCGCCAGCCGGGTCGGCGGCCTCCCGGAGGTGGTGCAGGACGAAGGGACCGGACTCCTCGTCCCCGAGCGCGACCCCGCTGCGCTGGCCGCCGCGATCGAGCGCGTCCTCTCCTCAGCCGACCGGGGGGCGGCGCTCGGCGCCGAGGGACGGCGGCGGGTGGAGACGGAGTATCGCGCCGCTCGCATGGTGCGGCGGATCGAGTCGATCTATGAGGTGGCCCTTGCACATGCCCCGCGCGCCGCGTGAGAGGACAGGCGTCCTGCTCCTGAGCGAGCGCGCCGATTACTACGGCGGCGGGCAGCGCAGCCTGCGCGATCTGGCGATCGGCCTGCGTGAGTCCCCCTACCGTCCGATCGCCGTCCTGCCCGGCGCGGGAGCGCTCGCGGCGTCACTCGAGGAGGCCGGGATCGAGGTGGCGACCCTGCCACTCCCGAGGCTGCGCGGTGGAGGCGGCGCGCCACTGCTGCAGACGGTCTGGGCCCTGGCGACGCTGGCCAGGAGGCGAGGCGCCTTCGTGCTCCACAGCGATTCGCCGCGCTCCGCTTTCTACGCCGGGCTCGCCGCGCGCCTCTCCCGACGCGCCCACCTGTGGCACGTGCGGGCCCAGGCGGGGTCTCCTGCCCTCCCCGACCGGCTCCTGCTCGGCGTGACGGATCGCGCCGTGGCGGTGTCGCGCGCGGTCGCGGGGCGGAGCGCCGCGTTCCGCGGCTCGCAGCGCGTTCGCGTGGTCAGGACCGGCATCAGCCCTCCGGCCTTCCTCGACCGGGACACCGCGCGCGCGTCCCTGGGGCTCCCATGCTCTGGCTTCGTCGCGGGCGTCGTGGGCCGCGTGGAGCCGGACAAGGGCGGGGACGACGCCGTGGAGGCCCTGCCGGCCCTGCTGAGGGCGGCGCCCGGAGCGATCCTCGCGTTCCTGGGTCCATTCGACGAGCGGGCGGAGTGGCACCGCTCCCTGCGCGAGCGGGCGCAGGCGGCGGGCGTCCGAGACGCGGTGTGCTGCCTGGGGGAGCGCGAGGAGGCGGCCCCGCTGCTGCGGGCCTTCGATCTGGTGCTGCATCCGTCGCGCCACGAGGCGCTGCCGCGCGTCCTGATCGAGGCGCTGTTCGCCGGCGTGCCCTCGGTCGCGGCGCGGGTCGGGGGCATTCCGGAGGTGATCGAGGACGGCGTCAGCGGGCTCCTCGTGTCGCCGCGCGATCCGATCGCCCTCGGCGCCGCCGCCGCCTCGCTGGCGCTCGATGCGGCGCGACGGATCGACATGGGGCGCGCGGCGGAGCGCATCGCGCACGAGCGGTTCAGCCTGCAGGGGATGGTGCGCGGCCTGGCCTCGGTCTACGAGGAGCTGCGTCCGGAGCCGGCCGCGACCGTCCGCAGGGAGGCGCGGCTGTGAGCCCCCCGCGATTCGACGCGCACCCGGCCTCCGGCCTCACGCGCCCGTGCCCGCTGTGCGGCGAGCGCTCGGAGGCCGCGGCCGGGGTGGTCGCCCGGCCGGTGCGATGCCGATCCTGCTCTCTGGTCTTCGTCGACCCCGTCCCGGACGCGGCGATCGACCAGGAGACGTACGGGCCCGGCTACTACGAGCCCTGGCAGGAGCGGGAGGCGGCGCCGCGCGCGCGACTCTGGCGGCGGCGGCTGGCGCGGATCGACGTCCGCCGGAAGCCGGGCGTCCTGCTCGACGTCGGCTGCGGCGACGGGCACTTCCTGGCGGAGGCCCGGAGCGCCGGCTGGAGGATCGAGGGGATCGAGTTCTCGCCGGAAGGGGCGCGGCGGGCCGCGGCGCGCCTGGACCGTCCGGTGGCGATCGGCGATCTCGCCGACTCGGCGCAGCTCATGGGACCGTTCGACGTCGTCACGCTCTGGCACGTCCTGGAGCACCTCCCGGATCCACGCCCGATGCTGCGCGCCGCCTGGCGCCGGCTGGCGGCCGGGGGGCTCATCGTCGTCGCCGTGCCGAACCTCGACAACCTGCCGATGCAGGCCGCGTACATCCTGGCGCGCCGGCGCCGGCTGCCACTCTACGAGACGGGGGCGCGCGAGCCTCACCTGAGCCATTTCAGCGCCGGCACCTTGCGGCATATCTTGGATAGAGAAGGCTTCCGCTCGATCGAGATGGAGCCGGATCGCTGCGCCTTGACCATCCCGAAGCGTCTCATCGACGCCGCGGCCGCATTCCTGTCCCGGGCCGCCGGCAGGAACCTGACCGACGCCATCACCGCCTTCGCATGGAGACCGTCATGACCGATCGCCTCACGCCCCCGGCCCAACCCCCCGAATGCGAGATCCCCGGCGCCCGGCCGACGCCCGTCCTCCTCGAGGGCCCGGCCGTCACCCCTCCCCCCGACTCCGACTCGGCGGACCGCCTGCGCCGGGCTGCGCGAGGCGCCTGGCTCGCCGCGCGGACGCCCGCACTTCTGGCCTGCGGCCTGTTCTGGCGGCGCTCCGTCGCCCTGCCGGCCGTCACGCTCGTGAACCGGCTCCTGGTGATCCGCACCGATCGCCTGGGGGACATGGCGCTCACCACCGCCGCGCTCAAGGACCTGAGGACGCACTTCCGGCACGCCCGCATCACCGTTCTGGCGCCTCCGGCGCCCCTGTCCCTGCTGGAGAACCATCCGGCGGTCGATCACCTGGTCGGGCTCTCGGGGAAGCGCCTGCCGGAATCGCTCGCCGGCCGTCTCGACCTGGTCGTCGACTTCACGCCCGACGAGACGCTCCTCGGCGCCCTCCTGGCGCGCAGCACGCGGGCCCCGTGGAGGATCGGCTTCCGCGCCGCGGGCCGCGAGGCCTGCTTCACCCTGCGCGGGCCGCGCGCCCGCCGCGACCTGCACGTCGTGGATCTGAATCGCGAGCTCCTGGCCGCCCTCGGCGTCGCCAGGCGGGACTCGCTGCCGAACCTCCCCGTCAGTGACCGCGAGAAGGCCGAGGCCCTGGCGCGCTGTTCCGCCCTCGGGGCGGCCTCGCCGCGCGTCGTCGTCCACCCCGGCGCGCGCTACCCCTCGCAGCGCTGGGAGGAGGCGGCCTACGCGGCCGTGATCGGGCGCCTGACGGAGCGCCTCGGCGCCGCCTGCCTGCTCGTCGGGGGCCCCGGCGAGGAGGAGATCGTGGCGCGCATCCGGGCCCTCACGCCGGACGCGCTGCCGGCAGGGCCGCTCTCCATGCGCCAGATGGTGGCGCTCCTCTCGATCGCCGATCTGTTCCTCGGCAACAACTCGGGCCCGCTGCACATCGCGGCCGCCCTCGGCGTGCCGACGCTCTCGGTCCTGGGACCCACCGACCCGGTGCGTTTCCTGCCGTGCGGGCCTTTCGATCACGTCGTGCGGCGGCCAATCGCCTGCGCCCCCTGCAACCGGGGAGCCTGCTGGCATCACACCTGCCTCGTCTCGATCGAGCCCGAGGAGGTGGCGCGGGCGGCGCAGGCGATCCTGGACGCGCCCCCGGCCAGGCGGCAGGCGGCGTGAGGATGTACTCCGTCCTGCACCTCATCACGCGCCTCGAGCGCGGCGGGTCGTCCGACTGCACTCTGTGGCAGGCGCTCGGGGCGGCCCGACGAGGGCACGCCGTGACGCTGGCGAGCGGGCCCGCCTCGCGACCGACGCCGCTGCTCGAGCGCGCCCGCAGGCAGTCCGGCCTCACCCTGATCGAGATCCCGACCCTCGCCCGCCCGATCGCCGCCCGTCGCGACCTCGTCGCCCTCCTGGCCATCGTGCGCCTCCTGGCGCGCGGACGCTACGACGTCATCCACCTGCACACCTCGAAGGCGGGTGCCCTCGGCCGCATCGCCGCCCTCCTGCTGGGCCAGACGCGGCGGGTGATCCATCAGCCGCACGGACACCTGTTTCAGGGTTACTACCGCCGCCTGGGAACGTCACTCGTGATCCTGGCCGAACGCTGCCTGGCGCCGCTGGCGCGCCTCCACGTGACGCTGTCGCAGGCAGGCGCCGAGGAGCACCTCCGCCGGGGCGTCGGGCGCGAGGGACAGTTCCGGACCTTGCCTTCCGGGATCGATTTCCGCTCCCTGCGCACCGCCAGGGCGCGGCGGGTGGAGTGCCGTCGGCGGCTCGGCTACGGCGCCGGCGATCTCGTGGTCGGCACCCTGTGCCGCCTGGAGCCCGTCAAGGGCACGGAGGATCTCGTGGAGGGATTCGCTCTCGCCGCCCGGAGCCGCCCTCATCTGCGTCTCGTCATCGGCGGCGACGGCGCCCTGCGCGAGCCTCTCGCGGCCCTGGCCCGCGCCCGGGGCATGGGCGATCGGGTCCGGGTGGAGGGGAGATGGATGTCGCCCGAGGAGGTGCTGCCTGCTCTCGATCTCTTCGTCCTGGCCTCGCGCAACGAGGGGATGGGACGGGCGCTGGTCGAAGCGATGGCGGTGGGAGTGCCGGTCGTCGGTACCACCGTCGGCGGGATCCCGGAGGTGCTGCTGCAGGGAGAGGCCGGCCTGCTGGTGCCTCCGGCGCAGCCGGGCGCCCTGGCGCAGGCCATCGCCCGGCTGGCCGACGACCCGACCCTGGCCTCGTCCCTCGGCCGGCGAGGCAAGGCACGGGCGATCTCCTACGGCGCCGGCCGGATGGTCCACTCGATGCTGCGGCTCTACCAGGAGGTGGCCGCGTGACCGCCCCCGGTCCCGGGCCTGGGTCGGCCGCCTCGACCCCGCTTGCCCTGCGGACGGCGGGTCCCTATCTTCCCCTACCGCCGGTCCGGGGCCTGGAGATCCTCCCGTGAGACTCGCCGCCCACCAGCCGCAATACCTGCCGTGGCTGGGATACTTCGACAAGATGGATCGGGTGGATCTCTTCGTCCTCCTCGACACCGTTCAGTACAAGAAGAACGAATGGCAGAATCGTAATCGTATCCGGACGGCGTCCGGCTGGCAGTGGCTCACGGTTCCGGTGCACCACCGCCTCCCGATGCGCCTCCTCGACGTCCAGGTGGACGACAACGCCGGATGGCGGCGCAAGCACCAGGAGGCGCTGAGGCAGTGCTACGCCCGCGCGCCCCATCGGCAGGACGTCCTGCCGCGGCTCCTGGACCTCCTCGACCGGCCCCATGCGTCGCTGGCGGATCTCAATGCCACCGGCGTCAGCCTCCTGGCCGATCTTCTCGGGGTCCGCACGGCCGTCGTCCTGGCCTCGAGCCTCGAGGATGTCCCCTCGGGTAAAGACGAGCGCC
>DASRJX010000062.1:0-11597 GCA_035649235.1 Candidatus Cryosericum sp.
TGGGGATGGGGCAGTTGTCGCACACGTCACCCACGCCGTCCCCGTCGGTGTCGGCCTGGGTATTGTTGGAGACGCTCGGGCAGTTGTCGCAGACGTCGCCGTAGTTGTCGCCGTCGGCATTGGCCTGGTCAGGATTGGCGATATTGGCACAATTGTCGCAGCTGCCGGGGACGGTATCGAGGTCGGGATCTTGAATGTAGAGCAAATTGGTCAGGGTGGCCGACATGTTGTCGGGGGTGAAGCTGCTGCAGCTGAAGGTGGGCGCACCGGCCCCGACCCCGGACCCGACGTCGTAGCTGGACGTCTCCACCACGTAGGGCGGGACGATGGGCGTCGTTCCGGAAGGTGTCGTCATCTCCGTCACCGTGAACGTGGCGCACTGCAGGATCGATTTGATTGCAAGTGGGCCCGTCTTTTTATCGCAGCAGCGCGGCAGCGTCTGGCCGCCATCGTCGTTCTTCCACTCGACGTGCTGGCTGGCCCCGGCCGCGAGGTCGACAGGAGTGAAGAGGCGCGCGTTCCAGCCATCGCCGTGCGGGGGAGTTGGGGCGTCCCCACAGTGGTCCGGGAAGTCTTTGTCATGGCTGCAGATGTACCTGGCGTCGACGCTCATCCGATAGCTCGTGTCCGCCGAGATGTTCGACATCTGGAGCGCGTACTCCCTCGGACCCAGACAGGTGCCGCCGTGGGCCGCCAGATCGATCCGGTTCGTGAACACCAGGTCGGTCTGTGCCGATTCGGTCACGGCCGTCGGCGGAACCGGCTTGCGCTTCTCGACCCCTGGAGTCGTGCAGTGGGCCTCCACGGAACCGCCCGATCCGGCGGCGATGGCGACGACGCTGAGACTGTACTCGCCGCAGCCGTGCTCGATCCGCAGCCCCAGGTCGGCGAGCGACAGCCGGCGCGCGTGGCCTTTCCCGGAGAACAGGGCCTCCCGGCCGCGGGCGATCTGCGCCGGCTGGGCGCCGCTGCATCCGGCCACGAGGTCGGGATACTGCGCCAGCACGACGCGATACTCGACGTCGATCGGGCCCGAGGCGCTCAGGTTCTCGAGGCCGATCGTCCCCTGCTCGCACTCGACATCGATCTTGACCGGCCGCGGGTCCGCATGGGCCGGATGGGCCGGGCCGAAAAGGGCCAGGCCGAGAAGGCCCGCGGTGACGAGAAGCAGCGCCAGAAGCAAGGGCGCTCCGGGTGTGCCGGCCGAACGGAGTCTGGGCATGGGTCACCTCCTAGAAGGGCACGCCGGCCCGCGGAGCCATCGGGCGGCGATGAGCCCGAGTCCTCGGATGATCGGCGTGCGTTGGGTTCCGTCGCTGTCTCTAGTGTCGCGAGGTGCCGGGAGGTTTCGTGGAGTGCGCCCGCAGACGCTACCTGCGCTGCAATGCGGTCAACGAGGCCGTGTGGGCGAGACGGTGCGGGACCGGGTCCGCGTCTACGTCTTCAGGACCCAGTCCCGCTTCACGAGGTGCGCCGGTTGCGACCGCGTCTACTGGCGCGCCACCCCGTGACCCGCATGCTGGAGCGGCTCTCAGCGAACGGCCTTGCCGCCTCGCGCTGAGTACCAGGGCGTGCTCCGCCCTGCTACGGACCGAAGCAACCCCAATTCCCGTTGCAGAACCGGCAGACGCCACCGCAGTTGATGTTGAAGCTGCACGGCGTGCCTGTCGGCTGTCCGTCACAGACGCCCGCCTCGGCGATGCAATGGATGCAGGTGTTGGTGTCGCAGGCGTTGCCGACGCCGTCCTGGTCCGAATCGGCCTGATTCTGGTTGGTGACGACGTAGCAGTTGTCGCAGTGGTCGCCCAACGTGTCGCCATCGTGGTTGGCCTGGGTCGGGTTGTAGATGTTGGGGCAGTTGTCGCAGACGTCACCCACCCCGTCCCCGTCGGTGTCGGCCTGGTTCGAGTTGGGGATGCTCGGGCAGTTGTCGCAGACGTCGCCGTCGCCGTCGCCGTCGGTATCACTCTGGTCGGGATTGGCGACATTGGCGCAATTGTCGCAACCGCCGGGGACGCCATCGAAGTCGGGGTCAGGCTTCCAGAGGTTATTGGCCAGGGTGGAGGAGGTGTTATCGGGATCGAAGCTGCTGCAGCTGAACGTGGGTGCCTGGGCGCCGGGGTCGTACCAGGACATCTCCACCACGTAGGGTGGGACGATGGGCGTCGTTCCCTCTTTTGTCACCGTGAAGGTGGCGCACTGCAGGATCGATTTGACTGCATTGGCTCCCGTCTTGATGTCGCAGCAGCGCGGCAGCGCCGGGCCTTGATCAGCGTTTATCCATTCGACGTGTTTGCTGGCCCCTGCCGCGAGGTCGACCGGAGCGAAATCACCCTTGTTCCAGCCGTCGCCGTGCGGCGGGTTCGTGGCGTCCAGGCACGGGATCGGGGTGTTCTTGTCCTTGCTGCAGATGTAGCTGCCATCGACGCTTATCTCATAGCTCGTGGTCGTCGAGAGGTTCGACATCTGGAACGCATATTCCTGTATGCCCAGACAGGTGCCGCCGTGGGCGGCCAGATCGATCCGGTTCGTGAACACCAGGTCGGTCTGTGCCGATTCGGTCACGGCCGTCGGCGGAACCGGCTTGAGCTTCTCGACCCCGGGAGTCATGCAGTGGGCCTCCACGGAACCGCCCGATCCGGCGGCGATGGCGGCCACGCTGAGACTGTACTCGCCGCAGCCGCCCTCGATCTGCAGCCCCAGGTCGGCGAGCGACAGCCTGAGCGCGTGGCCTTTCCCGGCGAACAGGGCCTCCCGGCCGCGGGCGACCTGCGCCGGCTGAGCGCCACTGCATCCGGCCACGAGGCCGGGATACTGCGCCAGCACCACGCGATACTCGACGTCGATTGGACCCGCGGCGCTCAGGTTCTCGAGGCCGATCGTCCCCTGCTCGCACTCGACATCGATCTTGACGGGTCGCGGGTCCGCGTGGGCCGGATGGGCCGGGCCGAAAAGGGTCAGGCCGAGAAGGCCCGCACTGACGAGAAGCAGCGCCAGAAGCAGGGGCGCTCCGGGTGAGCCGGCCGAACGGAGTCTGGGCATGGGTCACCTCCTGGAAGGGCACGCCGGCCCGCGGAGCCATCGGGCGGCGATGAGCCCGAGTCCTCGGATGATCGGCGTGCGTTGGGTTCCGTCGCTGTATCTAGTGTCGCGAGGTGCCAGGATGTGTCGGAAAAAATCGCCGGGCGCCGGCCGTCACCAGCGGCGGGTCCAGACCACGCCGGCCTCTGCTCCGGCCGGATCGAAGTAAGGCTGGATCTCGAAGCGGGCCTGGCGCGAGTCCCGCTGGCGGGCCGTGACCATCCGGCCGATGCTGTGGCCGAGGAGCCCCCCGACGATCACGTCGCCGGCGAAGTGGCGTCCGAGCGACATGCGCGACAGGCCGATCATGCCGGCCGTGCCATACGCGACCCAGGGGATCCACTTCTTGTCCTTGTAGGTCTCCGCGAACACCGTGGCGACGGTGAACGCTCCTGTCGCGTGGCCCGAAGGGAACGACCCGACGACCTCGCCCTGCTGCGGGTGGTAGGAGAAGAACCGCCCGTCCGACCCGTCCGTGGGCCGGGTGCGCGCGGTGACCTTCTTGAGAACGGTGCAGTAGAGTCCGGACGACAGGAGCGCCTCGGCCGACAGGCTCGAGGCCTCGGCCAGCCGATCGTTGTGGCCCGTGCGGCCGATGAGGTACCCCGCTCCGAGCAGAAGAACGGCCGGGCCCGCGTTGCCGAGTGTCGAGAAGCCGCGCGCCACACTGTTGCCGCTCTCCGCCGACTCGTTCTTGACGTAGGTCTCGGCCTCGAGGTCGGGACCCTCCTCGCTGCCGCGCCCAGGCGCCGCAGCGAGGGCGATCCCCGCGAGCAATGGCCCCGTGAACTGGTAGCGCCGGAATTCCGAAGGCCACCAGTCGGTGAACAGGAACTTCTGGTCGCGGAAGAAGCGGCCGAACAGGTTCTGCCGCCAATAGGGTTTGTCGGCCTTGGAGTCCGCGGGCGCAGAGTCCGTCTCGGACGAAGACGTCGCGTCGGCGAACAGGTCGGCCACAGCACTCTGGCCGAGCAGGACAACCAGCAGAAGGCCCAGGACCGGCCGGCCTCGCCCGCTGCTACCCCTCGCCCCACGCATGCACCGGCCCCGATGACATCGAATCCCACTTCCAGTAGAACCGGTATGAGGCTAGCGCCCTTCAATCGCGCCGACCACTCTCCAGCCACCATCCTGCTGGCCGGATGCAGCGGGGCCGCGATCAAGTTTCCGTCGCCAGGTCGGCGTGCTCCCGATCGATCTCGAGTTGCAGGTCCTGGTGATCGCGGTCGTTCATCCGACCGGCGTCGCGCAGCCGCAGCAGCTCCGCGGTCTCCGCCTGCCAGACGGCCCGCCGGACCTCGCGCGAGATCTCGAGGCGCCGCGTCGCGTGGCGTCGCTCGTTCTCCTCGATCGCGCGCAGCTCCGCCAGTCGGTCGGTCAGGACGTCGCGATATCTGTAGACGGAGATCGGGCAGCTCTCCTCGGAGCAGAACGCGTCCAGCCGCGCGATGCCCGCCGCCAGCATCGTCTCCCGCGCCTGGCGCGTCTCGGCCTCGGTCGCGGCATCGCTCGACAGCCGCAGCCAGCGGACCAGCCCGCCGACGGTCGCCCCCTGCCCGAACAGCGTGATCAGGATGGTCATGAGCGCCGACACCTGGATGATCGCATGGCCGGGGAATGGCTCTCCGCTCGGGAGGACCGACGGGATGGCGAGCGCCGCCGCCAGCGACACCGCCCCCCGGACCCCGCACCACTGGGCCAGCACCACCGCGGCCGGCGCCGGATAACCCCCTTCCCTCTCCCGCAGCCGCGGGAAGAGCCAGAGCGGGATGTACGCGGCCGGCCAGAACCACACCAGGCGGGCCACGACGACCATAGCACCGATGGCGAGCCCCGTAACGAGCAGGCCAGGCGCCGCGGCCGGGTCCGCCGCCAGCAGGCGCGGGGTCGCGAGGCCGACGAACAGGAACATCAGGGCGTTCAGGATGAAGGTCAGGACGTCCCAATCGGCTGTCAGCTCGACGCGGCTGTCGGGCGGAATGAGGTCGATCCGCCACGATGCGACGAAGCCGGCCACGACGACCGAGAGGATGCCGGAGGCGCCAGCCGCGTCCGCGACGGCGTAGGCGAGGTACGGCGCGAAGAGCGAGGACACGAAGAGAACGGCCGTGCCGCGCAGGCGCGCGTTGAGCCCGATCGCCAGGAAGCCGACCGCGACGCCGCACGCGATCCCCAGGCCGGCGATCCGGGCGAACTCGGTCAGGATGGCACCCCACTCGAACAGGCCGGTGAGGATGACGATCAGGGCGAGCTGGACACCGAGCAGCCCCGTCGCGTCGTTCACGAGGCTCTCGCCGCCGATGATGGCGGTGGCCCGGCGCGGGATCCGCAGCCGGTGGAGCACTTCGTGGACCGCCACGGTATCGGTCGGCGAGACGATGGCACCGATGAGAAAGCAGACAGCCCAGGGAAGCTCGGGCATCAGCCACCGGACGGTCAGCCCGACGCACAGGATGGTGAACGAGACGAGCCCGATCGCCAGTGACAGGATCGGGCGCAGCCAGCGGTGGAAGTCGCGCCAGGACGCGCGCCAGGCCTCGGCGTAGAGCAACGGCGGCAGGAAGACCGAGAGCACGACCTGCGGATCGATCCGGAGCGCATACCAGCCCGGCAGGAGCGCCCAGGCGATCCCCGTGAGCGCGAGCAGGACCGCCGCCGGGATCTTGATCCGGGGCGCGACGACCGACGCCAGCCCGATGAGAGCGAGCGTCGCGACCAGGCCTGGCAAAATCATGCCGGGAGTTATACCTCAGGTGACGATCGGCACGACGGCGCGGCCTTGACAGTCGTCCGCCGCAGACGCTACCATCGCGGACTCGTTACAGGACGCGCCGAGGCCTCGTTGGGCGGTTAGCTCAGCGGGAGAGCACCTGCCTTACAAGCAGGGGGTCACTGGTTCGAATCCAGTATCGCCCACCACTTTCCTGCTCGTATCGAAGCGCGCCCCGTCCGGGTCGTCGCGGGGTCGTAGTTCAGCTGGTTAGAACGCCGGCCTGTCAAGCCGGAGGTCGCGGGTTCGAGCCCCGTCGACCCCGCCATTCGGCTCCATCCCAACCCCACCCGAGAGAAACAACGTGACCGACAGGCAGGTTCTGTACGCCGGGGCGTTCCTGCGTGCTCTGTCGACCGGGATGGTCAGCGTCCTCGTCGGCCTCCACCTGGACGCTCTCGGGATGAACACGGGAGCCATTGGCGGGATAGTCGGCGCCGGTCTCGCCGGCTGCGCCGGGGCCGCCCTCCTGACGACGTTCCGGGGCGACCGTTTGGGGCGGCGTCGCAGCCTCGTCCTGCTGGCCGTCCTGGGCGCCGCGGGAGGCGCCACCGTGGCGGTGGGATCCAAAGCACTCGTGCTCGGCGTCGCGGCGTTTCTCGGCATGCTCAACGGCATGGGACGCGATCGCGGGGCGTCCCTCATCGTCGATCAGGTGATCCTGCCCGCCACGGCCGGGGACTCGGACAGGACGCGCGTCTTCGCCATCTACAACGTCATTCAGGACTCGGGACACGCCCTCGGCGGGCTGCTGGCCGGGCTGCCGGAGGTGCTGCGCAGCCTGTGGGGCGTCCCAAGGGAGGCCTCGTTCCGGATGTCGATCGGCGTCTACGCCCTGCTTCTGGTCCTGACGGCGCTCCTCTACATGAGACTGTCGCCCGCCGTCGAGGGCCGCCCCGTCGCGGCACGTGCGCCCCTGCGCCCGGAGAGCCGGCGCATCCTCGTCCGCATTGCCTCCCTCTTCGCCGTCGACAGCCTGGCGGGAGGCTTCCTCACCTCGGCCCTCCTCTCTTTCTTCTTCCACCAGCGCTTCGGGGCCGGAGAAGGACTGATCGGCCTCCTGTTCTTCGGATCGCGCTTCGCCAACGCGCTGTCGCACCTGGGCGCCGCCTGGCTGGCCCGCCGCATCGGGCTCGTCAACACCATGGTCTTCACCCACATCCCCAGCAGCCTGCTCCTGATCACCGTGGCCTATGCCCCCAGCTTCCCCGTCGCCGCCCTCCTGTTCCTGTTGCGGGAGGGGTTGGTGGAGATGGACGTGCCGACCCGCCAGTCCTACGTGATGGCGATCTTCCCACCCGAGGAGCGCACGCTGGCGTCCGGCGTGACGCACCTCGTCCGGCTGGGATCCTGGTCGGTGGCCCCGTGGTTCGCCGGGGCCTTGATGCAGGGGGCTTCGATGGCCGCCCCTCTCGTGATCGGGGCGTTGATGAAGGTCGGTTACGACCTGGCCCTGTGGACCGCCTTCCGGCGCCTCAAGCCACCGGAGGAGCGGCCAGCGGGCTGAGGGACCCTTCCGGGCGTGGAGCCCGGCGGCCTGGAGCCGGGGGGCGTCGAGCCGTGCGTCGCGGAGCCGGGCGCCGCGGCCGTCCTGAGCGGTCGCACGGCGAAATCGAACACGTCGGGCCTCTGGTAGTGTCCGGTCACGTCGAGCACGAGGCTCTCCTCGTCGATACGCGACAGATCGAGGTCGGCGATCAGGATCTCCTCGCGGTCGAAGACCGGCCCGGCGATCAGGGCGCCGTCCGGTCCGATGATGCACGACCCCCCGCTCACGATGAGCGACTCGGGCCTGCCGCGCAGCTCCTCCGGCGGCTCGAGCTCCCGCGGCAGGTCCGAGGCGTGGATGATCTGCCCCACCGCCAGGACGAAGCAGCGCCCCTCGAAGGCGTAGTGCCGGCTGGCGATCTGGTACATCTCGCGCACAGTCGGCCAGACGGCGACGTGGATCTGCTCTCCCGATTCGTGCATCGCCTGCCGCGCCAGCGGCATCCAGTGCTCCCAGCAGATGAGGCTTCCGATGCGGGCGCCGAGGACCGGGACGGCCTCCAGGCCCGCTCCGTCTCCCGGACCCCAGACGAGGCGCTCGGCGTGCGTCGGCACGAGCTTGCGATGCCGCCCGAGCAGCGCCCCGTCGGGGCCGAAGAGGAGCTGGGTGTTGTAGAGCGTCCCGTGTCCGGGCCCGGCCACCACGCGCTCGTGGACCCCGAGCACGATCACGACACCGTGCGCGCGCGCCGCCCGACCGAGGCGCTCGGTCTCGGGCCCCGGGATGGTGAGGCTGTTCTCCCGCAGCCGCGCGTGCACCTTCTTCGCCGGCGGGTGGTCCCAGAACGCCGACCCGGGGCAGAGATCGAGCCAGGCCGGGTAACCCGGAAGCCAGGACTCGCCGAAGCCGATGACCCGGGCCCCCCTGGAGGCCGCCTCCCCGATGAGCGCTATCGCCTTCTCGAGCGAGCGCTCCCGGTCGAGGAGGACCGGAGCCGCCTGTACTGCCGCCACGCGGAGCACCATGCGCCCCTCTACCGGATTGAGGCCAGAAGGCCGTCGAATGCGGCGCGATTGGCCTGCATCGTCGTCTCGGGCCCGGTGCAGCGGAAGAACCAGTTGGCGTCGCCGCCCGGGACGATCGCCCCCAGAAGCATGTAACCGGGCCGGGGAGGCGGCGTCTCGCCGCCGAAGCTCACCGATCCGGGCTGGTAGGTCCCGGACACCTCGACTCTCGTCACCAGCCGGTCGCCCAGCTTCTGCTCCGTGACGCGGCTCTGCGCGGGGCCGCCCTGGGGCGTCGAGAACTGGGAGGACCAGCGGGCCACGTTCGACGCCGCGTCGCCCCCCTGGCCGGGGCCGAAATAGAAGACCACGCACTCCCCCGCGTCGCCGTCTCGTTGCGCCGCCGGCACCCGGTACTGGGCTATGCGCATCGGACTCGTCGGCTTTTCCTGGCTCCAGCCCCGGGGCGTGTCCCAGCGCAGCTCGCCGTGCGGCGAAGGCCGGCCGTCCAGCGCGGCGCCTGGCGGGGCGGCGGCCGGCGGAACGGCGACCGGATCGTGCGTGCTGACGAGCGGAGGGGATCCGCTCTGAGGCGATGCCTGCGGGGCTTCCACCGGCGCCGGCCTGGCGGGCGGAGGGCCTTCCGTGTCCTTGGCGTTGCAGTGACACAGGAAAAGCGCGCACGCCATTCCGATCGACCTCGTCCATGCCGGAGAGCGCAGCAGCATCATCTCCCTCCCGCAACCGCCCGGGCGGAGCGGAAGTATAGCCGCTGCGCGGCGCCATCGCGTCGCACGCTCGCTTCACGATCGCAGGAGCGAAATCGAGTTGCCGGCGGCTCGCTTTCAGCGTATATGAGGGGCGAGCTCAAGGAGGAGGCCGCGAGGAACTGCGGCCTGATCGAAAGACAGGCCCGACCGGCACCCGCCGCCTACTCGTGGCCCTCCTCCCGCCCCTTCCTTTTTTCGCCCTCCCGTTTTACTCTCCGTCCCCGCGGAGCGTCGATGCCGAGAAAAAAGAAGAGCGTTCGGACGGCCGGGACCAGCAACGGCCGCGTCCTGACCGGCCTGGAAGTGCTGGCGCGGGCGCGCCCCGCTTGGCTGCGCGGCCGGCGGGCCGGCCTGCTGATGCACCCCGCGTCCGTCACCGCGGGATTCCGGTCGGCCCGCGACGTGGTGCGGGATCTCTGCGGCAAGAACCTGCGGGCCCTCTTCGGACCGCAGCACGGGATCGCCGGAGAAAAACAGGACAACATGGTGGAGTCGACGCACGGCGTCGACGCCGAGCTCGGCATCCCCATCTACTCGCTCTACTCCGAGACCAGGGCCCCGACGGCGGCCATGCTGGAGGGGATCGACCTGCTGCTCGTCGATCTGCAGGACGTGGGGACGCGCGTCTACACCTTCGAGTGGACGACCGCCCTGGCGATCGAGGCGTGCGCCGCGGCCGGCAAGCAGGTCGTCGTCCTCGACCGGCCGAATCCACTCGGCGGCGAAGCGCTCGAGGGGAACCTGATCCGGCCGGGTTACACGTCCTTCGTCGGCCTCTATCCCGTTCCCATGCGCCACGGCCTGACGCTCGGCGAATTGGCCGCGCTGGTCAACGCGCGCATGGACGGCGGCGGCCCGCACCGTCCGCGGCAGGACGGCATCGGCATCCGCTGTCCGGGCCGCTGCGATCTGATGGTCGTGCCGATGCGGGGCTGGCGCCGCCGCATGCTGTACCCCGACACGGGGCTCCCCTGGGTCCTGCCCTCCCCCAACATGCCGGCCTTCGACACCGCGATGGTCTATCCGGGACAGGTCCTGATCGAAGGCACGAACCTGTCGGAGGGACGCGGGACCACGCGGCCGTTCGAGATCTTCGGCGCTCCCTTCCTCTCCGTCAGCCGGGTGCTCCGCCGTTTCGAGGCCCGGCGGCTGCCCGGTGTCGTCCTGCGCGCCCACGATTTCGAGCCGACGTTCCACAAGTGGGCCGGGCGCGCCTGCCGCGGGTTCCAGGTGCAGGTCACGAACCCCAACGCCTTCCGCCCCTACCTGACCAGCCTCGCACTGCTCCAGGACATCATCGCCGAGCACCGCGAGCAGTTCGCCTGGAAGGAGCCGCCCTACGAGTACGTCACCGATCGGCTCCCGATCGACGTGCTCCTCGGCGACCCCAAGGTCCGCGAGGCCCTCGAGAGCGGCGCCGATCTCCGCGCGCTCGAGCGCTCCTGGCGCGGAGAGATCGAATCCTTCCGGAGTGAGTCGCGGCCCTTCCGCTTCTACCTTAGGTGAATGGATCGATGAGCGACCTCGGACCCGCGACCCTCCTGGAAGCGTGGCACTCCCCCTGGGTGCAGGGCGCCCTGACCTTCCTCGTCTGGATGGCGGTGGGGCTCCTGCTGCGGCGCTACCTGTTCAACATCATGAGGCGGGTCGCCGAGCGCACGGTCTGGACCTGGGACGACGTCCTGCTGAGCGCCCTCAAGACGCCTTCCCTCATCGCCCTCCTCTCCAGCGGGCTCCTGGTGGGCGGCCGGGTCCTTCCGCTCGATCCGGAGTGGGACCGCGCCCTGGACGTCATGCTCGCCGCCGCCATGGCCCTGTGCATCATCCTGTTCGTCGATCGCGGGACCAGCGGTCTGCTCGATCGGATGGCGAGCCGGCACCGGGCGCTGCAGGGGGCGCAGGGGCTGGTCCAGGGCCTGGCGCGCGGGCTGATCATCGGCATCGGGGCGCTCATCTTCCTCGACAGCATCGGCATCTCCATCGCCCCCATCCTCGCGTCGCTCGGGGTCGGCAGCCTGGCCGTGGCGCTGGCCCTCCAGGAAACTCTCGCGAACGTGTTCGCCGGGCTGCATCTCGTGGCCGACAAGCCTATAGAGCCGGGGCACTTCGTGCGGCTGCAGAGCGGCGAGGAGGGGACCGTGACGCGGGTCGGCTGGCGCTCCACCTGGATCGAGACGCCGCAGAGCAACATCGTCGTGGTGCCGAACGCGCGCCTGGCCGGAAGCGTCCTGACCAACTTCGACCTGCCGACTTCGCGCGTGACGCTGATGGTCGAGGTGACGGTGCCTCTGGCCGGCGATCTCGAACGGATCGAATCGGTCACGCGCGAGGTGGCGCGCGAGGTGCAGGCGAAAACCCAGGGGGCGACGCGCTCTCACCAACCGGCCGTCCGGTTCCTGGGTTTCGCCGATTCGGGCGTGCGGCTGCTCACCACCCTCAGCGCCGAGACGCGCGCCGATTCCCAGGAAGTGCTGCACCAGTAT
>DASRJX010000063.1:0-3029 GCA_035649235.1 Candidatus Cryosericum sp.
GCGCGTAAGCCCCCATGCCGACGCCCCAGCCTCCGATGCGGTCGCCATCCACTTCCTTGCGGCCCCTGAGGTACTGCACCGCGGCCAGGACGTCGAGCCGCTCCTCCACGCCCAGCGTCGAGCGGGCGGAGCCGCTGCTGCCGTGGCGCCGGAAGTCTAGGAGCAGCAGAGGGTACCCGGCCTTGTTCAGGATGACCGCCGCATTGAGAAGGTCGCCCCTCGTCCCGCCGAGGTCGTGGCACAGGATGATGGGAGGCGCCCCCGGCCGCCCACGGATGTACCAGGAGGCGAGACGGACGCCGTCAGAGGACGTGACCGGAACCTCCTCGGCGCTCAGGAGCAGCTCCGAGAGATCGGGCGTGTCCTTGCTGGAGGGGGGCTGGGTGATCGATCGCACGAGCAGGACGCCGCCCACGATCGGGGCGGCAACGAGAAGCACGAGGACCAGGATGAGGCGCCGGAGGCCGCCCGCGTGCCCGATGGGGACGGTGCTCATGCGGGCGCGGACTATAGCATGGGTCAGGCGACTGGCGGTCCGTCCGGCCTGCCGCCCGCCAGATGGCTGCGGATGCGATCCGCCAGCCGCGCGCCGACGACTTCCGCGAGCGATTCGGACGCCGCCTCGCGCACACCCTGCACCGATCCGAAGCGGCGCAGGAGAAGCCGGGCGCGGCGAGCCCCGACGCCTTCGATCTCCAGGAGCTCGGTGCCGAGCGTGCGGCGCGAGCGCACTTTGCGGTGGTAGGTGACGGCGAAGCGGTGCGCCTCGTCGCGGATGCGCTGGACGAGGTGCAGGATCGGCGAGTCCCGAGGCAGCCGCACCGGGCCGGAGCGACCGTCCAGGAAGATCGCCTCCTCCCGCTTGGCGAGCGCCGCGACCTGGAGGTGGCCCAGCCCGAGGCCCTCGAGCACCGCGAGGGCCGAGGAGAGCTGCCCCTGGCCGCCGTCGATCAGGACGAGGTCGGGAAGCGTCTTCCCCTCCCGCAGCAGGCGCGCGTAGCGCCGGCCGACCACCTCCGCCATCGAGGCAAAATCGTCGTTCCCCGCCACCGTCTTGATCTTGAACCGCCGGTAGTCGGATCGCCGGGGCCGGCCCGCCTCCCAGACGACCAGCGAGGCGACCTGGTCGGTCCCCTGGATGTGGGAGATGTCGAAGCACTCGATGCGGTGCGGCGGCTCGTCCAGACCCAGCGCCTCCTGCAGCCCTTCGAGGATCTCGACGCCGTGCGTGTGCGGAGCGCGGAACAGGGCCTCGAACGACAGGCGGGCGTTCTTCTGCACGGTGTCGAGGAACCTCCGCCGCGGCCCGCGCTGCGGCACCAGGAGCGTCACGCGCGCGCCTTTCCTCTCGGACAGCCACGCCTCGAGGAGATCCGGAGTGGCGGGCTCGATAGGCAGCACGATCGTCCCCGGGATGTCGTCGCTGCTGCCGTAGTAGCGCTCCAGGCAGGCCGCCAGGAAAGCGGCGTCGTCCTCGACGATCCCCTCGAAGGCTACCTCGCGCCGCGACTGCACCTGGCCCTGCCGCATCTGGAACACCTGCACCGAGGCGATCTCCCCCTCGCGGGCGAAGCCCAGGTAGTCCTGCTCCTCCAACCCGACCGAGGAGACGCTCTGCTTCTCCTGGATCCGCTCCAGCGTCCGGATCAGGTCCCGGTGCTGCGCCGCCGCCTCGTAGTGCTCCTGGCGCGCCGACTCCGCCATCTGCTCCTTGAGGCGCCGCACCAGGTCCCGGGTGCGGCCTTCGAGGAACAGGCGCGCGTCCTGCGCCGCCCGGACGTAGTCCTCGTCTTTGACCAGGCCGGCGCAGGGGCCGAGGCACTGGTTGAGCTGGTAAAGCAGGCACGGGCGCGGGCGGGTGCCGTCGAGGTGCTCGTAGCAGGTCGCGACCTTGAAGTGGCGCGCCACCATCTGGATGGTTCGGCGCGCCGCGCTCGCCGGCAGGTACGGCCCGAAGTAGGCGTTGCCGTCCAGGCGGGCGCGCCGGACCAGGACGACGCGCGGGAAGCGCTCGGTGCTCGTCAGCTTGAGATACGGGAAGTTCTTGTCGTCGCGCAGGCGGATGTTGTAGCGCGGGCGCTCCTTCTTGACGAGGTTGTTCTCCAGGATGAGCGCCTCGACCTCGGTGCGCGCGACGATGAACTCCAGGTCGTGGACCTCCGACACCAGGGCGTCGGTCTTCGGGAACTGGCCGCTGCCTCCCGGCTGGAAGTAGGAGCGCACTCGGCTCCGGAGCGATTTCGCCTTGCCGATGTAGATGACGCGCCCGGAGGCGTCGCGAAAGAGGTAGACCCCCGGCGCGTCTGGAACCTCGCCGAGCTTGCTCCGTGCGGGTGTCTCAGGGGCCTGCATGTCCGTTCGGGTCGCGCCCGTCGTTTCCGCGCGTCACTTGATGTAACCGAGTGACCGCAGCTGCTCGAGCAGCTCCTCGTTCGCCTCGAAGCCTTCCTCGGAGGCGTTGGCCGCGCGGTATTCGACTCCCTGGCGTATGAACTGGTCCAGCCGCTCCTCCAGCCCCCGGACCCCCGGGTCCGCCTGCCGCGCGGCGTAGACGTTGCAGCGCTCGCGAGGATCGGCCGCCAGGTCGTACAGCTCCTTCGTCACGCCGCCCTCCTTCGCGTAGGTCACGATGAGCTTCTGGTTCCCGCTGCTGACCGCCTTCCGATGGAACGACATCTCCCACTCGAGGCCGAGCGGCCCCAGCTCGGCGAACAGATCCCGGGCCGTGGGGAGCGTGCCTGGCGCGCCCGCGCCAGGGCGACGCAGGAACGGCAGCAGGCTGATTCCCTGCAGCCGGCCGGGCGCCTCGTGACCTGTCGCCTCGAGGACCGTCGGCAGGATGTCGAGAAGAGTGACCGGCACCCCGATCCTCTGGCCCGGTGCTATGGAGCGCGGCCAGGACACGATGAGCGGAACCCGGAGCACCTCCTCGTAGAGCGTCGCCTTGTGCTTCGTCTCGCCGTGATCTCCGAATTCCTCTCCGTGGTCCGCCGTCAGGATGAAGAGCGTCGACTCGCTCCATCCGAGGT
>DASRJX010000064.1:0-2052 GCA_035649235.1 Candidatus Cryosericum sp.
GCTCCGGGTCCAGCGCGATGTCCGTGCGTCCCCAGATGCGGCTCGAGTAGGCGCGCACGATCTTGAGGTCCAGGCCCGCCTTGCCGGGCAGGGACAGGTCCTCCTGGACGATGCTAAGCGTCCCCGTGAAATGGTCGACCGTTTCCCCCGGCAGGTGTGGCTCGAAAGTCTTGTTCTTGATCTCGACGTGCCGATAGAACTGGTCCTGCACGTCGCCGTCCGCGAACAGCGCCACCGGCAGGACCAGCACGCCGGCCACCAGCACCGCCAGTCTCGCCCCTCGATTCGCGGTCCTCCGGCTCCATCTCATCGCACCCCTCCTGGTCGCCGACGTCGGGACCGGGCATCCGACGCCTCGCCCCGCCGGCAATGCCGGCGAGTGGCCTGCACGAGACGCGAAATCCGGGCGTGGAACGGCTCACATTTGGACCGGCACTGACGATGGGACGCCGCCGCTATGGGAGGAGGGTCAGTCCCCGAGCCCGCTCAGACCGCCAGCTTGCGGTACTTGATCCGGTGCGGCTGGTCGGCTTCGGTGCCGAGCCGGCGATGGCGGTCCGCCTCGTAGTCCTGATAGTTCCCCTCGAACCACACGACCCGGCTGTCCCCCTCGAACGCGAGCATGTGGGTCGCGATGCGATCGAGGAACCAGCGGTCGTGGGTGATGACCACCGCGCAGCCGGCGAAGTTCACCAGCGCCTCCTCCAGCGCGCGCAGCGTGTCCACGTCGAGGTCGTTGGTCGGCTCGTCCAGGAGCAGCAGGTTGCCGCCGCTCTTGAGCAGGGTCGCGAGGTGCAGGCGGTTGCGCTCGCCGCCGGAGAGGTCCTTCACTTTCTTCTGCTGGTCGGGGCCGCGGAAGCCGAAGGAGTTCGCGTAGGCGCGCGAATTGACTTCCTTCTTGCCGACCATGACGAGGTCCTTCCCGCCGTCCGAGATCTCCTCCCACACCGTGCGCTCGCCCTTGAGGGAGTCACGGCTCTGGTCCACGTAGGAGAGCGCGACCGTCTCGCCCACCTTGAGGGCGCCCGCGTCCGGCTTGTCCTGGCCCACGATCATGCGGAACAGCGTGGTCTTGCCCGCGCCGTTGGGTCCGATCACGCCCACGATGCCGCCGCGGGGCAGGATGAAGTTCACGTCGTCCATCAGCAGCTTGTCGCCGTACGCCTTGCGCAGCTTCTTGGCGTCGATGACGAGGTCGCCGAGGCGGGGGCCGGGCGGGATCGAGATCTCGCGCGCGCCCTCGCGCTTCTCCTGCGACTGCTCCTCGGCCAGCAGCTCCTCGTAGTGCTGCAGGCGGGCCTTGCCTTTGGCCTGCCGCGCGCGGGGGGACAGGCGCACCCACTCCAGCTCGCGCTGCAAGGTACGGCGCCGCGCCGACTCCTCTTTCTCTTCCTGGGACAGCCGGGTCTGCTTCTGGTCCAGCCAGGAGGAGTAGTTGCCCTCCCAGGGGATGCCGGAGCCGCGGTCCAGCTCCAGGATCCAGCCCGCCACGTTGTCGAGGAAGTAGCGGTCGTGGGTCACGGCCACGACGCAGCCCTTGAACTCCTTCAGGAACTGCTCGAGCCAGGCCACCGACTCCGCGTCGAGATGGTTCGTCGGCTCGTCGAGCAGGAGCATGTCGTTGGGCTGGAGCAGGAGGCGGCACAGCGCGACCCGGCGGCGCTCGCCGCCGCTGAGCGTGCTCACGTCCGCGTCGCCCGGCGGGACGCGCAGCGCGTCCATGGCCGTTTCCACGTGGCGGTCCAGCTCCCAGAGGTTCTGGGCGTCGATCTGGTCCTGCAGGCGGCCGAGCTCGTCCGCGTTCTCGTCCGACCAGTTCGCGGAGAGGTCCTCGTACTTCTGGAGGATCGCGCGCTGGGGCGCCACCGCCTCCTCGACGATCTCGAGGACGGTCTTGGCCGGATCGAGCTGCGGCTCCTGGGGAAGGAATCCGATGCGCGTGCCCGCGGCGGCGAAGGCCTCGCCCGCGAAGTCCTTGTCCACGCCGGCCATGATGCGCAGGAGCGTGCTCTTCCCCGCCCCGTTGCCGCCGAGCACGCCGATCTTGGCCGT
>DASRJX010000065.1:0-22643 GCA_035649235.1 Candidatus Cryosericum sp.
CTACTCGCTGCTGCGCCGGTACCCGGGGCTGAAGCGCGCCCTGGCGGCGGTCCTGGCCGGCCGGAGCCCGCTGCGCCGCCTGCCGGGAGTCGACGCGCGCCTGGTGCCGCGAGTCGAGGTCCACCGCCAGCCGGTGGCGGCTGCGCTGGGCGACGAGCTGCTCCGCAAGATGCGCGGCAACCTGGAGCGTCTCGGGTGCACCCACGCGGCGGCCGAGGGAGCGCTCGAGGAGGTCCGATCCACGCTGGTGGGCTGGCTCGAGGCCGCGCGCATCGTCGATGTCATCGATGCCGCCCTGTTCGGCGACCTGATGGTCAGCCTGCACCACAATCACGTCATGATTCCGGACGGCGTCGGGATGTCGCAGAGCCTCGAGATCCGCTCGCCCTTCCTGGACGTGCGGCTCATCGAGTTCGCGGCCTCCCTTCCTTCGGCGTTCAAGGTCTCCCGCGATCCGCTGGCCAACAAGACGATCCTGAAGCGACTGCTCGAGCGCCGCCTGCCGAAGGACCTCGTGTACGCGGAAAAGATCGGGTATGGGGGGAACATCCGCTTCCTCGAGCGCCACCCGGAGTTCTGGTCCTCCCTGTTCGACGGCGTCCTGGAGGCCGGGGAGGTCACGGAGTCGGGCATGACCTCGCCCGCGGCCCTGCGCCGCCTCGCCGCTTCGGGCTCCGCCGCGTCGTCGTTCGAGCAGATCGCGCGCCTCTCGGTCCTCATGCTGGCGCTGTTCCTGGACCGGTCCCGCGGAACGGGGCGCCTGGCCCTCTCTCTCGAGGACACCTTCGCGGCCAAGAGCCAGGCCTCCTGACCGGATGACGCCCGGCCAGACTCCGGTTCCGGACACCGCTCCGCAGGGCGCCGCCGAGGAGACCGCCGCCGGTCCTAGCACTTCGCCGCCGGCGCCGAGCGGCCTGCTCTCGGTGGCGGCGCTCTCGTCCACGCGCGTCCTCTCGCTGGCTCTGGGCGTCGCCGGCGGGACCCTGTCCGCCGCGTACTTTGGCGCCGGCGTCGCCAAGGACTGCTACATCGTGGCGCAGACGATCCCGGCACTCCTCGGGACGATCGCCATCGCCGGCCTCTACACGAGCCTCATGGTGGCGCTGGCGGACGTCGGCCGCAGGGAAGGGGTCCGAGGACAGATCGCACTCATCGGCGGCACCCTGCGGCAGCTGAGCCTCGTCCTCATCCCTCTGGCGCTCGTCGCGACGTTCTTCCCGCGGCCCTTCCTGGCCCTCGTAGCACCCGGCTTCGGACCGGAGCAGATCGCGCTGAGCGGCCGGATGCTGTCGATCACCATGTTCGCCATGATCGCTTCGGTGTATTTCGCGGTGGTCCGCGCGCTGTACAACGCCCGTCACCAGTTCGGCGTGCCTGGGCTGGTCTACCTGCTCGTCGGGGCGGTCTCCCTCGCGACGCTCGTGCTGTTCGTGCGCCCGTGGGGAATCTTCGCCCTGGCCCTGGGGCCCCTGTTCGGCGGTGTCCTGGCGGCGGGCGTGCTCGGCCTTCTCGCCGGCCGCCTGCTCCGGGATCCGGCCGGGTTCGTTCCCGAGTCCACGGGCCCGAAGACGCCGGCCAGGGGCCGCGCTCGGCTCTGGGCCGATTTCGTTCCCATGAGCATCGGCGCCAACTTCGGGCAAGTGAACCTGATGATCGACAACGCGTTCGCCTCCTTTCTCCCGCCGGGGAACATCACCCAGCTGGGATTCGCCTCGGTCATCGTGAGCAACGCGGAGTTGCTCGCCATCTTCTCCCTGGCCGAGGTCGCCTTCTCGAGGTTGACGGCGGCGTCCCTGCGGGCCACGGCGGCCCTCGAGGAGGAGGTGCGCCTCAACCTCCGCTCCATGATCCTGATGACGGCGCCGATCGCCGCCGGCTGCCTGGTCTTCGGCACACCGCTCGCGCGCCTCCTGTTCGAGCGCGGGCAGTTCGGTCCCGACGCGACCGCGGCGGTCGCCCGGATCCTGGCCTGCTTCGCGCCCGAGGTGCTGTTCATGGGGTTCTTCGCCATCTTCTGGCGCACGCTGGCCGCACTGCGCCGGACATGGACCATGGTCTGGACCTCCCTCGGGGCGATGGCGGCCAACGCCGTCCTGGACGCCATCCTGATGCGCCGGTTCGGCAGCAGCGGCATCGCCCTCGCTACCTCCATCGTGACGATGCTGTTCGCGGTCGTCCTCGGCATCCTGGTGCGTCGCAACGGCGTCCGCCTCCTGGCCCCGGGGGATGCGCTCTACGGAGTCCGGGTCGTTGTGAGTGCCGTGATCATGGCGGCCGCGGTGGGGGGATGGACCATGGCCTTCGAGGGCACAGCCGACCTGAGCAGCGAGCCAGCGCGCCTGCTCGAGACGGGAGGCGGCCTGGCTCTGGGGGCGCTCGTCTATGCCGCCATGCTGCACCTCCTCGGGATCCGCGTGGTGACCGAGGTCCTGGGCCGCATGGCGCGCGCGACCGGAGGCTGGGGACGCGGTCGATGACACGCGGCCTTCTCTACGTCTCGTACCACTATCCGGGAGGCGGGGGCTCCGCAGCCCATCGCACGGCCCGGCTGGCGCGCCATCTCTCCGCCCTGGGCTGGGACCTCGTCGTCCTCAGCGGCCCGCCGCCGTCGGAGGAGCCGTCCCCCCTGCCGCCCCCGATCCGGATGATCACGGTGGGGGGCCCCCCCTCTGGCGCGGCGGCCTCCATGGCCGCCGTCTCGCCGGCGCGCCTGGCCCGTTCGGAGCATCCGTCCCGCCTGCGCGTTTTCCTGCGGGAGGTGGCGTTCACCCCCGATCCCCAGATCTACTGGATCCCGCGGGCGCTGGCGGCGGCTCGTCGGTCGGTGGACCGCTCGCGGGTGGGGGCGATCCTGTGCTCCGGCCCTCCTTTCTCCATCTTCCTGCTGGGCCGGGTGTTGAAACTGCTCTGGAAGCGGCCCTTAGTCCTGGACTATCGGGATGTTTGGCAGGATCATCCCTGGTGGCCGACCCCGCGGTGGAGACAGAGGCCGGAGGCCTGGATGGAGCGGCGCCTTCTGGCCCGCTCGGATCTGGTCGTGGCCAACCACGAGCCGATGCGCCAAGCGCTTCTTGTACGGGTCCCGGACATCGCGGATCGTTGCATCGTCATCCCGAATGGATATGATCCTCAGGAGATCGGTCCGCCCGTCCGGCCTGCGTGGAGCCGGGGTCAGCGGTTCGAGATCGTGTATGCCGGGACGCTCTATGGACCCGTGGACGATCCCCTGGGACGATCGGAGACGCTATCGGTGCAGCAGCCGTCCGCGTTTTTCGAGGCCCTGCGTCGTTCGGCCGACAACGGTGTGTTCGGCCCCGGCGGCGTCCGCGTGATCTTCGTCGGAGCGAAGGACGGCACCCGGGAGCGGGAGCGCCTCGAGGCTTGCGCGCGCGAGCGGGGGGTGGCTGACAGGGTCGAGGTGATCTCGCGGATGGAAAAGGCCGAGGTCGTGCCGCTCCTGCGCCGTGCGCACCTGCTGCTCAACATCCTGTACTACACCGAGGCCCAGGTGGCGCAAAAGGTCTATGACTATCTCCACCTGGAGATCCCGGTCCTGTCCCTCTTGCGCGGCACCGAGGTCAACGCTTCCATCGTCCGGAAGGCGGGGGCGGGTCCCGTGGTCGATCCGGCCGACGCCGCGGGCATCGCGTCCGCGATCGAGGGCGTCGTCCTGGGCTACGCGGACGGCCGTTCGCCGATAGCGAGCGACCGGGCGTTCATCGACCGGTTCGACGCGGGCGTGCAGGCCCGCCTGCTGGACTCCCGCCTGCGCCGCCTCATCCAGGACGGGGCGGGCGCCGGAGGCTCCGACGGTGGCTGAGCGTCCCCTGCGCGTCTGCGTCCCCATAGCGCAATATCCGCCGCTGTTCAGCGGGCACGGCATCCAGACCCGGCGAACGCTGCCCTACCTGGAGGCTCGCGGGATCGAGGTGACCATCCTGACGAGCCGGCTGCCGCGCGCGGGCGTGGCCAGGCCTGCGAACGAGCCGGGCACCATCGACAGGATTCTCGCTCCCGGCCCGGACAGTCTTTCGACGCTAAGGCGCGCCGTGCAGCTCCGCCGCTACTTCTCGCGCCACCAGGGGCGGTTCGACCTGGTGCACTGCAGCCTTCTGGGGTGGGAGTTCCTCGTGAACACCCCCTATCTGGCTGCACAGGGAATGCCGATCATCGTCGAGATGGTCCTCCTCGGGGCGGACGATCCGCTGACGGTCTCGAAGGAACGCTTCGGCTCGTTGAAGATGGGCCTTCTGAAGCACGTCGATCTCTGGGTCGGCATCTCCCGCACCTTTCTCCCCAGGTTGACGCAGGCCGGGATCCCCGCCGGCCAGTTCCGCCTCGTCCATACAGGCGTCGACCTCGAGACCTACCATCCGCGGTCGGGCGCTGCCCGCAGCGCCCTGCGCTCGCGGCTGGGACTCCCGGCGGAGGCGCGCATCGTGGTTTCGGTGGGCAGCGTGATACGGCGGAAGGGAGTCGACCGTGCGCTCCAGGCGTGGGCGCGCGTGGGGCCGCGGTCCGGACGGGATCTCCTGCTGATCGTCGGGCCGGTGAGCGCCGCCGACGGACTGCGGGAGGAGGATCGCTCGTTCGCCGAATCCGTGCGGGCGCGTTCGGAAGCCCCGGACCTCGAGGGGACCGTCCGCTGGGTGGGCCAGGTGCACAACGTCGAGGACTACCTCGGGGCGGCCGATCTCTTCCTTTTCCTGTCCCGTCAGGAAGGCCTCGGCACGGTCATCCTGGAGGCCTTGGCCTGCGGCCTGCCCTGCGTGGTCAGCCCTCTGGACGGGATCGCGGACGAGATCCTCTCCGAAGGACGCTACGGGGTGATCGCCCGGGATCCGGACGATCCGGCCGCCGTGGCGGAGACAGTGACGCGGCTGCTCGAACAGCCGACTCTGCGGACAACGATGGGGGACCTGGCGCGGAAGGCGGCTGAGGAGCGGTTTTCTCTCGAGGCCAGGGCCGAGGCGCTGGCATCCATCTACCGGAGCCTGACCGGGCGCAGCCAGCCGGTCGAGCCGGTGGAATCCGCCTCGGCCCCCGGCCGTTCCGCGTCCTGAAGTCACCCGCCCGGCGGTTGCCCCTCCGCTCGTGACGCCTCTATATTCCTTCCGACCCCTCGGGGCCTGCCGAAGGCCCACTGTCATTCTTCCGACAGGGACGATGGACTCGCCCGCGGGTCGAGGACGCATGACGCGTAAGGCGTTCACCGGCAGCCTGGACACGATGGCCCTGCCCGATCTCCTGCAGTGGGCCAGTCGCGCCCGGAAGACCGGGACCCTGGTGCTGCGCGCCGGCTCTGTCGTCAAGAAGATCCACTTCCAGGGCGGGGACATCATCGGGTCCTCCAGTACCGACCCGCGGGACTACCTGGGGCAGGTCCTCCTGAGCGAGGGGCTGATCAGCGAGCAGCAGCTCAAGGAGGCCATGGACCTTCAGGCGCAGACGCGCCTGATGCTCGGCCGAATCCTGGTGCAGCGCGGTCTCGTGACCGAGATGCGCATGGCGGGCGTGCTGCGGTACAAGGCCGAGGAGACCGTCTACTCCCTGTTCCTGTGGACCGACGCCGAGTTCGAGTTCCTCGACGGCGAGCTGCCTCCCGGAGATCTGGTGCTGATCTCGGTCCAGGTCGAGGAGGTGCTCCTGGAAGGCGTGCGCCGGTACGACACCTCGGCGAAGATCCGGGCGCTCCTGCCGCACAACCGCCTGGTACTGGCATCGACCGGACGCCCCCTTCCGGATGACCTGGCGGCCAAGGCGTTCCCGAGGAGAATCCTGGGGCTGGTGGACGGTCAGAGGACCGTAGCCGAGATCATTCTCGAGGCGCACAGCTCCGAGTACAACGTCTGCCAGGTTCTCTACGCCCTGGTGCACCGGGGCTGGGTCGCGATCCGGAGCGAGGAGGCGCCGGCCAGCGGACCGCCGCCCGAGCCGGCCGAGTTCCCCGAATCGCTCTTGAAGTCGGCGCGCGCCTGCGTCAACCTGGGGGAGGTCGACGAGGCCCTGGCCCTTCTCGACCGGGCGCGCGACGCTGGGATCCACGGTCCGGATGTGGACGCGCTCGTCCAGGTGACGGAACAGGCGTTCATCGAGCGTGCCTACCGACACTACCTGCCGCCGGACAAGATCCCCGTTCTGAGGCGCCCGCTCGAGACGCTCGTGAACGAGCAGCTCACGCCGGAGGAGGTGTTCCTGGTGAGCCGGGTCAACGGCTCCTGGGACCTGCGGGCCATCATGAGCATCAGTCCACTGCGCGAGGTCGACGCCCTGCGGGCCCTCACGAGGCTTCGCGAGCGCCAGGTGATCGACCTGGTCGACCCGGCGCCTCAGGCCAGGATCGCCTGATCCCTGATGGGGGCCCTCGGCCGCCGCGGAGCGGCCGGGCGTGCGATGGCAGCCGGTCGCGCCCCCGCCGCGGCCGGCACGGAGGGTCCCGCGCCCCCCACGTAGGCGTCGTACGGCAGGACCGCCAGGTCGTCCCAGCGCTTCGTTCCGATCGCCTTCGTGAACAGTTCCGCCAGCTGGAGGTTCGTGATCAGGGGAATGCCGAAGTCGATGGCCCGACGCCGGATGATGTAGCCGTCGGTGAGCTCCTTGCGGTCGTAGCCCGCCGGGATGTTGATGATCAGGTCGAGCCGGGACGGCGTGATGTGGTCCAGGAGGGAGGGCCTGCGCCGCTCGTGGATCTTGTACAGCCGCACGTTCGGCACGCCGTGGTCCGCGAGGAAGGCCGAGGTCCGCCGCGTGGCGTAGATCGTGAAGCCCATCTCCCGCAAGGCCCGGGCCGAAGGCAGGAAGCGGACCTTGTCCTGCTCCGCGCCGATGGTCAGAAGCACCTGGCGGCGCTCCGGCCAGCGGAAGCCGGCGGACAGGATCGCCTTGAGGAACGCCTCCGGCAGGTCCGCCCCCAGGCATGCGACCTCGCCGGTGGACGCCATCTCGACCCGCAGGGCCGGGTCGGCGCCCCGGATGCGCGAGAACGAGAACTGCGGCGCCTTGACGCCCACGTAGTCCAGGTCGAGGAAGGAGTCGGGCACGGGCGCCGGTGACTTCCCCATCATGGCGCGCGTCGCCAGATCCACGAAGTCGATCCCGCTCACCTTGGAGATGAACGGGAAGGAGCGCGAAGCGCGCAGGTTGCACTCGATGACCAGAACCTCGTTGTCGATGGCCAGGAACTGCACGTTGAACGGCCCCGTGATCTCGAGTGCCTGCGCCAGCCGCGCCGTGATGCCGCGGATGCGGCGCACCGTCTCCAGGTAGATCTTCTGGGGCGGGAAGACGACCGTGGCGTCACCCGAGTGCACGCCAGCATTCTCGACGTGCTCGGTCACCGCGATCGCCAGGACGCGGCCCCGATCGGCCACGGCGTCCGCCTCCAGCTCCTTGGCCCGCTCGATGAACTTCGAGATCACCACCGGGTGCTCGCGCGACACCTCGGCCGCGCCGCGCAGGGCGGCGTCCAGGGTCTTCGGATCGGAGGCGATCCGCATGGCGGCGCCCGACAGGACGTAGGACGGGCGGACCAGCACCGGGTAGCCGACCCGCGACGCGAACCGGCGCGCCTCGCTCCGCGAGGTCACCTCGTCCCAGGGCGGCTGCGGCACTCCGAGCTGGTCGAGCAGGGTGGAGAACTTGTGGCGGTCCTCGGCGCGGTCGATATCGCGCGGCTGCGTGCCGAGCACCGGGATGCCGGCCGCGGCGCAGGCCAGGGCGTGATTGTTCGGGATCTGCCCGCCGAACGCCAGGAGGACTCCTCGCGGCTTCTCCTTCCGATAGACATCGAGGATCCGCTCGAAGCCCAGCTCCTCGAAGTAGAGCGTGTGCCCCATGTCGTAGTCGGTGGAGACCGTCTCCGGGTTGCAGTTGAGGACGACCGGTGCGTATCCGAGACGCCGCAGCGCCTGTGCGGCCGACACGCAGCACCAGTCGAACTCCACCGACGATCCGATGCGGTAGGCGCCGCTCCCCAGGATCAGGACGCGCTCCTCGCCCGGGGCCGGCGCGGCGTCGTCCTCGCGACCCTGGTAGGTCATGTACAGGTAGTTCGTCCGCACCGGCCATTCCGCCGCCAGCGTGTCGATCCTCTTCGTCGCCGGAACGATGCCCGCCTTCCGCCTCCGGGTCTCGACTTCGTCCGCCGGGATCGACGTGAACCGCGCGATCTGCTCGTCGGAGAATCCGGCCTCCTTGGAGCGGCGCAGCAGGTCCGCGGAGATCCCGCCGCCTCCCTCCCGCAGCGCGTCGCGCAGGGCGACGATGCGCGCCATCTTCGAGAGGAACCACGAATCGATGCCGGTGCGGCGCGACAGCTCCTCGATCGTCCGGCCGCGGCCCAGGGCCTCCGCCAGGGCGAAGACGCGGCGTGGCGTCGGACGAGACAGATCCTGGAGCGACTGGCGGATGTTGAACCGGTTGCCCACCAGCCCGACGATCCCGTCTCCCAGCATCCGGCAGCCCTTCTGCAGGGCCTCCTCGAAGCTGCGGCCGATCGCCATCACCTCGCCCACCGATTTCATCTCGCTGCCGATGAAGTGCGACGCTCCCTGGAACTTGTCCAGGTCCCACTTCGGCATCTTGACCACCAGGTAGTCGAGCGCCGGCTCGAAGCAGGCGGTGGTGGCGTCGTTCATGGAGTTCTTCAGGTCGGGCAGCCGCCGGCCGAGCGCCAGCTTGGCGGCGATGCGCGCCAGCGGGTAGCCGGTCGCCTTGCTGGCCAGAGCCGAGGAACGCGACAGGCGGGCGTTGACCTCGATGACCCGGTACTCGTCGGAGCGCGGGTCCAGAGCGAACTGGATGTTGCACTCGCCGACGATCCCGAAGTGGCGGATCGCCCGGAACGCCAGGTCGCGCAGGTGGAAGTAGTCGCGGTCGGTCAGGGTCTGTGACGGGGCGACGACGATCGATTCCCCGGTGTGGATGCCCAGGGGATCGACGTTCTCCATGTTGCAGACCGTGATGCAGTTGTCGGCCGCGTCGCGGACGACCTCGTACTCGACCTCCTTCCAGCCGGTCAGATCTTCCTCGATCAGGATCTGGGGCGAGGAGGCGAACGCCTCGGCCGCCCGCTGCCGCAGCTCCGCCTCGTCGCGGACCACGCCCGAGCCCCTGCCCCCGAGCGTGAAGCCGGTGCGGATCATGACCGGATAACCGATGCGGCGCGCGATCGCCACGGCCGATCCCGTATCCCGCGCCGCGGCGCTGCGCGGCACGCGGAGCCCGATGCGGCGCAGCTCCTGCGCGAAGACCTGCCGGTCCTCGGTCTTGCGCACCGCAGCGATGGGGCTGCCGAGGACGCGCACGCCGTAGCGCCGCAGCACGCCGGTGCGGTGCAGCTCCAGGCCGCAGTTGAGAGCGGTCTGCCCGCCGAAGGAGAGCAGGATCCCGTCCGGACGGGCCGAGGCGATGACCCGGGCGACGAACCGCGGTTCGACCGGGAGGAGGAAGATCCGGTCCGCGAGGCCGGGACTCGTCTGGATCGTGGCGATGTTGGGATTGATCAGCCAGACCTCGACGCCCTCTTCCTTGAGGGCCTTGATCGCCTGCGAGCCGGAGTAGTCGAACTCCCCCGCCTCGCCGATCTTCAGGGCCCCGGAGCCCAGGAGCAGCACCCTCATCGGCCGGCTCACCTCAAAACCTCCGCCATGAACTCATCCAGAATCCACTCGGTCCCTCCCGGGCCGGGGGCCGCCTCGGGATGGAACTGCACCGAGCGGAAGGGCCACCGTGCGTGCCGGATCCCCTCGTTCGTGCCGTCGTTGGCGTTGATGAACCACTCGCGCCAGCGGTCGGGGAGAGTCCTGCCGTCCACGGCGTAGCCGTGGTTCTGGCTCGTCTGGTAGCAGCGCCGCGAGGAGGTCTCGACGCTCGGCTGGTTGTGGCTCCTATGACCGAACTTCATCTTGTAGGTCGAGGCGCCCGCGGCAAGTGCCAGGAGCTGATGCCCCAGGCAGATCCCCAGGATCGGCACCCGCCGCCGCATCAGGAGGCGCACCGTGTCGATGGTGGCGGCCGCCTGCCTGGGGTCCCCCGGACCGTTGCTGAGCACGACACCGGCGAAATCGCGCTTCCCGCTCGCGAGCGGCTCGTCCCACGGCACCACGCGCACCTCGGCCCCGCGCTCGACCAGCATGCGGATCTGGTTGTTCTTGCGGCCGCAGTCGACGAGCACGATCGGAACGCCCCGGCCGTAGCGCCGCACGGCGCGCGTCGACACCTCGGCCGCCAGGTTTCTCCGGTTGGGATCGACGAACGCGGGTGCCGGCCCGCCGCCGATCTCGATCCGCCCGAGCATCGCGCCCCGCACCCGGATCCTCTGGGTCAAAGCGCGCGTGTCGATCCCGGTGAGCCCCGGCACGCCCTGCTCCTTGAGCCAGGCCCCGAGCGACCGCGCGGCGCTGTGGTGCGAGAAATCCTCCGAGTAGGAGGCGCAGAGGACCCCGGCGGCGTGGATGCGATCCGATTCCCAGGGGCGCTCGGACGGAAGCGCCTTGCCCCCCTTCGCTGGCGTGCCATCCTCCGGCGGCGGCGGCACACCGTAGTTGCCGATCGAAGGGTAGGTGAAGGCGAGGATCTGGCCGCGGTAGGAAGGATCGGTCAGCGCTTCAGGGTAGCCGACCATGCCGGTCGTGAAGACGACCTCTCCCGCCGCGGGGACGCCGGCGCCGAAGGAGCGGCCCTCGAAGATCGCGCCGTCCTCCAGGACGAGACGCGCTCGAGCCCGCGCTTCCTTCACCCTCTCGCCCCCCGAGACGTGAGCCGGCTGGCGCGCGGCCGCCCCTCTCCACCCCCGGGTGGCAAGCGCACGCCGATGAGAATGGGATTGCGGCGGGGAGCATAGCACACCTCACTTCGGCCGCCGTCCGCCCATCCCCGCCACGAGCGCCGCGTCACCACGAGGGCAGACATCCCCGAGCTCCTTGTAGGACGAGGACTCGATCTGAATCGTGGTGTGGACGATGCCGAAGCGGTCCCGGAGCCTCATCTGGATGAGCGACAGGAGCTCGTCCCCAGAGGCATGTGTCCCCGCGTCCACGCGCACGTGCCCGCTGAGGGCCGGAAGCCCGGTGGTGATGCTCCAGACGTGCAGATCGTGCACCTCCCGCACCCCCGGCACGCCCGCGATCGCCCGCCCGACCTCCTCGAGCGAGAGGCCGGCCGGCGTCGACTCGAGGAGCACGTCGACCGCCTCCCGGACCAGGCGCAGCGCGCCGACGGCGATCACGATGGCGATCGCTCCGGCCACGATCGAGTCGAGCCGGTACCAGCCGGTGAGCGCCATGACCAGCGAGGTGGCGACCACGCCAGCAGACGACAGCGCGTCTCCCAGGATGTGCATCCGGGCCGAGCGGATGTTGAGGTTCTCGTGCCGGGAGGAGAGCATGGCCAGGCCCGCGAGGTTGGCCACGAGGCCCACGAGCGCCACGCCGATCATCACCAGGCCGTCGATCGGCGAAGGTGCTACGAAGCGGCGCACCGCCTTGTAGACCAGGACGCCCGACACCAGGATCAGCAGCGACCCGTTGACCAGGGCGGTGAGGATCTCCAGCCGATGGTAGCCGTAGGTCTTGGCCGGACTGGCCGGAAGCGCCGAAAAGCGGACGGCCATCAGGCTCAGGACGAGAGCCAGCACGTCGGTCAGCATGTGGCCGGCGTCGGACAGGAGGGAGAGGCTGCCCGACACGAGGCCGCCCGCGGCCTCGACGAGCAGGATGGCGGCCGTGAGGGCGATGACGCTCATGAGCCGCCGCGCCTGGCCGGCGCGGTCCGCAGCCGCTCCGTCGCGGTGGGTCATCGGTCGTCGTGGATCATCAGGAACGCCCGCACGGACGCGCGTATCATAGCACCATGGCGGAGCGCATCAACGTGAACGGCCGCATCACGTCGCCCGAGGACGCGTCCGTCTCCCCTCTGGATCGGGGCTTCCTGTACGGCGACAGCGTGTACGAGACGATCCGCACCTACGGAGGCCGCCCGTTCCTGCTCCGCGAGCACCTCGAAAGGCTGCGGCGATCGGCCGGGCACCTCGGGATACCTCACGAGAGGGCGCCGATCGATGTCGCGGCGGGCATCGTGGAGACGCTGGCCAGCGCGGGCAACGCCGAGTCGGCCGTGCGCGTCATCCTGAGCCGCGGGGTCGGCGGCATCGGCTACGACACCGACGCGTGCGGCCCGCCGACCGTGGTGATCCACGTGCGACCCTGTCCCGAGATCCCGGCGTCGTGGCGGCGCGAGGGGATCGACGTCGCCATCGTCGATGTCACCCGCAACCCGTCTTCTGCTGTCGATCCCGCGATCAAGTCGAGCAACCTCCTCAACAACCTGCTGGCGTGGCAGGCGGGCAACCGCCTGCGGGTGTTCGAGCCAATCCTTCCGAACGCCCGGGGCCGCCTGACCGAGGGGGCCACGAGCAACCTCTTCCTGGTGCGCGGATCGCGCCTCTCCACCCCGACCCTGGAAAGTGGTCTGCTGCGAGGCATCACGCGCGACCTGGTCCTGGAACTGGCCCGCGCCGATGGTGTCGCGACGGCGGAGGAGGAGGTGGCGCCGGACGACCTCAGGGGGGCCGACGAGGCGTTCCTCACCAGCACGCTCAAGGGGATTCTGCCGATCCGCCGCTGCGACGGCTGGCCGATCCGCGAGGGCCGGCCGGGGCCCCTCACGCGCCGTCTCATGGATCTGTTCGAGGCGCGCGTTCAGGTGGAGACGAAGGTGGGCTCGGAGCCGGGATCGATCCTCAGGTAGCGGCGCCCCTCCCTCCAGGCCGGCAGCACGTAGACCGTCCCCCGGCGCCCTCCCTCCTCGACGGCGATCCGGCGCTCTTCGTGGAAGTGCCCGAAGACCAGGATCTCGATGCCGAGCCGCAAACGGGTCCGCGCGTAGGCCAGGCACTCCTCCATGGGGAACCCGCCACGCGCCTTCATGTTGGTGGTGGCCATCCCCCGCTCCAGGTCGTCCACCAGCCGCGCGCGGCGGCGCAGGGGAATCATGTTGAAGGCGGCGAAGGCGAGCCGGTTCTTGCTGACGGCGCGCCAGGCACGGTACTGGTGGTCGCGGCGGTTCACCAGGTCCCCATGCGCCAGGTGCGCGCGGCGCCCGGCGAGGCGCAGATCGAGACTGGTCTCGTCAAAAGACTCGAAGGGATCGGGGGCGTACATCCGGCGCAGGAAGAAGTCGTGGTTCCCCTCGACGTACAGCAGGCGGCAGCCACGCCGGCGCAGCCGGCGCAGGCCTTCGAGGATCGCAGCGTGATGAGGCCGGGTGAGCTCCGGGCGGCCGATCCAGGCCGAGAACAGGTCCCCCAGGATGGCGAGGGTTCCGATCTCCCGCGGCAGGCTGTCGAGGAAGCGGACGAAAGCCGCGCTCTCCACGTCGTTTTCGCGCAGGTGGGCGTCGCCCAGCAGGGCGGCGGGGCCGTCCGCGTCGATCAACGGCGTACCAGGTCGGCCAGACCCTCCTGCAGGCAGAAGTCCTGCAGCTCTCCGGTCTGCAGGAACCGCTCGCGCATGAGCGACGTGAAGCGCCTCTGGCGGTCGGCGATCTCCGGGACGAGCGGGTCGCCCGGCTTGTAGGAGTTCTTCTCGCGTGAGGAGCGAAGGGCGGTGGTCGCGTCCTTGATCCGCCCATCGAGGCTCTCGAGCGGCATCTGATCGATCGGCACGCCGTCGGGCTCGGCCGGGATCAGGCCCCCCGCCTCCTTCGTCCTGCGCGCCAGATCGCCGGCGTATTGGGACTCCGTCATGGTCTGAGGGTCCCGGTCGGCACCGAAGGCGGCGATCGCTGCGTCGAACCGGCCCGCCCCGAAGAGCGCCACCCCGTTGCGGTACGGCCGCACCTGATTGAGACTCGGGACCAGCTTCAGGGCCTCGGCGAACGCATCCGCGGCGGCCTCGTAGCGCCGATTGTCGAGCTCGAGCTCTCCGACCCGCGCCAGCGCCAGCGCCTGGTAGGTGGGATTGGCCGCCGGCGCGGCCCGGAACGCCGACACGGAGCGCCGGTACGCCGCCTCCGCCTCCGAGGGCTCCTCCAGGAACTCGTGGATGCGGGCCAGGCGGAACCACTCTTCCCCGGAGAGGTGGCTCTGATCGGCGCCCTTCTCGATCGTGTCGACCGCCTGGCGGCCGTACTTGCGCATCGCCTCCGCCTGGCCGTCGTCCGAGCTGATGACGGTGAGATAGTAGAGCCGGTCGAGGGTCGCCTGCCCCGGCGCGGCGACCTCCTGCTCGAGGAGCGGCCGCGCCTCGCTCCAGAGCTGCTTCTGGGCGGCGCCTCCCGTGCCTTCGACGACGCCCTTGCAGTACCCGATCTGGTACAGGAGGCTGCCCGTGCGGCGCGCCGCCAACGCCTTCTCGAGGAGGGGCAGCGCCTCGGCGTACTTGCCTTGGGCGTACAGCACCTGCGCCGGATCCTGGGGCGCGCTCTTCTTGGAGGCTTCACCGCCGGACGAGCATGCCACGGCGCAGGCGGCCGCAAGGGCGACGAGCCGCAGCGCGCTCATCGCTCCCGGGCGATCCGCGTGCAGCGTCGCGATCCTGGTGAAGCGGACGTTCATGAGGCGCGGGATCGTATCACTCGCTCCTGGGACCCGCAACCTCGTCGGCCGGAGCCTCGGCGGGGTCGAGGTGCTGGTCGCGGAACGCGGCGTAGCGCCCTTCCTCGATGGCGAGGCGGGCCCGCGCCAGGAGCGTGCCATAGTGATGCAGATTGTGCAGCGTGTTGAGCCGGAGCCCCAGGATCTCTCCGGCCAGGAACAGGTGCCGCAGGTAGGCCCGCGAGTAGCGACGGCAGACCTCGCAGGTGCAGGCCTCGTCGACAGGCTTGGCGTCGTCCTTGAACTCCGCGCGCTTGATCTGCAGCCGCCCCGTGGAGGTGAACAGAGACCCGTTCCGCGCGTTGCGCGTGGGCAGCACGCAATCGAAGAGATCGATTCCGAGGCCGATCATCGCGACGAGGTCGCCGGGAGTCCCCATGCCCATGAGGTAGCGCGCCTGCCCCTCCGGCAGGAGCGGGGCCGTGAACCGCACCACCTCGCGGCTTCTCGCCGCCGACTCGCCGACCGAGACGCCGCCGATGGCGTGGCCGTCGAAGCCGATCGCGGCGATCGCGCGCGCGCTGCGCTCCCGGAGGGCCCGGTCGTCGCCCCCCTGGACGATGCCGAACAGCGCCGGACCATCCGCCGCGACGTGATCGCGGCACCGCCTCGCCCAGCTCGTCGTCCGCTCCACGGCCGCGGCCAGGCGATCGCGCTCCGACGGCAGCGCCGGACAGTCGTCGAACGCCATGGCGATGTCGCTGCCGAGCGCGCGCTGGATCGCCATGCTCCGCTCCGGCGTCATGACCAGGCGGGCGCCGTCGAGGTGGGACCGGAACACGACGCCGTCGTCCGTGATCTGGCGTCGATCGGCCAGGCTCAGCACCTGGAAGCCGCCGCTGTCGGTGAGGATGCTCCTGGACCAGCCCATGAACCGGTGCAGGCCGCCGAGCCCGCCGATCACCTCCTCGCCGGGCCGCAGCGCCAGGTGATAGGTGTTGCCGAGGATCATCTCGAACCCGAGCCGCTCCACCTCCTCCGGCGTCATCGCCTTCACGGTCGCGGCCGTGCCGACCGGCATGAAGGCGGGCGTCTCCACGGTGCCGTGCGGCGTCGTGATGCGGCCCCGCCGCGCCGCGGTTCCCGGGTCGCGGGTCAGGATGGCGAACGAGTACCCGCTCACAGGATGAGCATCGCGTCGCCATAGGAGTAGAAATGGAATCCGCGGCGCACGGCCTCGCGGTAGGCGTCCAGGATCTGCTCGCGCCCGGCGAAGGCGGCGACCAGGATCAGGAGCGACGAGCGGGGCAGATGCAGATTGGTGACGAGCGCGTCCACGGCGCGGAAGCGGTGCCCCGGGCGGATGACGAGGTCGCACCAGCCGTCTCCGGGAGTCACCTCTCCGTCCTCGCGGGTGCTGGCCTCGAGCACCCGCGTCACGGTCGTGCCGACGGCCACCACGCGTCCCCGGCGCGCCCGGCACCGGGCCACCGCGTCCGCGGTTTCTTCCGGGAGCCGGAAGCGCTCGGGATCGACCACGTGGTCCTCGATCGCGGCGCAGCGCACGGGCCGGAAGGTCCCGGCGCCGACGTGCAGCGTCAGGAACGCCGTCTCCAGCCCGCGGCGGCGCAGGTCATCGAGCAGCCCGGTCGTGAAGTGCAGCCCGGCCGTCGGCGCGGCGATCGCACCGTCGTGCGCCGCGTAGACCGTCTGGTACCGCTCCCTGTCGAGCGCCAACAGGGGATCCCGGGGCGCCCGATGGATGTAGGGCGGGAGCGGCATGACGCCGTGGCGCCGGATCGCCTCCTCCACGCTCCCGGCTCCGCCCGTCCCGGGAGGAGCGGCCCCGTTTCCCCCGCCCTTGCAGGCGAACCGGACCGGCGCCGCTCCCTCGGCGGGCGCCGCGATCACCTCGGCCTCCAGATCGTCCGCAACGGCGAGCCGCGCTCCCGGCCGGAGTCCCCGGGAGGTGGAGAGGAGGCAGCGCCAGGTGCGGCCGTCCGCGTCGGAGGCGTCCCGGTCGAGCAGCAGCAGGTCGACGCGCCCCCCGCCCGCCTTGCGGGCATGCAGCCGCGCGGGCAGGACACGTGTGTCGTTCAGGACCAGGAGATCCCCCTGGCGCAGGAAGCCGGGCAGGCCCGCGAACGTGGCCTCGGAAGGAGGCAATCCGGAGCGGTCGATCACCATGAGCCGCGCCTCCTCGCGCCGAGGGGAGGGCTGTTGCGCCACGCGGCCTTCGGGAAGGTCGTAGTCGAACGCTTCGATGTTCATGATCGGTACGGGATGGGATCGGGCACGCCGGCCTCCGCGAATCCCCGGAGGCGCAGCCGGCACGATTCGCAGCGGCCGCAGGCGGCCTCGCTCTCCGTGTAGCAGGACCAGGTGAGGTGGAGCGGGGCGCCCAGGCGGATCCCTTCGCGGACGATGGCGGCCTTCCGCATGTGGATGAGCGGCGTCGTCACGACGAGATCGGTCTCCGGCCGGGTCCCGAGCCGCAGCAGCCTGTTGAACGCCTCGTAATAGATCTCGCGGCAGTCGGGGTAGCCGCTGCTGTCCTCCTCGACGGCTCCGATCCAGATGCGCCGCGCCCCCAGAACCTCTCCCCACGAGGCCGCCAGCGCCAGCAGGTGGGTGTTGCGAAACGGCACGTAGGTGTCGGGAATCGACGACCCGGTGCGATGCGCGTCGATGGCATCGCGTGCGGAGTCGGTCAGGGCCGACCCTCCGATGGCTTTCAAGGACTCGATCCGTGCTTCGAGGGTCCGGGAGGCGCCGTAGTGCCGCGCGATGGCGTGGAAGGCACTCCGTTCGCGCTCCTCCGTGCGCTGGCCGTACCCGACATGCAGGAGCGCCAGTTCGTCGGTCCGGGCGGCGATCGCGGCCGTCACGCACGAATCCATCCCGCCGCTGAGCAGGACGACGCCCACGGGCCGGCCGGTCGCGCTCTCGCCGCTCACGCTCAGACCCCGCGCATGTCGGGCGGCCAGATGTATTTGTGGAGCTGGATCTGCAGGCGGGCCGGCAGCCGATCCGCCAGGAGCCACTCCGCCAGTCGACGCGGGTGCAGGACCCCGTGCACCGGCGAGACCAGGAGATCGCAGATCGTCTCCAGGCGCCGGGCGCGGATGACGTCGCGCGCCCAGACATAGTCGTCCAGGTCGGCGACCACGAACTTGATCTCGTCGCCCGGCTTGAGGTGCTGGAGGTTCTCCCAGCGGTTCCGATCGCTCATGCCGCTCCCGGGCGCCTTGAGATCGAGAACGATCATCACGCGCGGATCGACGGGAGCGATGTCCAGGCTCCCCCCCGTCTCCAGCGCGATCTCGTGGCCTCTATCGAGCAGCTCGCCGATGAGATCGTGGACCCCCGCCTGGAGGAGTGGCTCCCCCCCTGTGACCAGGACGTAGGACGTGCCGAACGCTCCGACTCGATCGGCGACGGCGCCGACGGCCAGGTCCTCCCCGTCTTCGAAGGCGTAGGCGGTGTCGCACCAGACGCAGCGCAGGTTGCACGCGGTCAGCCGCACCAGGACGCAGGGCCGTCCGGCGTGCCGGGACTCCCCCTGGATGCTGTGGAAGATCTCGTTGATCCGCAGCGGAGTCCCGCGCCGGTCCCGCGCCACGCCGGCCTCCCTGGTCATGACCGGCCTTCCACGAGCCCGAGGAGTGTCGTGAGGTTCACGACGTCCTGGCGCAGCGATTCGTCCTTGGGAGTCTCGAGGAGGAGCGGCAGGCCGACCAGGCGGTCGTCGTTCATCAGCAGGCGGAAGCCCTCGAGCCCGATCCGCCCCTTCCCGATGTGCTCGTGGCGATCGACGCGCTCTCCCAGGTCGCGCTTCGAGTCGTTGACGTGCACCGCCTTGAGCCGTCCGAGACCAATCTCGCCATCGAAGCGCCGCATCATCTCGCCGTACCCGGAGGAGGTGCGCAGGTCGTAGCCCGCGGCGAACACGTGGCAGGTGTCGAGGCAGACGCCGACCCGGTCCGGATCGCGAGTGCGCGCGATGACGGCGGCGATCTGCTCGAACCGGTAGCCGATGATGGTGCCCTGCCCCGCCGTCGTCTCGAGCGCCAGGGAGGCCTCCCGAGCCGGAACGCGCTCGTGGACGGCGTCGATCGCCTCCGCCATGCGGCGGACGGCGAACTCCTCCCCCTCCCCCAGGTGGCCTCCCGGATGCGTCACGAGCCAGCGAATCTCCATGCGCGCGCAGCGCTCGAGCTCCAGGGCGCAGGCTTCGATCGAGCGCCGCCAGAGCCGGTCGTCCGGCGAGCACAGGTTGATGAGGTACGAGTCGTGCGCCACTACGTGCGTCATGCCCGATCGCCTCATCGAGTCGCGGAAGCGGTCCGCCTCCTCGGGCGGCAGCGGTCGCGCCGCCCACTGGCTCGTGCTCTTGGTGAAGATCTGGAGCGCGCTGCAGCCGATGGAAGCGCCCCGCTCCACCGCTTTGTCGACGCCGCCTGCGATCGACATGTGGGCCCCCAGCGGCCGTCTCGGGATGGTCCAGCGAAGGGCCCGAACGCGTGCGGGGCGCGGCATCGCGAAAAGCGTACCACCCGCGGATCGCGAGGGTCAATCGGAGTCGCGGACGCCGGAACGGGCCTCTGCCTTGACTTGCCCCGGGGCGGGCATTACCATCCCTGCGCTTCTCGGGAGATGGAACACATGGAACATCGCGACGCGTTGCGGGGCCTGGCGTGGGCCGCGGCCTGCGCGGGCCTGCTCACCTTCTGCGCCGGCGGGGCCAAGAACGCCGAGGCGCCGGCTCCGGCGGCCTCGGAGGCCGCCCCCGCACCGGGCGACGAGACTCCCGCCCAGGCCGCCAACGACTCCGCCGCCGCGGCCCGCCCCGAGGGCGACGTCTACGACCCGGCGACAGCCACGGGCGCGGTCAAGGGGATCCCGGCCCCGACCAACACCGCGCCGATCGAGGCGGTGGCCAACTACTTCACCGACCTCCCCGGCTTCGACCTCGCCTCCCTCGACGCCACCCGGCGCGAGAAGTTCCTGCACCGGGTGAACAGCGAGCTCTGCTCCTGCGGCTGCAAGAACGACACGCTGGCGCACTGCCTGGTCAACGATCTCAAGTGCCCCACCGTGAAGGGCCTGGTGCAGACGGTCTACGACGAGGTCAAGGCCGGCCGCTGACCCGGCCGGGACCGCCGGAAACGCGCCGTCTGCGCGGCCGCGGGCCCGTTCCTCCCGATTGTCGCCTCCGAAAACGCTGTGCTATAGTGCGGCCTCCTGACATGTACGGCGCCCGTCCCGCGCGGCCTTGCGGCGTCCCGCGCCGCCCTGCGAGGTGACCATGAAGGTCTACGAGATCTCCGAAATCCGCAACGTCGGCATCGTCGGTCACGGCTCGTCCGGCAAGACCTCCCTGGCGTCCTCACTGCTGTTCTGCGCCGGCGCCGTGAGCCGCTTCGGCAAGGTCGATCAGGGGACCACCGTCACCGATTACGACGAGGACGAGATCGCCCGCAAGGTGTCGATCTCCTCCGCCCTGGCCCACGCGGATTGGAAAAAGTTCAAGATCAACCTCATCGACACGCCGGGGTACGGAGCGTTCATCGCCGACGCGCGGGCCTGCCTGAGGGTCGCCGACGCCGCGCTCCTCCTGGTCGACGGAGTCGCGGGCGTCGAGGTGCAGACCGAGGAAGCGTGGGGCTTCGCGCAGGAGTTCGGCCTGCCCGTCCTGATCGGCGTCAGCCGCCTCGACCGCGAGAACGCCTCCATGGAGCGCGCCCTGGCGTCGATCACGGCCTCGCTCGGCCGGCAGGCCGTGCCGCTGCAGCTGCCGGTCGGATCGGAGAGGGGCTTCCAGGGGGTCGTCGACCTGGTGACGATGAAGGCCCTCGTCTATCAGGGGGACGAAAGCGGCAAGTTCCAGACCACCGAGGTGCCGGCGGAGTCGCTGGACGAGGCGAAGGCCGCGCGCGAGAAGCTCATGGAGATGGTCGCCGAGGTCGACGACGCCCTGATGGAGAAGTTCTTCTCCGCCGGCGAGCTGTCGCAGGAGGACCTGGTCTCCGGCCTCACCAAGGCGGTCAAGACGCGCCGGGTCTTTCCGGTCTTCGGCACCGCCGGGCTGCACAACATCGGAGCACACCCGATCCTGGACGCCATGGTCACCTATCTGCCGCACCCGGGCGAGCGCGGACCGTTCCAGGGGGAGCATCCCAGGGACCACCAGCCCGCCGAGCGGAAGGGCACCGCGGAAGAGCCTTACTCCGCTTACGTCTTCAAGACCGTCGCCGACCCGTACTCGGGCAAGATCTCCCTGTTCCGGGTCTACTCCGGGGTGCTGCGGTCCGACACCACCGTCAACAACGCCAGCCGCGATCTCCAGGAGCGTTTCGGCTCGATCACGCTGCTGCAGGGGAAGGAGACGCAGGCCGTGCCGGAGGTGCGCGCCGGCGACATCGCCGCCATCGCCAAGCTCAAGGAGACGGCGACCGGCGACACGCTCGCCGACAAGGCCGCGGCGATCGTCTACCCGAAGCTGACCTTCCCCGAGCCTTCGATCTCGTTCGCCCTGGAGCCCAAGTCGCGCGCCGACGAGGAGAAGATCTCGCAGGTGCTGCACCGGATCATCGAGGAGGATCCGACGATCCAGTACCGCCGGGATCCCCAGACGCACGAGCTGATCCTGTCCGGCAACAGCGACCTGCACGTCGAGGCCGTGCTGTCCAAGATGAAGAAGAAGTTCGGCGTCGAGGCGGTCCTGCACACGCCCAAGGTCCCCTATCTCGAGACGATCAGGAGGAAGGCGGAGGCCCAGGGCCGGCACAAGAAGCAGACCGGCGGCCATGGACAGTTCGGCGACTGCTGGATCCGCCTCGAGCCGTTGCCGCGGGGGGGGGGCTTCGAGTTCAAGGACGACATCTTCGGCGGCTCCATCCCGAAGAACTTCATCCCTTCGGTCGAGAAGGGGATCCAGGAGGCCCGGATGCACGGCTACCTCACAGGGTACCCGGTCGTCGATTTCCGGGTCGTGCTGTTCGACGGCTCCTACCACACCGTCGACTCGTCCGACATGGCCTTCAAGATCGCGGGCTCCCTCGCCTTCAAGGCCGCCATGGCCGAGGCCGGGGCGACGCTGCTGGAGCCGATCATGGACGTCGAGATCACAGCACCCGAGCAGTACATGGGTGATCTGATGGGGGATCTCAACTCGCGGCGCGGCCACGTGCAGGGGATGTCGACCCAGGGCCGCGCCCAGGTGATCAAGGCGACCGTGCCCCTATCCGAGATGCTGACCTACGCCTCGACGCTCAAGTCGATCACCGGCGGGAGGGGCTCGTACCACATGAAGATGGCCCGCTACGACGAAGCCCCCTCGCACATCCAGCAGAAGATCATCGCTGCGTCCAAGGCCGCCAAAGAGAAGGAATCCGCGGCGAGCCACTGACCATGACCACGACGAGCATCCGGTCGATCGGCCGGCATGAGGGTCAGGTCGTCCGCGTCGACGGCTGGCTCTACAACAAGCGCGACAAGGGAAAGCTCTCCTTTCTGGTGGTGCGCGACGGCACCGGCTACCTGCAGGCGGTCGCCTGCCAGCCGGACGTCGAGGCGCGCGTCTTCGAGGCCTGCCAGAAAGTGACGCAGGAGTCGTCGCTCTCCGTGGTGGGCAAGGTGCGGAAGGACGACCGCGCCCCGGGAGGCTACGAGCTGACGCTCTCCGACATCGTCGTGCACCAGCAGGCGGTCGACTACCCGATCGGCCCGAAGGAGCACGGCCCGGAATTCCTGCTCGACAACCGGCACCTGTGGCTGCGATCCTCCAGGCAGCACGCCCTGCTGCGCGTCCGGAGCGAGGTCTGCCAGTCGATCCGGGACTTCTTCTACGAGCGCGACTTCGTCCTGATCGACTCCCCCATCCTGACGCCCGCCGCCTGCGAGGGAACCTCCACGCTGTTCGAGACGGACTACTTCGACACCAAGGCGTACCTCAGCCAGTCCGGGCAGCTCTACCTGGAGCCGGCGTGCATAGCCTTCGGCAAGGTGTACTGCTTCGGGCCGACGTTCCGGTCGGAGAAGTCGAAGACCCGGCGGCACCTTGCCGAGTTCTGGATGGTGGAGCCCGAGGTGGCGTATCTCGAGCTTC
>DASRJX010000066.1:0-6026 GCA_035649235.1 Candidatus Cryosericum sp.
TGGCGGCGCCGCGCGCCGGACGGGATCCCGGCGCTCAGGAAAGCAGCTCGCGCGCGGCGCGCAGCGCCCCTTCCAGGTCGCCGATCCGGCCGTCGAGCTGCATCTCGTAAACCGCCCGCGTGATCCGCCCGATCTCGGGACCGGGCCGGAGCCCCATCTCCAGCAGGTGCCGTCCCATCAGGAGCGGCTTCGGCGGCTTCTCCTCGACGCCGAGCGAGCGCGCCCGGGCGATGAACCATTCCTGCGCCTCGGTCGAGAAGGACCCGGTGCGCCCCAGGCAGTCGGCGCGCGACACGCGGTACAGGAGCTCCGGCTCCAGCCGGCGCGCCAGCCTGCGGAAGGCGCCGTCGCCGACCGCCTCCCGGTTCTTGAAGTAGTGGCTCGGCGTCAGGTGCGATCCCACCAACGCCACGACCTGGGCGCGCACGTCGTAGCCATCCAGGGTGTGCACCTTGAGGCGATCGAGGATCGCCAGGGTCGGCGCGACGCCGGCCTCCTCGTGCTCGTAGGAGCGGATCCGCCCGTCGACGACGGCCGTCGTCGCGGGCTTGCCGAGGTCGTGGCAGAGCACGGCCAGGAGCACGGTGAGCTGCTTGACCTCGGGCAGGCCGACGATCTCCTCGCGGGCGCGGTCGATGGCGAGGAGCGTGTGCACCCACACGTCCCCCTCGGGGTGCCATTCCGGTTCCTGGGGGCATCCGACCGTGGCCTTCAATTCGGGGAACAGGCGATCGATGACGCCCAGCCGCAGCGCCCAGTCGAAGCCGATCGACGGGCGGCGGGCTTTCATCAGAAGTTTCTCGATCTCGGCCCAGATGCGCTCCGCCGGCAGGTCCAGAAGGTCGATGGAGCGGCAAAGCTCTGCCGTCGCGGGATCGATCGAGAACTCCAGGCGAGCCGCGAGCTGTAACGCGCGCAGCACGCGCAGGGAGTCCTCGACGAACGTCCCGCCGTCGACGGCGCGCAGGACCCCGGCCCGCAGGTCCTCCGCGCCCTTCCATAGATCGATTGTCTCCCCGGTGAGAGGGTCGAGCATCATGGCGTTGATGGTGAAGTCGCGCCGGCGCGTCGCCTGCTCGAACGACAGATCGGGCTCGCCCTGGACGGCGAAGCCGCGATGGCCGCGGGCGACGCGCGTGTCGCGCCGCGGCAGGCTGACGTCGACGACGGGCGGCGTCGGACCGTGCTCCCCGCGAGGGGAGAGCTTGTAGACGGCGAACGACTCGCCGACCAGGTTCACCTGCCCGAAGGCCTGCAGGACTCCGACGAGACGCTCGGGCGGCAGGTGGTAGACCTCGAGATCGAACTCCTGTCCGGAGGGGAGCGCCTCCTGTCCCCGCTGGCGCAGCCTGTGATGCTCGCGCACCCAGCCGCCCACGAGGAAGGCGCGCCCTCCGGCGTCGCGCACGGCGCGGGCGATGTCGATGACGAGGGGGTGCAGACCGGCCATGCCCCGAAAGTATAAGCATTCACGTCGATTCGAGGATGACGAGGCAGATGCGATGCAGGCGGCGGGCTTGACTCCATGCAGCACGCATCTAATTTTTACCTGGACAAGTCGCCAGGTCTGTCAGAAGACTGACAGCGGAGGGATGGAGTGCGGCCCAGTGGTCACCTGATGGGGTTTCGACTCGCCGTGAGCCGCGTCCTTCGCCGGGTCCTCTCCCGCCTTCCGCTCGCGGCCCTGGTGGCGACGGCCGTGACGGTGCCGGCCGCCCTGATCGCCGTCGTCCTGATCCACGATCAGGCGAGCGCCGCCGCCCGCCAGATGAAGGAGGAGGGCCTCCGTACAGGCCGCCTCCTGACCGGGTCGCTTCTGAGCGCGGTGCCAGGGCTCCTGGGACTCGAGTCCACCGACGCCGTGCAGGAGATGCTCGACGCCGTCGGCCGCGATCGGACGGAGGAGCAGCTGGCGGTCATCGGCGCCGACGGCACGATCATCGCCAGCAACCGGCACGACTGGATCGGCCGGCAGGAGGGCGCCATCGACGAGCCGGAGTACCTCCGACTGGCGTACACGGCGCGCTCCATCAGACAGCCGCAGGAGTCAGGGACCGAAGGGTGGCGATCGATCCTGGTGTCGCCGATTCGGGGTCCCGGATCGGGCACGATGATGGCGGCCGGCTCCGGGGCCGTGCTCTACGTCGGAATCGACCACAAGCAGCGCCTCGACGCGCTGGCGGCGTCCACCGTGAAACGCGGCTCGTTCGCCGCTCTGGTCGTGATCGTGCTCGGCCTCTGCGCCTGGCAGGGGACCGGGGCCCTTCTCGCGCGACCAGCGCGGGAGATGGCATCGTATCTCCGGGCTGCGGCGATCGAAGTCCCAGCCTGTCCGCCCCGCGTGACGGCACCGCGCGAGCTGGCGTGCCTCGTGGACGACCTGGGGCGGATAGGAGCCGAGGTGCTCCGGCTTAAAGCGGCCCTCCGAGCGTCGGAGAGACAACGCCTGGAAGCGCAGCGGATGGAGAGCGTGGCCAGCCTGGCGGGCGCCGTGGCCAACGACCTGAACAACCTTCTCACCGGCATTCTGGGGTACGGGCGGCTGCTGCTCGACCGGGTGGGCCAGGGGGATCCGATCCGGCGCCAGCTCGCGGTGATCGAGAACTCGGCGTCGCGCGCCGCCGAGCTGACCGGGCGCCTGCTGACCTTCAGCCGCCGTGTCGCCAGGCGGCCGGAGCCCACGGATCTCGGTGCGTCGCTCGCCGCGACGATCGAGTCGGTTCGCGCCCAGCTGGCGGCAGGCACCGATCTCGTGTTGCGGAGGCAGGAGGATCTCTGGCCCGCAGCGGTGGATGCGTCCCAGATCCAGAGGGTGCTCCTGGCGCTGTGCGCGAGCGCCCGCGAGGCGATGCCGTGCGGAGGCCGGTTGACGATCGAGATCGAGAACCAGGCTCTCACCGCCGACGACTGCCGCGGCCGCCTGGAGGCGCGGCCGGGCCGCTTCGCGGCGCTGAGCGTCGGCGACACAGGGGCGGGGAACGACCCGGAGCTGCGCCGGCGGCTGTTCGAGCCCTCCCTCGCCGGCAGCGAGCCGGCCGACGGCCGCGATCTCGCCCTGGCGATCGTGTATGGACTCGTGAAGGGGAACGATGGGTGGATCGAGGTGGACAGCCATCCGGGTGTCGGAACGAGGTTCACGGTCTTCCTGCCCGCGTGCGAAGCGCCGCCGGCCGCCGCCCGGCGCGAGCCGGCCGCCCCGGGTCCCGGCGCGACGGCCGTTCCGCGCGAACCGGTCGCCCTCCATCCCGGCCCGATCGATGCCATGCCCGATCCGGTCGCCGCCCCCTCCGGAGGGGAGGCGCGTGCGGCCACGATTCTGGCCGTCGACGACGAGTCGACCGTGCTCGCTCTGGCGAAGGACGTCCTGGAGATGCACGGCTACAGCGTTCTGACGGCGCGCAACGGCGAGGAGGCGTTGCGCGTGTTCCGGACGCACCGGGAGGAGATCGCCCTCGTCCTCCTCGACCTCACGATGCCGGTCATGGGAGGGCGGGAGTGCTTCCGGGAGATGCGCCGGATCGACCCGAAGGTGCGCGTCGTGATCAGCAGCGGCTTCTCGTCCGAGAGCAGCGCCAGCGAGCTGCTGGGGGATGGGGCGCTCGACTACCTGCAGAAGCCGTACGACATCGACACTCTGGCCCGCGCCGTGACCGCCGCCCTCCACAAGCACACCCGGACCGAGGCCGGGGGAGCAACCCGGCGAGCCGTCTGATCTAGAATCGCCAGCGATGCGTCGTCATCTTCGAGCCGGCCAGGCGCTTCTCTCTCTGGGCGTGACGATCGTGATCTCCGGCGGCGGGTTCTGGAGCAGCGCCGCGGCCGCCGCGGCGTCCGTCGGCGCCCCCGCGTTGCCCGCCGCCGGTTCCGTCCGGGCCCCCGCCCGCCGCGTCGCCGTGCGCTGCGGCCGCCTGATCGACGGCCTGTCGGACACCGTTCTCAGGGACGCGACGATCCTCATCGAGGGGGAGCGGATCGCGGCGGTCGGCAGCCGCATCGAGGTCCCTGCCGGCGCCGAGGAGATCGATCTCCGGGACTTCACCTGCCTGCCGGGATTCATCGACTGCCACACGCACCTGACCGAGTCGGCGGAGACGGACTACGACGAAGCCGATTTCCTGCGGCGCTCGGCCGCCGACAAGGCGTTCCGGAGCATCGCCAACGCCCGGCTCACCCTCGAGGCGGGGTTCACGACCGTCCGGGACGTCGGCGCCTACCACGCCTTCGTCGACACGGCCCTGCGCGACGCCATCAACCGCGGCGACGTCGAAGGCCCGCGCATGCAGGTGGCCGGGATCTACGTGACGATCCCGGGCGGCGGCGGGGAGTTGAACTCCTTCGCGCCCGAGATCGTTCTCCCGCCGCAGTTGCGTCTCGGCGTCGCCTCCGGGCCCGACGACGTGCGGCGCGTGGTGAGGGAGGCGATCAAGAACCGCGTGGACCTGATCAAGATGATCGTGTCCGGGGCGTTCCTGGCGATCGGCAACACCCCGAGCACGCCCCAGTTCACCGAGGAGGAGGTCCGCGCCGGCGTGCAGGAGGCGGCCAAGGCGGGGCTGAAGGTGGCGGCGCACGCCCACGGCGCGACGTCGATCATCGAGGCCTCGCGCGCCGGAGCGGCCTCGATCGAGCATGGCTCGTTCATCGACGAGGCGGCCATCCGGGAGGTGAAGAAGCGCGGCACGTTCCTGGTGCCGGATCTCTACGACGACCTCTACATCCGCGGCCAGGCTGGCTCCATCCAGTGGCCCGAGGAGTACGTCCGCAAGGAAGAGGAGGCCCACAAGGTCTGGCCGGCCAGCATCCGCCGGGCCCGCGAGGCGGGGGTCAAGATAGCCTTCGGGACCGACTCCGCCGTCTATCCGCACGGGGAGAACGGCCGGCAGTTCCCCCTCATGCAGGAATGGCTCGGGATGTCCCCGATGGAGGCGATCCGCTCCGCCACCTCGGTGGCCGCCACGCTTCTGGGCTGGGAGGACAGGGTCGGGGCTCTGGCGCCGGGTCGGTTCGGCGACCTGGTGGCGGTGCGGGGCGACCCGCTCGCGAACCTGCATCTCCTGGAGGCGGTGCCGTTCGTCATGAAGGGGGGAGTCGTCGTCAAGGACGACCGTCCGAAATAGCCGGGCTTTCTTCTTTGACTCCAGGAGTCGCTGGCCGTAGAATCCTGCCACCTTATCTAGGAGGCGAGCAGTCATGAAGAGATTCGCAGCGGCATTCGCCGTCGTGGCGCTGATGGCGGCGCCCGTGGCCTTCGCGTGTGACAAGCACAAAGACACCCAGAGCGCGCAGTTCGGCAAGGGTCCGATCAAGGACGTCGTCCTGACCGGCTACCTCACCGACTCGAACTGCGGCGCGGCGAACGCCAACGCCGAAGGCAAGGACTGCGCCCTGCACTGCATCAAGAAGGGGGCGAAGGTCCAGCTCAAGGCCGACAACAAGCTGTACACGATCGAGAAGCTCGACAAGCCGGAGGAGGTGTTCGGCTTCGAGGTGAAGGTCACCGGCCAGCTCGACGAATCGTCGAACGTGGTCCGCGTCGCCTCGATCGAGAAGCTGACGAAGTCCTGAAGCCCCGCTTCACTCCGAAGGATCGAAGGGCCGCGGCGACGCGGCCCTTGTTTTTTCACCGCTCCTTCTCCCCGCGTCCCGCCGAAGGGACCGTGCGTTCCGCGGAGGGACCATCCGCACCGCCGGGGCTTGACCGGTTTCCGCAAGGGGAGCCACTACGGCGACGTGGATCTGTCAAACCAGCTGGTCTGGTTGTCGGGCGACATGGGCGGCGAGTGGCACAAGAACCCGGGCCCCGGGATGCCGATGGACTGGACGGTCGTGACCTTCGACCGGCGCTCGACCCCGGAGCAGCGCAAGGCGATCGAGAAGGTCGTCGGCAAGGTGTTCGACGTGTAGTGGAGCAAAATCAGCTCCCGCGACGACTCGATCTCCTGGGAGGACAGCGCGAGCTCGTCGCACGCCAAGATGGCGAGCGGCATGGCGGAGATCACGCTCGACAAGCAGTCGACGATGCGCCC
>DASRJX010000067.1:0-3561 GCA_035649235.1 Candidatus Cryosericum sp.
GAGGACCGTCCCGGGGACCGGAGGCTGGTGGCGTACGTGGTGGGTGCGGAAGGCGCCGGGGCGCCGTCGAGTACTGCGCTGCGCAGCCACCTCCAGACCCGGCTGCCGGACTACATGATCCCCGCGACCTTCGTCGACCTCAAAGACCTGCCACTCACAGGAACCGGCAAGGTCGATCGCCGCTCGCTCCCGAGGCCGGAGGGCGAAAGGCCCGAGCTGGCGAGCGAGTTCATAGAGCCGCGCACGGCGGTGGAGAAGGAGCTGGCCCGGATCTGGTCCGGTGTCTTGGGCGTCGACCGCATCGGCGTGCACGACAACTTCTTCGAGCTGGGCGGGCACTCCATGCAGGCGGTGCAGATGGTCTCCCGCGTGCGCGATGCGATGCACGTGGAGCTGCCGCTCCCGGCCCTGTTCGAGGCGCCGACCGTGGCGCAGCTGGCGCAGGTCGTCGAGATCCTGCTGGCGACGGGCGCGTACGAGAGCACGGAGCGCGTCGACTTCGAGGCCGAGGCCGTCCTCGATCCGGCCATCACCGGCTCCGGGAGGAGGCCGGCCGCGGCCGGGGAGCCTTCCGCCGTGTTCCTCACCGGCGGGACCGGCTTCCTGGGCGCCCACCTGCTGCACGATCTCCTGGAGCGCATCCCGGGCGAGGTGTACTGCCTGGTGCGCGCGAAGAGCCCGGAGGAGGGGACCGCAAGGCTCCGCTCCTCTCTTTCGACCTTCGGCCTCTGGGAGCCGTCCCGCGCCTCGCGCATCATCCCGGTCCCCGGAGACCTCGGCCAAAAGCACTTCGGCCTCACCGAGTCCGCCTGGAGCACGCTGGCGGAGAGCGTCGACGTCATCTACCACAACGGCGCGCTGGTGAACTTCTTCTATCCCTACTCGATGCTCAAGGCGGTCAACGTCGACGGGACGAAGGAGGTGCTGGCTCTCGCCTGCGAAGGGAGGCTCCGGCCGGTCCACTTCGTGTCGACCATCTCGGTCTTCCCGATCCGGATCGACTCGGGCGATCGGACGATCCGGGAGCAGAGCGCCATCGAGACGATCCAGGTCCCGGGAGGCGGCTACTCCCAGAGCAAGTGGGTCGCGGAGCGCCTCGTGGCGCAGGCGCGCGACCGCGGGGTCCCGGTCGCGATCTACCGGCCGGGGCGCGTCTCCGGCCACAGCCGCACCGGCGCCTCGAACGACGAAGACATCCTCCCGAAGATGCTGAAGGCTCTCGTGCAGCTCGGCAGCCTGCCGGCCGTCGGCTCCGAGGTCCTGGTCGACCTGACGCCGGTCGATTACGTGAGCCGGGCGATCGTCCACCTGTCGACGCGGGAGGAATCGGTCGGCAGGACGTTCCACCTCGTCAACCCGAACCCGATCCGGGTCGCGGACCTGCTGGCCTGGATGCGGTCCTACGGCTACCCAATCGAGCGCCTGCCGGTCGAGAGGTTCCGGCACGCGCTCGAGGCGTATGCAAAGAAATCCCGCTCCGCGGCGCTCGCGTCGTTCCTGCGCGACGCCGCGCGCCGCACAGCACAGCGCGGACGCGGAGCCGAACGGCCGGCGGCGGCCGACCGCGAGCCCGTGCGGTTCGAGTGCCGGAACACTCTCGACGGGCTCCGCGGATCGTCGATCGTCTGTCCGCCGGTCGACGACGCGCTGCTCGGGACCTACTTCGACCATTACATCCGCAATGGCTTTCCAGCACCCCCCGGGGCCCCCTCCCCTGCGGGAAGGGGATCCGCGCATGCCGGATGAGGGGGGTGCGATGGGGCGTTGCACTGCGATGGACACGTGACGGAAGCCCGGAAGGACCAAGTCGATCTCTCTCCGGAACAGATGGAGCTGCTCGATCTGATCGTCCGCGAGGAGTCGGGCGACGGTCGAGACATGACGATCCCGCCGCGCCCGCAGGAGGCTGACGGCACCCCGCTCTCCTTCGGGCAGCAGCGGCTCTGGTTCGAGGCGCAGTTCTCCCCCGATCGGCCGAGCTACAACCAGACCGGCGTCCTCCGCCTCGACGGTCCCGTCCTGGTCGGCGCGCTGGAGCGGGCGCTCGACGACGTCGTCGCGCGGCACGAGATCCTGAGGACCAGGTTCGTCGAGCGGCAGGGCCACCCGCTCCAGATCGTCTCGCCCCACGCGCGGCGGAGCCTCGTGGTCGCCGACCTCGGGGCGCTCGCCATCCCCGCCCGGGATGCCGTCGTGGAGCGGCTCGCGCAGCAGGACGTCGGGCGCCTGTTCGACCTGTCGCGCGGCCCGCTGCTGCGGGCGACCCTCTTGAAGCTGGACGACAGGCGGCATGCTTTGGTCCTGACGCTGCACCACATCATCTGCGACGGGTGGTCGGTCGCCGTCCTGACGCGCGAGGTCGCCGCCGTCTACGACGCGATCCTGGCGGGGCGGCCGTCGTCGCTGCCGAGGATGCCGATCCAGTACGCCGACTTCGCCGTCTGGCAGCGGCGGATCCTCGGTGGCCGCCGGCTGGAGGATCTGCTCGCATACTGGCGGGGGCGGCTGGACGGGGCGCGGCCGACGCTCGATCTCCCCGTCGATCGCCCGCGCTCGCCGAAGGCCCCCTTCCGCGGCGCCATGCTCGGTTTCGATCTCCCGCGTGATCTCGATGTGGGACTCCAAGAGATCTGCCGCCGCGAAGGCGTGACGCTGTTCATGGCGCTGCTCGCGGCCTTCAAGGCGCTCCTGCACCGCTACGGCGGGCAGGAGGACATCGTCGTCAGCTCCCCGGTCGCCGGCCGCCCGCATGCCTCGACCGTCGATCTCATCGGGTTCTTCGTCAACAGTCTCGTGCTGCGCACGGATCTCTCCGGCGATCCGACGGTGCGCGACGCTTTGCGCCGGGTGCGCGACGCCTGTCTCGGCGCCTACGCCCACATGGACCTCCCCTTCGAGAGGCTGGTCGAGGAGCTGCGGCCCGAGCGCGTGCCCGGGGTACAGCCCTTCGCGCAGGTGTCGTTCATGGTGCACCGCGATCTCATCGGCGTGCAGGATCTGGCCGGCGGTCTCAAGCTCAGCCTGCAGAAGATGGAGATGGGGACGGGGGAGCTGGACCTCAGCTTCTTCGTCTGGCAGGGCCCCCAGGGGCTCACCGGTCACGTCGTCTACAACTCGCTTCTCTTCGAAGCCTCCACGATCGATCGACTGCTCGGCAGCTACCGCCTGCTGCTTCAGGGGATGGTGGGAGGGGTGGAGCGGCGGTTGTCGGAGCTGGGGGTGTTGACGGGCGAGGAGCGGGAGCGGGTGGTTGGGGGATGGAACGCGACGGGAGCGGAGTACGGGTGGAATGGGAGCATCCAGGAGGCGTTCGAGCGGCAGGCGCGGGAGCGGCCGGAGGCGCAGGCGGTCCTGGGGTGGGGGGCCGGGGATGCGCCGCGGGGGCTGACGTATGGGGAGCTGAACCGGCGAGCGAACGTGCTGGCACGGCGGCTCCTGGCCCTGGGGGTGGGGCCGGAGGAGCGGGTGGTGGTGTGCCTGGAGCGCTCGCCGGAGATGGTTTTGGGGATGCTGGGGACGTTGAAGGCGGGCGGGGCGTACGTGCCGGTGGACCCGCAGTAC